>JBMYXI010000042.1:0-27166 GCA_049608225.1 Parashewanella sp.
TACATTCATGCTAGCGATAATATTATCCACAGGCTAAAATGGTGTTTACTATTTTTTAATTAAGATTTGAGCAAGTTAAATGTGTGAACTTCTGGCGATGAGCGCCAATGTACCTACGGATATCGTATTTAGTTTTACTGGTCTAGTGGAAAGAGGCGGTGTAACAGGACCTCATATTGATGGTTGGGGGATCGCTTTTTATGAAGGTAAAGGCAACCGTATTTTTAAAGATGTTAATCCCAGCAGTGAATCTCATATCGCACATCTAATTAAAACATACCCTATCAAAAGTGAAGCGGTTATTAGTCATATACGTCAGGCAAATCGTGGTGGTAATTCGTTAGAGAATACTCATCCATTTAACCGCGTCCTTTGGGGAATAAATTGGACATTCGCTCATAATGGTCAGCTAAGTGATTATCAAGAAGCATTAAAAGTTGATTATCACTTGCCTATTGGTGAAACTGACAGTGAACTTGCTTTCTGTTGGATCCTCGAGCAGGTAGAACGAAAATTTGGTAAGCAAAAACCAAAAAATCTATTAGCGGTTTTTGAATACATGGGAGAGCTTGCCAATGAAATACGTCAGTTGGGTGTATTTAATATGATCGTAAGTGATGGCAAACATCTCATGAGTTTTTGCGGCAACAACCTTTGTTATATTACCCGGCGTGCGCCTTTTGGTGAAGCCACCCTTAGCGATACAGATGTCACTGTTGACTTTTATAAAGAAACAACACCGAACGATGTGGTTACCGTAATTGCAACGAAACCGTTAACGACTAATGAACAGTGGTCGATTATGAAGGCGGGAGAGTGGAATTTGTTTTATCGTGGTGAACTGTTGAGTTCAAAAAAGATTGATTAATAAGCTGAATTTCTAGCTGTTTATCACCTTTTTTATAGTGGGAAACCTTGATAGGAAGATATCCCAATTCAGGCGCCAGCCAAATGTATGTTTGGCGCTTTTTTGATTTTCGAACGACTTCCAGTTTTACCGTGTTGTAGCTATTGCTTGCTAATTTGATGGTATTTTGATTTAACACTTTGAATTGGTAATCATCGATTTTCTTTCCCTTTAATAACTTATACTTTAATTCACCTTTGCCGTACATAAGGTCAAGACGTAGCTGCATTAGCAAAGACATCGAGTCGAATAAATTAGGAGCATAAGGGTACTTTTTGGTGTCACCTTTGTAACGACTGATAATGTTGCCTTGTTGTTTTAGGTAGACAATTTGTTCTTGATAATCTGAGCCAAAGCCTGTGCGATCATGGAAATAGCGAATTGGAAAAATATGATGTTTTGACACAGAAAACTCACTAGTTACATGTCTCTTATCGCTTAATGCAAGTAATGAGAGCGCGCTGTCAAATTGATATAAAAAACGATCGCCATTAAGTTGTAACTGAAATCGTGCTTTTCCTAAATCAATCGATTTATCACCATAGAAAACACGATACTCGGCAGTGTGAGGAACTAATGGACAAAGAGGCGCTGCAGATAATAAAGCAGAAAAACAAAATGAAACAAAGAAAAATAAGCTGGTGATAAAAATTTTGTTTTTATTCAAAAGGGTAATTCCATTAGCAAGGTGATCAAATCAGGTTTCCACTCAAACTTAGGCAGTTTAATCTTACCTGAATTTACTTCGACACCCTCTAATCGTAGTCGTTCAATTTGATCACGAAAAGCAGGAGTATCTTTTGCGAATGAAATTTTGCCCTGACTATTGATGACTCGGTGCCATGGTAAACCAAGCTCACTATTCGCTTGTTTTAATGCTTTAGAAACAAAACGAGCACGGCCAGGAAGTCCGGCTAAATCGGCAACTTTACCGTAGCTGCATACCTTACCCTCAGGGATCAAGGCAACAATATGCAGTATTCTGTCTGCGTTAGTGAAATTTGTTAGCGATGGTTGCTCAAACATTACAGCGATCGCGCGGATGAAATTTTAGTAACATCAACATAAAGCTTTAGCATTTGACCTGGTTGTAGATATTTCGCATTCTCTAATTGGTTCCATTTACGCAATTCATTAATTTTTACTTTGAATTTATTGGCGATGCGTGCGAGTGAATCACCTGAGCGAACCTTATATTTCACATTGCGAATAACCCCTTTTGTGCCAGAGTCCTTTTTCCAAATTACCAAGTTCTTTCCTATCGATAATTTATCTTTCGGTGCCATGTGGTTCCAACGTGCTAATTCTGATGTTTTTACTTGGTGCTTTTTTGCAATTGTCCAAAGCGAGTCACCAGATTGAACTCGATAATTCAACTTAACTTTTCCACGAGTTATGTTTTGTTTACGCTTTAAGCGTGCTTTGGCGGTTAAGGTATAATGATCATCATTTTTAGCTGAAATTGGTATTAACAGATATCGACCAGCGATGATTTGATTGCTTTTTAAGTTATTAATGCTGCGTATAACTTTATTGGTGGTATTAAAGCGTTTAGCAATCACGCTCATGCTATCACCGCTTTTGATTTGATATCTTTCCCACTTCAAGCGATCTTTAGGGTCTGTATTGTTAAACGCTTGCTCAAATAGGTCTGCTTTATCGATGGGTAATAACAAGTAATGTGAATTTTTCGGACTGGTTGCCCAGCGATTATAGCCAGGATTTAACTTATATAAATCTTCAGTGGTCATTTCCGCTAATTCTGCTGCGAGTGCGAGATCGATCTGAGAATCAATTTTTATCGGCTTAAGCTGTGGCGTATTCGGGATAGGCGCGAGTTTGATTCCATATTTATCTGAATTTTTAATGATGTCCGCAAGGGCAATCAGTTGTGGCACATAGCGTTCAGTTTCGGTTGGCAGATCCAACGACCAAAAGTCAGTGTTCTTGCCGAGTCTTTTATTTTTTCTTACTGCACGTAAAACACGACCTTCGCCAGTATTATAAGCTGCGATAGCGTAAAGCCAGTTTTGGTTGGTTTTACGATATAAATATTCAAGCATATCTAAAGCGGCAATGGTCGATGCGTATACGTCGCGACGACCGTCATACCACCAATTCATTTTTAAACCAAAATGTCGTGCCATCGGTGATGTGAACTGCCATAGACCAGACGCCGAACCATGAGAGTAAGCAAATGGATCAAATGAACTTTCGACAATGGGCAGTAAGGCTAGCTCTAATGGCAACCCACGCTTTTCAACCTCTTCCACAATGAGGTGCATGTAAGGTTGAGCACGTTTTGAAACCCGCATTAAATGTTTAGGGTGCTTTAAATACCAATTACGGTGTTGGCGTACCAATTTTTTATTGGGAACTGCAAATTGCATTCCGTTTCTAATTCGCGTCCAAGTATCAATTTTCTTAACCTTTGCTGGGATCACATCAACTTTAGGCTCAATTGGTTCTACTATTTTAGCTGTTTGATTTGTTTGTTGTTGAGGCTTCAACTCGTTGTTGTCTAACGTTTGGCAGCCTGTTAGAAAAATAAAGCAACCAGCAACAAAATAGTAAGTCTTTCTCATGATTACGAGGTGTTCCTTAACGCGTATTTTTTGTTCAAAGTCGAACATTCTAATTGAAATTCTAGAAATTGTCTTTCCATTTTCGTAAATCTGAGAAATAAGCCGCTTCTGTTACTATTTTTTGATGATGATAGTATTGAGCTATTGCTCCTTGTATCAATTGATTATCGCATCTCAAAAAAGGGTTGATCTTTAATTCATTGGCTATGGTGCTTGGTAACGTCGGCTGCTCGGAAGATGTTTGCTGTTTGACCCAATTGATATAACTTCGTAGTTCAAGGTTTTTGGGGTCAACATGTTCAGCAAACAATAAATTATTTAGCGTGTACTCATGAGCACAGAAAACTTTTGTCGATATAGGTAACCGTTTTAACTTATTCAATGATTGCCACATTTGCGTTGGCGTACCCTCGAAAATTCGACCACAACCGCCACTAAACAAGGTATCGCCGCAAAATAAATTATCCGCTATCAAAAATGCTATGTGATCAAGTGTATGGCCGGGGATTTCAAGGATTTGAATTTCGCAATTGATATAGGGCAGTTGTAATCTTGTTTGCTCACTAACAATATGCGTTACTTGTGGGATAAACTCAGATTTTGGTCCGAAAATAGGTAGAGTAGCATTGGTTGAACTTTGTAATTGCTCGATACCGCCAATATGGTCATGGTGATGATGAGTAATTAAAATACCTGCCAATGACAATTGTTGTGATTGTAGAAATTGCACAATCGGTTCCGATGCGCCAGGATCGACAACATAAGCTTGGTTATTATCGCCAATAATGCACCAGATGTAATTATCATTAAATGCTTTGATCGGAGTTATTGTTAGCATATTTAAAATTCTTTGGGCTGACACTTATATTACTGTTAGTGTACAAGTGTTGCGATTATACTCAAAATTATTGCGAATGATAAAAATGGAATTATGACAAAGTTTAAGCCAACGACTTGGGAACAACTTCCTCACGGAGATGTGGTCAAAGAAACCATTGAACAACAACTTGCGTGTTCGTTATCGCAAGCTTTTGGTTATCATTTGCTAAAGCTTGGTCCGCTGTCAGCAGCAATGAATACTCATACTTCATCAATAGATCATCAATTTAGTTTGTCTGAAACACCGTTAGCCCATGTTTTGGCTGATTACACACATTTACCTATCGCTAATCATTCAATCGATTGTGTACTTGCGAATTTGTTATTGGAGTTTGAGACTAATCCCTTTAAGGTGCTTCGTGAAATAAATCGAGTCATGATAGCGGGTGGGCATCTTATTATTGTTGGATGCAATCCCATCAGCTCATTAGCCATAGGAAAATTTTTACCTAGGAAGCGTCACGGTTTTCCATGGAGTGGACGTTTTTTTTCACCTGAAAGAGTAAGAGATTGGTTAGAAGTGCTGGGTTTTCAAGTGATTGAACAAAAACGTATAATTTATCATTCATTACTTGGAAACTATGCAGACAATACTTTTTTACAATCTTGGATGCATTCTTGGTTGCCATTTATGGGTTCGTTTTATGTTATTAATGCACGTAAAATTGAATGCCCGTTGACTCCCTCCCATATTTGGAAGAAGAAACGAGCCCCCAATTGGTCTACTGCACCGATAGCTGGAAGAACACTAAAGGCTAATAAGAAATACCTTATTAGAAACGAGTAGAGCAGTAAATAAATTTAAGCCTGATAACCTTCGTCAATGTCAGTGGGGTTGGCTTCAGCGGCGTCTCGTGCAAGCTTGTCACATTGTTCGTTTTCAATATGACCTGCATGACCTTTTACCCATTTCCAATCAATGTGATGGGTCTCTTGTGCCGCATCTAAGCGCTGCCATAAATCAACATTTTTCACTGGTGTGCGATTGGCTGTTTTCCAACCTTTCTTCTTCCAGCCATGTATCCATTGGGTGATCCCTTGTCTCATATATTGGCTATCGCTGGTTAATACAATTTTGCATGGTTCTTTTAACGCTTCTAACGCAATAATTGGCGCTAATAATTCCATTCGATTGTTGGTTGTTAAGGCAAAACCACCGCTCATTTCTTTCAAATGTGATTTATACTTCATAACAATTCCATAGCCACCAGGCCCTGGATTCCCTAAACATGAACCATCAGTAAAAATATGTATCAGTTTCAGTTCGCTCATCAAGTTGTTACCATAGTCATAAATTGTTAACGAGTATACACCAAAGCCAATGAATATTGTTTCTAAAGCCGACAGGCAAATTATTCTCGATACTGAGACAACAGGTATGAATCAGAGTGGTGGTCCAGTTTATGAAGGTCATCGTATTATCGAAATCGGTTGTGTGGAAGTGATCAATCGCCGCTTGACTGGTCGCCATTATCACCAATATATACGCCCAGATCGGTTGATCGATGAAGAAGCGATCAGTGTTCATGGTATCACTAACGATTTTGTCGCAGATAAACCTCGTTTCGCAGAAATTGCTTCAGAGTTCATTGAGTTTATTGATGGCGCGGAAATTGTGGCACATAACGCCAGTTTCGATATTTCATTTATGGATTATGAATTTTCGATGTTGCAACCTAAAGGGCCCAAATCTGAAGAGATTTGCTCGATTGTTGATTCACTTGAAATTGCTAAGTTTTTACATCCCGGTCAGAAAAATAACCTTGATGCATTATGTAAACGTTATGGAATAGATAACTCGCATCGTGATTTACACGGCGCATTATTAGATGCTGAAATCTTGGCTGATGTTTACTTGTTAATGACAGGTGGACAAACCAAGTTTAACTTAAACAACGAAAAAGCAGGGCAAGAAGGTGGTGGCATTCGACGTTTACCTCAAGACAGAGAAAAGCTTAAAGTCATAATGGCTTCTGCCGATGAACTATTAAAGCACGAACAGCGTTTAGATCTGGTCGAAAAATCAGGAAGTTGTCTTTGGAGAGGCTAAAAAGTCACTTATGCGGGTTATTTTTTGTTTATTGATCGTTTTATTTGGTTCCGCAGTGAATACTGCCGAGGCGGAAGCTAAAAACCTTGAAACAGCATCTGAATTGACCAATCGTTTTCGCATTGACCATATGGTGTCGCATGTTACCTTATTTGTGCAACGAGAATATGGTTCGTCTCCCGTCATTATTGTACGGCCTGATGGCAGTAAATGGTATTCCAGCCGTCACCCTAAAAATGTTAAATGGGTTGATGGGTTAACGGGAGATATTATCTCAATACCAAACCCTACGGCAGGTCCTTGGCAATTAATAGGTCGGGTCGTTGAAGGTTCTAAAATTCAAAAAATAAGTCAGCTGAATATTAATGTTCAACCTTTGCCACAACCATTATTTCGTGGTGAACGTTTAAAAGTCACGGCTAATTTGAATACGGATGGTCAATTAATGAGGCTACCCGGACTTGATTATTTGGTGGACTGGAATGCGTCATTGAAGTTGGATACCGATTCCATCGTTATTAAACCTGAGCGACTTGGTACTTATAAAGATGATGGACGCTTACTGGATGAATATCCTGATGATGGTGTTTTTACCAGTAATTTTGAATTCAGTATGAAGCCAGGAAAGTACTTCTTATCAGTTAAAGCTACCAATGAAGTCTTCGCACGCCAATTTACGATGACGGTTCATCTTGATGCTACTCCGATCACCGTCAGCGTCATCAAACCTGATAAGATATCGTCGTTGCGTTATCAATTAAACGCAATGGTTGATACCAGTAAAATTAAGCTTAACCAAACGCATATCGAGTATTCGCTTTCAGGACCAGCGGGAATAAAGGATAAATTTATTTTCGATAACCTAATAAAAGAAAATACTTTGATGACGTTACCTAAATTTGAGGAATACGGCAGCTATTTGTTAAAGGGCACAGCAGTCTCGACCACAATTGATGGACGAGAAATTGTACTCGAAATGCCTGAACTGTCATTTTCTGTTTCTGCACCGCCAACACCTGGCCCTTCCGCGGCAGAAATTGCTGCTAAAAAAGCGCAAGAAGATAAAGCAAACGAAGAGCAAGCCAAAAAACGTGTGTTACTTTGGATTATTGGCATTAATGTCTTTTTATTAATTTCAGGTATTATCGGCGTCTTAATTTGGCGAAAGCGACAAGTTATGAAAAAGGCCATGGCTGCAGCTAAGAAAAATGTCATTACCGAAGCAGTAAACGAGGAACCTGAAGTGCCTGCGATGCAATTGGATGATATTGATTTAACCATTCCTGATGAATCGGAAAGCAATTGATAGAAACACGAATATTTAGGTACGCTACCATCAAAGAGTGTATTTTGATGGTGAAATGGTAATTTTCAAATGAATACGAGTTAACGTTCAGCTACAGTTAAGCGGTATAAAGTCTGCGAGATTTAGAGTTGATATTGAAGTCAGTAAAATAGTCCTAATTCCATGGGGTGCAGCGGTCGGAATCGCAAAACAAGCCAACCATATCGTAGAGGTTGCCATCATAAATGGTTTTGCTCTGAACGGGATTAAAAACAGTAACATGGGTGGCAACAGTATAATAATTTAGTTTAACCCCTTTTCTTTGGAACATTGGGACTGCTTGAATCGTTCCTTCAAAAGTAATGTTCATGTATGAATTGGAAGAGACATTTTGAAAGGGAAAACAATTGAGTTTAGCACCAATCTCATTTTGACAATATTCCTTGCCATTCATAAAAGTTGGACTTAATGAAAAATTGCTTTCTGCTCTTATCGCTAATGGCCTAATAAGCGCGCTTGATGAGTCTTTCATTGTGGCGGCTTGCAATGTAAAACAAATTAGAGGAAAGAAGCCTAGAAGACTTACTCCCACACATATAGATAGGTTAACGTATTTCATTCTCTATCCTCTAGTTTAAGGAATGCCTTATTTCCAAGGCTCACATTGAGTACTATCACAAGTTACCCCCACCAAATCGTCCACTGAACCATCAAACATTTGTTTATTGGTGGTAGTGTTGATAACGGTAACATCAGTTGTCGGGGCGTAATTGTTAACTCTGGTACGCGCTGAAACATTGACATTAAGGTGTACAGCTCCTCCTTCTTGGTATTTGATCATCATCAGTGAAGTAGAGGACGTATTCCGAAAAGGAAAGCAGTTACTACTCCAAGCAGGTTTTTGTTCACAAAGTTCCTTGCCAGTGCTCGGTGCATCAGAGGCCGAAAAATTGCTGACGGGTTTAGAGTACGAAACAATCGGGAAATTCTGTAACTTACTGGTTTCATTTAGCTGATCTGATTGTGCTGCTGATGTGAATATCGAACAAGTGCCTAATGCGATAATTACAGGAAGTTGATTGAGTAGCTTTTGTTTAATCATAGTGATACTTCTTAACATAATGTTTGACTTATCCGTATCAGTACTGTGTTTTTGTATGCTAACTCCAAGGATTACATTGCGTACTATCACAAATTAGCCCAACCATATCACTGATCAGACCATTAAAGATTTGTTGGTTTGTTGCCGGATCATTGATTATTAATTGGGCAGGTGTTTCATCGGGAGTTAATTGAAATATTTGATAGTGATTATTAGGTCCAATCCCGATACTTTTTTTGCCAACAAACGCAACATTAATATATGAACTCACTGAAATATTGATAATAGGAAAGCTGTTACTATTAAGACCGTTATTCACTCTGCAAAAACTACTTCCTGAACTGGGCAACACAGAGGTTGAAAAGTTATTATTTGATTTTGCTGATAAAGGCTTAACGGGAATCGCGTGATATTGAGTTCCATTTGCCTCTGTAGCATTAAGTTGGGTGCTGATAAAAAAAGATAATAAACTTATAAGTATTCCGATATAATTACAGCTAGGGACTTATTTCATAATATTAAAGTCTTAGAGTTAAGTTTTTGGTTCGTATACCTATTTAATTCCATAGCTGATATTATTCCCCATCACTCAAATTGCTATCAATAAATGCTGGGCAAGCGGCGTTTTAAAACGCAAAGCTGCTTTGTGCCGCATATGACACTTCTTTGTGAAGCTCATTACCTGTCTAGATAAGAACAGTTACAACAAAATTTTTCGGCTAAGGTGTCTTTCGTTTTGCTTTTATCCTTTATTGTCGTCACTATTGTTTATTAGTGAATGTATAAAATAGCCTCAACAACCCGAGAGTAAGCCGCTTTATAAAGAAGAGTTAGTAAATGCTTTTCTTTTATAAAATCAATGAGTTTGTTATATACGTTGATAAAAAACTTTTTCAGTTGACGGAATCAACAGTCGAGTTTCTAACCTTCCATCCATTGCTAAGAAACTTCGGTCACTTATCTTTTGTTGTATTTCAAACACTGATTTTGGGCAGTTGCAGGGTTACCTGTATCATCTGCATAATATTGGCAAGAATGGATCAGGGTTGAACCTGTGCAACTAATTTTCCCCTTATCGCATGACGGTAATGACTCTGATGATCCTGCCATCATGTACATTGTAATATCGCGCCCAGAAACGCCTGTAATAGCACTGTGATTTGGATTTGTATACCAACCGGTTGATTGCGTGCTATAGCAAGGACCTGATTTACAGTGCCCATCTGTACCATTACTATTTGGATAATAAGCCGTTGAGTCCACAGATAATAAGTAAACACCGTTATTATCAATTTCAACAGTATCTGTCTGGGCCATGTTAATATTGAGAGGAACACTATTATCTTCAAGGTTATCAGCCTTTAGGAGCAATTGATATTTACCTATTAATGGGCTGAAATCATTTAATGTGAAGGTAATACTGCAAGATTCTCCTGTTCCTAATGGTTTATTTTGGCAATCATTTTTACTTGTAATGCTGGATAATACTTTATCAACTCCAAGGGTAAAATTCTCGACGGTATAACTCAGCTCGTTGGTAAAGACTACTACTTGTTGCGGTATAGAAGCATCGAGTTCTACCGTTTTAAGACCTGTTTCAAGGTTCGATTCGCTGAGCCTGATAGCTGGTTGATTAGTAAAGTGGATGGGGGCTTGCTCGTGATTTTCTACCGAGGTATTGTTGTCTGTATATCTAAAATTGATATTCACATCTTGTTTGTTGGCGGTATAACTCGAAGCGACATGATAATAGAGTTTACAGCTTTCAAGTGGCGCTAACGAAGTATCAATTACCCTAGTTGGCGTATCATTTGCCAAACAGTTGCTTGATTTATCATTATTCTCGTTATAATAGAAAACCTGACCACTTATAAAAGGAAGGGTGATTTTTAAATCACTAAGTTGGTAGCCAGTATAATTAGTCAAAGTAAGGAAACCGTTTGACATCTGACTCATTTCGATATTACTGAGGGAAGGCGTATTCGAGTCCACAATTGATAATCCTTTGTCATGCGGAAACTCGTTAATTGTAAGTGGAATATCATAACTGTCTATATCATCACCAGCAACATGCAAAGTAAAGCGGCCAGAAACGGAAGAAGCGCTGGAATTTAGTTTTATTACCAAATCACAACTCCCTCCAAGTGCAGATAAATCTGGAGCCGGATCATTTTTACACGATCCTTCAAGCAGGATAGGAATATGCTGTTGTTGAGGTTGTATAAAGTTAACATTAAAGCTGTGCGCAGTCGCCGATCCAACATTAGTAAATCGAACTGTTTGATTACCACCAGAATGAATCGATAATTCATGAAGGCTGGATATGTGCTCAATGTTTTGATTACCGCTTGGTAAGTGAAGGATGACATTCCCTTTTGAAGATAACTCTACTGGTAACACACCATCATCAGCTGGAACTCCTGCTGGATTGTTAAGGCTTATGGTGTAATTAACGCTATTTACTTTGGCAGGAATGTGGAAGCTCAGTGTGCATTTCTTGCCTGCGCTCAACTGAGGAGGGGGGCTTGCCAAACATCCTGTATCAGTAAAATAGCTTCGAAATAAACTACTATTATCAATACCATTCAAAAAACGAATATTGGGTGTCATACTTTGAGATTGGTTAGAAACATAAACAATATCAATCGAGCCCGTATCACCAGCATTTAAGTTCAACTGATTTAAAACCGTTCCATTATTTTCAAACTGCAAATGAGGAATGCTGGTTGGGAGAGCAATATTAAAGGTGAACATGGTTGGCACATCACCAAACGCGCCATGAACGATAAATCCAACATCAAAGCTTTCGTTTATTGGTGGCGCATTGGTTAACAATCTAAAATCGTAATCAAGCTTGCAAGTATCACTACCATCGACCGATCCTTGCGCTGATCTTTTATCAAAAGCGGTTTTATTAAGGCATGAACCACTAAAAGCACCTTTTAGATCATCTGGAATGACCATTTGCAGTGTAACTTCATCTGAATTAATAGGGCTATAATTCAAATTCCTAAAAACAACTTCACCGTGGTCAGCTAAGTCAGTTGAAGTTAAACTTGTCGCTGTCATATAAGCGGCATCATTTTTTGCAGCAAATACCTCTAAATATCGAAAGGCATCCTCACATTCAAAATCAGAATCCCCTGTGCAGATTCCGACTTTATTATCGTTTGCAAATACTGCAAAACTATTTACTTCATCTTTATTATTTAAACGGGTTTTGACAGTTCTTAACTCTACATTTCCATTATCTGGTGCATCATAACTACTTGAATCTATCGCTTTGCTGTTTGGAAAATCATCAAATCGAGTGAATTTTTTTTGGCTCTTGTAGGTAACCCAATACTTTCCATTGACCTGAGCAATGGATGCTACATCTGAATCAAGAATTGTTTTTACCTTATTCGCTGCTCCTCCTGAATTTTGCGATGACTTAAACTGCCCGTTATTTTCCCTTATTGTGCCAGAAAATGGATATCTATCACTTGTCGAGGAAGATACACCATCGTTTTGCCCCGCACCGATAATGTTTTGACTATGAGCAGCTTCTCCTTGTTCAACTGAAAACGCCGGTAAATATACACCTGAATACTCTGCTGAGTTGGAGACTTTCGCTTGTTCCGCCCCTAACATTAAGCTTATGAACTGACCATATCCACTCGAACTATCAGAGGGGGAGCGGGAAATGAAAAAACGTTGAGTATAGAAACCTTCATTATTGTAAAAACCAGATCGCCTTATTTCAAGAATGCTCCCACCCTTATCATCGTCATAAGGATAAGTTGGTAATCTAATCGCTGTTGTATTTGACGCTATGTGGCCATCTTTGTCTGTTTGAAAGCTATATAACCCATTAATTCCTTTTTCTGCTACATAAACGACTTGGGAACGTAAATAACCGACTGCCGCAGCGCCTCTAAATGGCGATACTAAACCATTTACGCTCTTGGACTCGCAGGCTTCCAGCTTACCTTCGACAAGGTTGCATTCTAATATCGAGCTATCATTTGAATTTAAAATTTCGACTATGTTTTCATAAACAGGGAATATATCATTTGGTTCAGAGAGATTTGGTAACGCCATTACGGAGTTGACAAAAACAAGTGTTAAGCTACCGACCAACATTTTAAGTTTCATGAAGTATCTCCAAACACATCATCATTGATCAAAACTCTACCAACTCTTAAAACGATAGCTAATAGTTAAACTTTATAAGATAGAATTTTGAACTAAATAAAACAGTTCGTCTCGCGATATTGTATGAGTGATTAGCATGTTAGAAATCTTGCAATCTAGGCGAACTAAAATGTACATTTAATTACTCAAAATTATTCATTACAATCTCATTGATGCATAGTTTTTAATGGTGAGACTGATGAATAACTCTAACCACAATATAGGGCTTTTGGTATCGGCAGTCTTTTTGTCTTTCGGGATTGCGGCAGCTGGATTTTTTGTGAGCAAAACACTCTATAATGCAAAAATTGCGTTGAATACAGCTGATGTGAAAGGTCTAGCTGAGCGAAAGGTAGAAGCCGACAAAGCGTTTTGGTTAATTCAATATACCGTGATCGGTAATAAAAAATCTGATTTACCTGAGCTGTATAAATCATCTGAGTCAGATCAAAGCAAAATTATTTCGTTGTTACAAAACAGTGGATTTTCAAAACAAGAAATAATGCCAGGTGTTATCGATTATCAAAGACAAGAATTTCGTGATGAGAACCAGAATCTAGTAGAAGAAAAACATACACTCATTGGCGAAATTGAAGTGCAGACTTCAAAAGTTAAACTTGTATCTCAAGTTCGGGCTAAGTTGAACAAATTAATTGCTCAGGGTTTAAATGTAAAAAATAATGCGCCATCGTATTACTTTACCAAGTTAAATCAAATTAAACCTGAAATGCTTAAAGAGGCGACAAAAAATGCACGCCTTGCAGCTAATGAGTTCGCTGAGAACGCCGGTGTTAATGTTGGAGGGATCCGTAGTGCTAGACAAGGTGGGTTTACTATTCGTGATGTTGGTCAGAGTTATGGTGATACTAGAAAGATAGAAAAGGACGTTAGGGTTGTGACTACGGTTACTTTCTTTTTGACAGACTAAGCTTTCTTACCCCTTAATGAAGTAATACTTTACTCAGCAAAATGCTGCTAGCTACTCTGCTATAACTTGGATTAACCACCCACTAATACGGTAGGCCAACCTAGAATTATAACGCCACCGTGAGCCATGTTGTCTAACATTCTGGCAGCTGGCATATTTGCCATTAGTACTGTTGCACTGCCTTTAATCACGCTATCTGGAGGTCCCACGCACACCGCCATTTGGCCAATGGTTGCTGCAGGAAGATTTCCGATAAGCACAGTAGTAGGTAAGGGCAACAATGGTCCACCTACATGAGGTATCGGTACAATGGCTGGTGTTTGCATCGGGCAAACGTGCATATCAGTGGCTCGTGCAGCTGGAAACATTTTATATCCTCATAAATAACTCTAACTAATCACTTCAACTCGCCATTGCCGCCACGTGCGATATTGACTCCGATTTCCATTGAACGATGATATCGTTCGACTGCATGCTGACCATCAGGAAGAACAGCCGACAAATTTACACAACCGGCGACAGCTTGGGCGTAAATATAAGCGGGTGGCTCTACCACTGGCGCTGATGGGGCAATCATACTGCCACCACTCCAAAATGCAGCTTGTGCCGCCCAACCGGCACCTGACTCTAATCCCGAAAGTTTGATCATATCTTCTGCGAAACGCCGACTTGCTTCATCTGGCGTGTGCACCCAAGCTTTTGCTGCTCTAATTGCATTTTGTTCATCTTCACTCCAGTCATTTCTCAAGCAAGCACAACTCGCTGCCCACCAAACCGCTTCTCTAACAGGTAACCCATGGGCAAGATAAATCACTGCATCTGAAAATAACTCATTGTTCATTGCCGCTATTAATAATTCATAAGGGGATTTCACTGTGAGGCTTAACTCAATGATTTCAGCTCTAGGTTCATAGAATGAAAAAATTTCGTCTGCTTTTTCATAGGGGACTTTTAATAGTTTCATCAATTAATCTTCGCTATTCCACCTTGCAGTTGCACCATAGCGCCTGCTTTTATTTGAGTCATTGCGCTGCCTTCAACGCTCACTAGAGCGCCTTTTAAGTCCGCTTTTGCTTGGCCCTCTACTGTAACCATTGCCGCCTTCATTTCAGCTTTTGCAGAGCCCGATATTTCAATTTGCGGCGCGTCTAATTTGATCCCACTAGCGCTGATCTCTAATGTGCAAGCACCGACACTGAGTTCTATCTTAGTTTTACCACTGATCGAGACCTCTTGACCATCCACTTTAATAGATGATTGTGCTGACAACTCTGCATTTGAACCTGCTTGAATAACCGTGTCTTTATCTGCTTTTACCGTGAGCGCACCTTTGCTATTTGCTAAAAAATCCTTTTCAGTCTCTAAGGTTAAATTTTCCTTGCTGCTCATATCTATTGTTTTTTCAACGGTTGTTACCTGTAAACCAGTGATTGTCGTCGTAGCATCATTGTTAATTTCAACGAGAAAATCTTTCTCTGCCCGTAAATACACCTCTTCACTATCTTCTTGATCATCAAACCTTAATTCGTTGCCTTTTTCACTGCTGCCATTTGGGGTTGTTCGTGATTTGTAGCCACTCTGAGTGGCAGTGGAATAAACAGCTTCATTGCTTGAGTTGTAAATAGAACCAATGATCACTGGGCGATCTGGGTTCCCATCGATATATTGAACTAGCACTTCATCACCGATACGTGGCAAAAATTGCATGCCGAAGCCTTTACTCGCCATTCCTTGAGAAACAGCCAGCCAACAAGAAGTGTTCTCATCATTTTGACCTGCTTTGTCCCAGTGAAACTGAACTTTCACCTGTCCAGATTTATCCGTATAAACTTCTTCGCCACTAGGGCCTGTGACTGTGGCGGTATGAATACCATTGGCGACAGGCTTTTCAATGTAACTAGGTCGATATGGGATTGAATGAGGAATGCATCGAAATTGATTTTGATATTGAACCTGATAACCAGTCTCAGATTGTTCGAAAATATGACAAATATAAGTCACCACATAATCTTGGTTTAGTTCTGAAGAGGGATGTTTCGCTAAGGTAAATTTTGACCCGCATGAAAGCAGTGAAATCGATGAGCTCACACTTGCAGAAGTACGTTGCGCATCCAATGCTTCCATTTGTAACTTGGCAGAGTCCCTTAATAAACTCTTATCATCAACACCTTGTCCATATCGATAACTTGAGAGCCCCGAAAGATTAGTATTTGCGGCACTAGTACGCTCATCACTCTCAAATACTTCAGCCAATGCTTGAGTGTGATCTGCCAATAACAAAGCTGCCGTGCCAATGTGGCTTTTATGATGCCATTGGGTGATCACTCTTTCGGGATCTATTGTCCCATCCTTATAATATAAAGTACTGTTTTCGACACTTTCAAAACCTTGATTTGAATCTGCGATGACAACAATAGGTTTAGAGCTTGAATGATCCAAACGATAATGCCAGCCTTCCATTGCTAAGAGTCGCTTTATGAAACATAAGTCCGTTTCGTTCATTTGTGTACAATATTCTAATTCTTGACCGGAACCAGAGACAGAAAATTTAATATAACTTTTCAATTCAGCTTGTTCTAATACCGTTTCTATTACTCGCTGTGTGGTGGTGTTTTGAAATAATTGTGTATTGACTCGATATTGAAGTAATGACAGAGGATCACAGCCTTCGATTTGATAATAATACAGTTCCTTTTCTTGGCTATATTCTATGAATTCAACACTCTTAACAAGTCCATTAAATTGTCGGCAATCGTCTTTACACTTTGTGTCAATATTTAATGACTTCCCCAATATATCGTCATTAATTGGCTCGCCAGAAACAAGAGCGATGACCAAGCTACTGCTTGACGACATCTCTTCAGTACAATTGAGTTTAGTTATGATGTACGGACCTGAACCATCGACTTTTACGGTTAGTGGACGCGGAGCTGTCGAAAACTGAGTTGATGCCATATTGAATATACACCTTTAACTATAAATATATTTTAAGCTAATCAAAGCTGGATTTGATATTACAGTATTGATTTATCACTTCTATATAAAATAAAAATATAATTAAGTTTATATTGGTAAAAATAAAACCTTAGGGCTTTTTCGGGTTATATGCTTTAATTTTATGGTGTTCTTGTTCTATTATGTTTTACATTTAAATGTTTTATATTCAAATGTTGAATACATTATAATTAGATACAATAAATAAAACGCAGTATTACTTGACCCTTATAATTTTACAGCAGTAAAATCGATGCGACTTCGCATTTGCATTATGGCTTGAAAACATCTGTTTAGGCTGCTTTGTTCGCTATTTACCTGAATGGGAATGCAAATTGGTGGAGATGTGAATATCACCCATTCAACCAGTTAATCATTGTTATTTGCTTTGTTATATAAGCAAATGGTTTGCTTTAATGCTTTTCGCTTTACTTGTTTAGTTTTTATTTGTTAATCAAGTTAAGGAATTAATAGTATGCAATTTAAAGTGTTTAAACGTCGTTTAAAGAATACCTTGTTAGGTAACGCTGATAATACGGCAATGGATGCGCAGATTAAAGAAATGGCAGATGCAAGATATGGTGCATTGTATTTTTTAGCAAAAACTGAACAATATAAAAGATTATCGTTTTCACCTGACGCAGTTGGGAACTTCATTATCAATACTGAACCTGTTGTGGATGCGAAAAATTTCGCAATGGGATTATTAAAAAAAACCAGTGTTGGCAAAAAATTAGCGAGTGCTGCTTCTGTGGTCGGTGAAGCAACCGATGCGGTTATTGAGAAAATTAAAGGGATGATCGCTGGTTTTTTTAAGAGTCATATTGAGAAGGTCAAAACTGTCTTTGGTCACTTATTAGCAGGAGCAGAGTGGGTCACTGAACTCGGGATGTGGCTTACGTCAGAATTTGCAGGTAGTTTGGCGTCTTTTATACCCGGCTTTGGTTACGTACAAAGCATTGCTGACATCTATTCAGGTGTAAAACAAGCGATTTTGAAAACCAGAGATTTTGCAACGCAAATGTATGCAGGCAAAGGTGTGGAGTTATTAGGTGGTCATCCCGCAATCATTGCCAATGCGTTAGCAAGGCATTCCGCTGTAGGTATTGCCGGTGGTGTCAAAGGCACTGTGATGGGGTTCACCAGTATTGGGCTAGAAGCTGCTGGAGATGCAGCTGGTATGGCTGGTACGATCGTTAGCGCTGTCACTGGCATACTCGAAAGAATCGTCGATGCCGTTGATAAAATAGTACAGTACTTATTAGTAAAACGCGTGTTGAAACGTGCTAAAAAAGAGTGGGATAATCGCGGTTCAATGACTGCAATGGCTAATGACCACGATGCATTTTCAAATTGGTTTCAAAATGTCGTTGTTACGACACCGGTCATCGCAGCAATGGTCATGGGTTCAGGTTTTGTTGCACATCCGCAAAAATTTCTTCAATTAATTACACCAACTAATAAATTAAATAAATCAGGCACGCTAAAAGGCAGCTTTCAAGCTCAGTATGACAAAGGCGTGAGTTATATCGAAACATTAAAAAAATTATCCGGATCTTATGTGGAAGATTACTTGGATAGTTACTCCGTTGGCCTAAGAAGCGAAGATGGCATTGTCAGTGCCCGTTTAAATGAACTCACGGGTGGAAAAGCATTACTTGATGGCTACGAATTTGCCGTGATCCCGACATGGGCGATCAAGTCTCCTCAGCAGCAAATGGCAGCGACTCAAGCATTAGCTGACTTAGCAGCAGCGGAGGGCAGTGTCAGAGGAGATTCAATTGCAGCACAAGCTCGAGGTGATGCAATAAGAGCAGGTATGAATCCGTAAGCACTCTAACGCCGTAGCAGGTAAAGACATTGTTCACAAAGAATACATATAAAACGCTCATTCAGCCGATTAATGAGAAGTCATTTTGCGGTTATTACCTGAAAGGTGATAAAGCAGCATTTAGGCAGTTGCGAAATGGCTTTAATTTAGCACAAACATCACTACGTAAATTGAGCCAGAACCCAGATAGTGCTGAACTTGAAAACCTACAAAATGAAAATACAAACAATTGGGGCACTTTGTCCAATGATCTTGTTGATGTATTTAAAGGATCAAGTCGAGACGTTGAGCTTATCGGATGGTTTAGTGCCGCTCAGTTATTCTTGGATCCTTCGATTGAAAGTTTTGCAATGTGCTTGGAGTGGTTTGCTTTTCTAGTCGATGAACATTGGGATGAATTAAACCCTGTGTTACCAGAAGATAAACTAAAAACGGAAACGGAGTCAGAACGACTAACCGAGCAAGCAAAAGCGAAATTAAAAGCTTTTTTTCAATTACTAGGGGATAGCGAAGAAAGCAGTTTACTCTATGCTCCGATATTGATGCTACCACTGGTTGCGGATGTGAGTTTTTTCCATTATCAAAGTGCCGAAAAACGCGGTGAAGCAGGGCAGATACAACAGCATACACTTCAGCAAGCGGCTCAAGAGCGAGACTTAATAACAACAAAAATGGAGAACTTAAATCGTGCAACTGCGGCGATAGATAAATTGGCCGTTAGCGCAGCGAAACATTGTCAAGCAGTCGGTGTGTCATCGCCCAATTTTAACTTTGTTAAAGGGTTAGTAGCAAAAGTATCTAAAGCCATTGAATATTTAACTGGCATCAAGCTCGCTGATACTGCCACAGCTCAATTAGATAATGAGAGTGGCTTACCTCAAGCTTCAGAAGGCAGGCACAATGAGGAAACATCAACTGAAACTGGATTAGGGCAACCAGCAGAAATGGGTCAACAAATGTTGATATCTTCAGCGCCAAACCTGTCGCAAACTGCGGCTATGAATAGTATGAACCGTACGATTGCCTTGCACCAGTTAAGAGAAATCTCAGATTACTTTCGTCAAAGTGAGCCACACAGTCCAGTGTCATTCTTAATTGAAAAGGCTATACGGTGGGGAGGCATGTCACTGCCAAACTTGCTTAAAGAAATGATGGAAGAACCTGAGGATGGGCTGTTAAATAAGATTTTCAATGTTGCCGGTTTAGATCACTGCGATCAAGTGATGTTGCCAGAAATATCGCAACAAACACCACACACCCAAACCGTATTAAAAACTTCGAATACAACTGCTAATTCTAGTTTACTGACGGGGAACACGAAAGCGGTTGAAGCAAAAGTGTCAGATGTACGTAAAGCTGATGCACCTTTAAATCAAAAACCTTCAAATGTGAACTCTACTGAATCAACAGCGTTAAGTTGGTAGAGCAAACATGATTAATGTGAAGTAAGGACTTAAATATGGCAAGTATCTATATGCGAATTGATGGTGTCGATGTCAAAGGCGGCGCTACAGTTGAGGGCTTAGAAGGAACAGGTTGGTTTGCTATTCGCTCATATAGTTGGGGTGGGGTTCGCAATGTTGCTATGGACATAGGTAACGGCAATAACGCAGATTCCGGCATGGTTGCAATGACTGAAGTGCATTTAACTAAGCAAGTTGATGGCGCCTCAGAAGATTTACTTTCATATCTGTTTAATCCTGGTAAAGAAGGCAAAGTGGTAGAAATTGCTTTCACTAAACCAGAATCTGATGGTTCTGGCGCTAAATTGTATTTTCAAGTGAAATTAACGGCGGCACGTCTGGTTTCCTATAACGTCAGTGGCTCAGATGGCGCTCAACCTCAAGAAAGTGTTTCTCTGTCTTATGTTGAGATTTCTCAAAAGCATAATTATGAACTCGAGGGTGGGGAAGTGAAAGAAGGCGGTATCGTCACCTATAACTTACCACAAGGAAAACTTCTGTCTGGTGCAAAATAGGTAAAAGACTTAATAATTGGAGCTTTAATCCTCATCAGTATCGACGATAAGCTCCCTTCTTTGTTTGCAGAAATTTAGTAATAGCAAATAGGAAAAGATCATGGCATTAAATGCACAACACAAGCGCGTGAGTAAAAACCGAGTAAGCATTACCTATGACGTAGAGACCAATGGTGCCGTTGAAACCAAGGAGTTGCCATTTGTTGTTGGCGTCGTTGGTGATTTTTCTGGGCATAAACCTGAATCAGAGAAAGTGGATTTGGAAGAGCGAGAGTTTACAGGCATTGATAAGGATAACTTTGATTCGGTTATGGAGCAGATCAGCCCTCGTTTAGCTTACAAAGTCGATAACAAGCTTGCTGATAATGACAGCCAATTTGAGGTTAATCTCAGTTTTAAATCAATGAAAGACTTCCACCCAGAAAATCTAGTCGAACAAGTTGAACCTCTCAAAAAACTGGTGGAAACACGCAATCAATTAAAAGTGCTATTAAGTAAAGCCGATCGCTCTCGCGACTTGGAACGACTTTTAAAAGAAGTTCTTCAAAGTGCTGATGCAATTCAGGGGTTAGCAGAAGAACTTGGACTAAATAAAGAGGGAGATGAGTAATGTCTACCGAACAACAGTCATCTGAAGCATCAGCAGCAACTGAAGAGCAGGTCAGTATTCTTGAGCGTGCTATTACGGCCACAGCGCAAACACCCGCAGACTCAACCAAAGAATTACTGTCGATTTTGACGGCGCAGGCATTGGATGGCACCGTCACTTGGGATAAAAATTTGACGCTGACCATAGAAAAAGCCATTAAGGCAATTGATAAGAACATTTCAGAGCAGTTATCTTTGGTATTACGTAATAATGATTTTCAAAAACTTGAAGGTACTTGGCTAGGATTACAGAAGCTGATCAAGAACAGTGAGCTAGGACCAGATCTAAAAATCAAATTAGCGGATTACACCAAAGACGAATTACTCGAACAGTTCGAAGATGCACCAGCAATAGACCGCAGTCGATTTTTCACCATGATTTATCAAGAAGAATTTGGCACTGCAGGTGGTCAACCCTATGGCGCCTTGATTGGTGATTACGAATTTGGTTATGGTGATGAAGACGTTGCGCTGTTGCGTTATCTAGGGGAGGTTGCCGCAGCATCACACTCGCCATTTGTCGCTGCCGCCAATGCCAGCATGTTTGATTTTGAGTCATTCTCGACTTTCGCTGACGGTAAGCCCGTTGCTGCTGGTTTTGATTCTCCTGCTTATGCTAGCTGGAATGCATTTCGCGCCAGCGATGACTCTCGCTATGTCGCGCTGACATTACCGAAAACCATGGCTCGATTACCTTACGGCTCAGCAACCGTTCCAGTTAAATCTTTTGATTTTGAAGAGCTTAAAACACGCGCTGATGGTTCGCAAATAGTTGAATCGGACAAAGATTTTGTATGGAGTAACGCTGCCTACGAACATGGTTTATTGATGACGCAAGCATTTACCCAATTTGGCTGGTGTACGGCGATTCGTGGTATGGACAATGGCGGTAAGGTGCAGAATTTACCTAATTTCACTTTTAATTCGGATGCAGGCGACTTGATCCAGCAATGCCCCACCGAAGTAAATTTAACCGATGAACGTGAAAAAGAACTCAGTGATTTAGGCTTTTTGCCATTAGTTCACTACAAAAACAGCAATTATGCGGTATTTATGGGCGCGCAAACTGCTCATAAGCCGAAAACATATACCGATCCTGACGCCACTGCCAATGCGGCAATTTCAGCTAGGTTACCTTATACCATGGCAAGCAGCAGGATCGCACAATACTTGAAGGTGATGGGGCGAGATCGTATTGGTTCACATCTTGAGCCCAGTGACATCGAAAAAGAGCTCAATACGTGGATCCATCAATATGTGAATCCCAACGCTATTGGCAATGAGTCGAAAGCAAGACACCCGTTAGTTGAGGCTAAAGTCACCGTTGAAGAGCAAGCGGGTCGACCGGGTGCATACTCTGCTGTGGCCTATTTACGACCTTGGTTACAGATGGAAGAACTGAGCACTTCATTACGAATGGTGGCCAATATACCAAGTTAACGAGATAACTGGCCTATTCATTTTCAGAAAAATTGAATCTATCAATGGTTAATGAATTGAAGTTTATCACACAGTTTTGGTTTAAATTAGCCGAGTGTGCAGAAAACCAAGATCGGCTTGGGTTTCATGCCACACTCGTGAAACTGATAGCCAAACTTGATGAAGTTATCAGTGAGCAGTTGTCTGCTATTGTTCAAAATCAATATCTTAAGCGATTAGAAGCCAGTTGGCGTGGACTTGAAAGTCTCGCATTACTGCCTGTTTCTCAACGACGGGTAAAAGTAAAACTACTGGATATTGACTGGAACCAAATCTCATCGGATTTGAATTTGTCTTTTGATATAAAGCAAACGTTGTTATTTAGAAAAATATATTCAAATGAACTTGATACAGCTGGTGGCACGCCCTTTGGCGTGTTGCTGGTGGATCATAAGGTCAACCCTGATGTTGTCGATGATTGTGATTATGACGATTTGTATACACTGCAATTACTTTCTGAACTTGGGGAAAAGTCACTTTGTCCTGTGTTATTGGGGGTCGATGAATTCTTCTTTGGTGATGATCCCAATCGGTTGTTACATGATCCAAAACGGATCAATCGTATTTTAGACAGCAATGACTATCGTTCATGGGGATTATTACGAGAAAAGGCCTCGTCACGCTTTTTGCACTTAGTGTTACCCGAATACTTCTTGAGAGAACCTTATCGTAATTACACCGCGGGGTTTGTATTCAATGAAACCAATGACAACAACAACGCGTTATGGGGTAACAGTTGTTATCTATTAACGGCGAACATTATTAGAGAATTTGACCGCATAAGTTGGTTTGGCTTTCTACGTTCATACAATCAAGGCGGTCTTTATGGTGCCATTGTCGAGCAAGACCACCAGTCAATCACTAAAGCTAAGGTCGATATCTTTAGCGATGAAGATGGCTTTTGGTCTGAACATGGCTTTATACCGCTTTCAAGTTTGTATTTAACTGAGCAAAAAGGTTTTTTTAGCAATCAATCGGTCTGGCGACCACCGACAGAAGCGGATCGGGTATTGGGGATGTTGCAAACAAATTTAATGGGGTGCCGTTTTGGACATTACATCAAGGCACAAACCCGTGATCAAGTTGGCGGATATGATAGCGTCGCAGACTGTAAACGCAGTATCGAAAAATGGTTACAACAATACATTAGCGAATTAGATTACGGTGAGGATTCTGTGATGGCACGTTATCCATTAAAGTCTAGCCAAGTTGAAATGAAAGCCGATCCTGCCGATCAAACACGTTATCTTTGCCAAATTACGCTGCAACCACAATATCAATATGAAATTCTCGATGCCCAAGTCGTGTTAAGCACGTCATTATCCAGTCAAGACGTGGGTGAATCGGCATGAGTATCATGTCAAAGTTAACCAAGAAATGGGTCAATGATGATATCGATGCCATTCGAGACGCCATCATTGATAATGTCTGTTCATTGATTTCAAGCAGGGCACCATTGTGGCGAGAGTATAGTGAAGCTGAAATAGAAAACTTAAAAGGCACCATAGTGCATTTAGGTATTCGTCATTTCACGCCTTCGCAAAGCAAAGCGAATGTTGAAATTATCCTTGCAGATATCAGCGAACTTATCCGGCTGTATGAGCCAAGACTGTCACAAGTATCGCTGGAGTTAACAAACAAAGTCAGTGGGTTTAACCACCTGCAATTTCGGATCATTGCCACAATGCATTCTTCGTTCGGGACAGAAACGACAACATTTGATTCGGTATTGAATTTTAGTTCTAATCAACTGGATGTAAGGAAATCAAATTTTGTCTGATTCATTACTGTCTTATTACGAGCAAGAACTGCGCTTTATTCGTAAAGAAGGTGCTTTGTTTGCTGCGAAACATCCTGGCGCAACCAGTGCCCTAGGAATGAACAAAGACGGCATTGATGATCCGCAAATTCTACGTTTGATTGAGAGTATTGCTTTACTGAATGCAAAGCTGCAGTTAAGACTTGATGGTTCATTTCCTGAACTGACTCACAGTTTAGTGCGGGTTTTATTCCCACATTATTTACGCACCATTCCATCTTATAGCGTGCTTGATTTTGTTATTGATGACGCCGCCAGTGCCAATCATCTTATTCCAGCGAACACAGAATTCGATGTTAAGGGCGCAGATAATCATCATGCCATTTTTCGCACGACAGAAAACGTCCAGCTCTACCCCATAAAAATGCAATCGGCCAATGTCTCTTTCGTATTCAAAAAACACAAGAAAGAAGAACAAGCAAAAGCGTTACTGGAAATTCATTTCGAAGCGGTTGATGAAGGCATGTCGATTGCCGATTTGGAAATCGATGTTTTAAAAATACATTTAAAGGGCGAAAGTAACTTTTCTCTTCGGCTCTATGACGTATTGTCACATGCAGTCACTGATGTTGCCATTTATGACAATGAAAAATCAATCAGTCTTGGTCGAGACGCAATGAGGCCAATTGGGTTCGAAACCGATGAAACCGTACTGCCAGTGCAGTCCTGCAGTTTTGGTGGTTTCGTGTTGCTGACGGAATTTTTTATGTTTCCTGAGCGATTCAATGGCTTTAGCTTTTCACTAAAAGAAGTATTATCACAAGTAAAGGGACATGATTTCTATCTGCAGCTGTTCGTTGACGAAATGAGTGTCGATCTCGCACGTAGCTTATCTGCTGCCAATTTTTCAATCTTTAGTACACCGATTGTTAACCTACATAAAGCGATAACCGATCCGGTTGTGATCGACTTTTCCAAGAAGCAATATCCAATCGTACTTGACTCGTCTAACGTACACGGCGTCGAGCTATATTCTGTGGATCAAGTGTTGGATGTAACTGATCCCAAAGTGGTCAAAGTACCACAGATCTACAGTGAAAAATATCAATCGTCAGCGAGTGGGTTACGGTGGCAATTAGTACAAGAGCTTCACGAGAATGGACAATTAGAAAGCTCATTTCAAGTCGCCAACATCGGTCATGTGAACGAGGAAAGTGTATCGAGAATATGGTCTGTGCAAGTGACGGCAACCCATGGCAATAAAGTGTCACATTTATCAACATCGAGCAAAATTCAATGCAGAGAATCCATTACCATTCCTGCGAAAATGCAATTACTTAAAAGACCAACTCAGCCTCACAAGAATGAAGATATTAATCAGAGTGTGTGGTCATTATTGTGTCATTTGCATTTTAATTATCACGGTATCTTAGGAAGTCAGCAGCCAATTAAAGCATTAAAGAATGTGTTCTATTTATACAATCACAACAAAAACGCTCAAAACAATACCTATATTGAGTCTTTGGTCAACATTGAACAACAGCAAGTGGTTGCTCCCATACGAGTGTCAGGTAAGGGGTGTTTTGCTTACGGAACTAAAATCACCATCACATTAGATACTAGCGAGGTAAACGGCGGTATTGCATTGTTTAGCCGTATGCTAGATCAGTTTTTTTCTTATTTTGCTGGGTTTAATAGCTTCACCCAAGTTGAGATCAGAATAGAAGGTCAAGATAAGTTTTATTTACAATTTCCAAGGAGATCAGGGTGCAAAAGTCTTCTGTAAATTCCAACTTAAATATAAATAGTGCCGCTGAACTGCCATATACTTGGCAAATATTAAAGCATAAAGCGCATATCGAGGGTACCAGAGCAAAAGTTCGTTTTAGTAGTGAGCATTTTCCAGCCTACTATCAACGTGAAGTGTGTGATGTTCAAAAAAGTGGTCGCACAGGTTGGAATATAACCACTGGGCTTGCGACATTTTCAGGCAATATGGGCGTTATGCCTCGTAGCATGTACAAAAAAGCATTGTATTCGCTGTTTGATTTAGGTGATTCAGCGGCACTGGACTTTTTCAGTGGATTTAATTTTCGTTACTTGTCGCTTTATTGTTCAGCAGAACTGAAACACAGCTTGACAGCACAAATGGAAGAAGAGACATTCAACTGGGCAGCCGCAGAGCAATCAATCAGTCATATGCTGGCCAATTTGACTGGGATGGTACACGACACAGATATTGTACCTAAAAATCACTATATTCAATACACAGGTGTCATCGGCCTCAAACTTTCTTGTTCAAATACCTTGAAAAATATCCTTAGTGATTATTTTGAAAGCGAGTTTGAAATTGAACATTCAAGCTTAGAATTTTCACCATTAACCCCTTGTTCTCTTACAGTTTTAGGTCAAAAAGCCAATAATAATCAATTAGGCCTAGGGGCGCTTGTAGGCAATTGCGCTCCTATCGTCGGACAAAAAATAAAGATAAAAATTTGCCCGAAAAGCTATCAAGAATATCGCCAAATCTACAATGACCCCAAATTAGTACCAGCCATAAAACAT
>JBMYXI010000043.1:0-27051 GCA_049608225.1 Parashewanella sp.
CTGGGGACCTGACGATTATGAGTCGTATGCTCTAACCAACTGAGCTAAGGGGCCTACTTAAGGTAGTCGTCACCACCAGAAGCGAAATGAAGTATACGAAGTTTATTCTAGCTTGTCATCCCTGATTTGTTGAGAAATTCAGCAAACAGAATCAATTGGTTAACCCTTGGGCGAAATTGATTAATTTTTTAATTTATAACGTGAGAAAAGTATAAGTTATAAAAAAGCCCTGAGTTGATTCAGGGCTATTTAGATCTTAGCGATCACATTTAACTTCTTGAAAAATAATTATTCATCAAGGAATGATTTTAGGATCTCTGAACGAGAAGGGTGGCGAAGCTTACGCAATGCTTTGGCTTCAATCTGACGAATACGCTCACGGGTAACGTCAAACTGTTTGCCCACTTCTTCTAGCGTGTGGTCGGTGTTCATATCAATACCAAAACGCATACGAAGTACTTTGGCTTCACGAGCCGTTAGACCTGCAAGCACTTCATGGGTAGCATTTTTCAAGCTTTCGCCAGTTGCGCTGTCCAATGGTAACTCAAGGGTAGTGTCCTCGATAAAATCACCTAAGTGCGAATCTTCATCATCACCGATTGGGGTTTCCATAGAGATAGGCTCTTTGGCAATTTTGAGGACCTTGCGGATCTTGTCTTCTGGCATTTGCATGCGCTCAGCAAGTTCTTCTGGTGACGGCTCACGCCCCATCTCTTGAAGCATTTGTCGTGAAATACGGTTTAGCTTATTGATGGTTTCAATCATGTGTACAGGAATACGAATAGTACGGGCTTGATCTGCAATTGAACGTGTAATTGCTTGACGGATCCACCAAGTCGCGTAGGTCGAGAATTTATAACCACGACGATATTCGAACTTGTCTACTGCTTTCATCAAACCGATGTTGCCTTCTTGGATCAAATCCAAGAATTGTAAGCCACGATTGGTGTACTTTTTCGCAATTGAAATTACCAAACGTAAGTTGGCTTCAACCATTTCTTTTTTCGCTCGGCGTGCTTTTGCTTCACCGATAGACATACGACGGTTGATGTCTTTAATTGCTGAAATCGCTAAACCAGTCTCTTGCTCAACTGTGGCAAGTTTTGTGATGCACCGAAGCACGTCGTCTTCGACTTTCTTCATGCCATCTGAATATGACTTACCCGCATTTACTTCTTTGATGAACCATTCGCTATTGGCTTCGTGTCCAGCAAAAGCTTTGATAAAGTTCTTTTTAGGATACTTAGCTTGCTCGATACAGAGCTTCATGATCAAACGTTCTTGAACACGAACTTTGTCCATCATGTTACGCATGCTCTTCACAAGCATGTCGAATTGCTTAGGTACTAAACGGAATTCTTTGAAAACTTCGCCAAGTTCAAACAGCTCTTTCACAGAAAGATGATGATCACGACCTTTTTCTTCGATGATAAGTTGAGCTCTTGTAAAGTGCTCTCTTAGCTGAGTAAAGCGTTCTTTCGCTTCTTCAGGATCAGGGCCTTTGTTTGCTTCATCATCTTCTTCATCATTGTCGTCATCGTCTTTGTTCAGCTCTTCTTGTGGCAGATCTGAACCGATGTTGGTAGCTGTTGGCGCTAAGTCTTGTTCATCGTCAGGGTTGACAAATCCAGAGATAATATCGGAAAGACGCAGTTCTTCGGCTTCATATTTGTCAAATTGCTCAAGGATCATAGAGATAGCTTGAGGATATTCAGCAACTGAGCTTTGAACGGTATTGATCCCTTCTTCGATACGTTTAGCGATAACAATTTCGCCTTCGCGGGTCAGCAGTTCAACTGTGCCCATTTCACGCATATACATACGAACAGGATCGGTAGTGCGACCGATTTCACTTTCAACAGTCGCCAGCGCAGCGGCCGCTTCTTCAGCAGCATCTTCGTCTGTGCTGTCTTCCGACATCATAATGTCATCAGCATCTGGGGCTTCTTCAAATACCCGGATACCCATGTCATTTATCATCTGAATAATATCTTCGATCTGATCGGAATCGACCATATCTGCAGGTAAGTGGTCATTGACTTCTGCATAGGTCAAATAACCTTGTTCTTTACCTTTAGCAAGTAACAGTTTAAGTTGTGACTGCGGAGTGTGATCCATAGATATCATCCAAGTTGGGTAAACAATTTACGACGGCAAGCACTCTTTTCGATACTAGGTTTACCTAGAACGAAAGTTGCGCAAAGCGTCAATTATAACCTTGTGCACATCCTTGTGCTAGAGCTTTAGCGATAAATTTATCAGCTTTGCCCTTTCATTATGAAAATAAGCTTTTGAAGCTGCTTCATTTCTTCCTTGGTGTGGTTTTGCTTCATGCTAAGTTCCTGGTAACGCTGTTCTAGGTATTGGTTGTTTAACCAAAGGAGCGATTCTTTAAACTTCAGCTTGAGGTTCTCATCAGTAACTTGATGGTCAAATTGCGCCAGTTTTTTTATCGTGTTGAATTGTGGAGTGTCACGATATTGCTCAATAAGTTGGGCACTGGTCAATTTGGCATCACGAGTCTGGTCTAACACTTGTATTAGTAAATCGAGCCCTTGCATATTAATGTGTTGCAAGGCAGGTTGCGGTGGTAATCCACAGCCTAAATTTGGATATTGAACAAGCAGTGATACGGCTAAGCGTAGCGGGGTACCACGACCTTTTATGCCTTTTGCGCCTAATGTATTTGTATTATTTGTTTGTTTTACGCCAAATTTCTTTTTCAGTTCGTCACTGCTATTAAAACCTAATTTATGGGCTAGGTTTTCTAACAGCAGATTTTGCAAAATTTGATCTTGTACTTTTTCAATTAACGCCAATGCTTGTTTTGCCAGTTTACTTTTATCGCCAGCCGATTGAGTCAATAGGTTGGCAAATAAAAAATCAGCTAATGAATCGGCTTGTTTGATCAAGTTTTCGAAGGTATCTTTTCCTACCTTTCTCACCATAGAATCAGGATCTTCACCTTCTTCTAAAAACATAAACTTCACTTGATCGCCGGGCTTTAACAGTGGCAAGGCAGTTTCAAGTGCGCGCCATGCAGCTTCTTTTCCTGCTCTGTCGCCATCATAGCAACAAATAACTTCTTCAGCGTTTCGAAGTAATAACTGAAATTGTTCGGCAGTGGTTGAGGTGCCAAGTGAAGCGACGGCGTAGTCAATGTCATATTGAGCCAAGGCAACCACATCCATATAGCCTTCAACAATCAAAATTTGTTTCGGGTTGCGATGGCGTTGTTTTACTTCATAAAGGCCATATAATTCATTTCCTTTATGGAAAATTGGTGTTTCTGGGGAGTTTAAGTACTTAGGTGTGCCGTCACCAAAGATCCGCCCGCCAAAGCCAATAACTCGTGCTCTACGGTCACGAATGGGGAACATTAAACGGTCACGAAATCGATCGTAGCGTTTGCCGTTATCAGCGGCAATGACCATGCCTGCCGAGATAAGTTTTTCTACCGAATCGGGTTGAGTTCGATATTTTGACAGTAAGTTATCCCAGCCATCGGGTGCAAAACCGATATTAAAATGCTTGATGACATCCGATGATAGTCCACGAAACTTCAAGTAATCATGTACTTTCTCTTTGTCTGAATGTTGTCTAAGTTGCGCTTGATAAAAGCGGCTGGCGTCATCCATTAGTTGGTATAAGTCACGACTAATGGCGTGATCTTTTTTAGAGAAGTTCCCTTGCTCTCTGGGCACCTCAAGCCCAAGTTGACCGGCGAGATCTTCGATAGCATCAACGAACTCTAAGCGGTCGTACTCCATAATAAAATCAATAGCATTACCGTGAACACCGCAACCAAAGCAATGATAAAACTGTTTGTCTTGGCTAACTGAAAAAGAGGGTGTTTTTTCACTGTGAAATGGACAGCATGCAGAGTAGTTTTTTCCGGCTTTTTTAAGCGGCACTTTTCGGTTGATGAGTTCAACGATGTCAGTTCTAGCAACGAGTTCATTAATGAAATCACGTGGTATTGCCATAGTGTCACTTGGTACCGAAAGTTAATCGTTTCAATTTTAAACAAACAAGCCGCGCAGATGCACGGCTTGTCTGAACGCTAATCAGTAATTATTGCAGTTTTGCACGGATCTGAGCGCTAATCACACTCATATCTGCGCGTCCTTGCACTTTACTTTTTAACGCACCCATTACTTTGCCCATGTCCGCCATGGAAGAAGCACCCACATTTGCGATAGTTTCAGCAATCATTGCATCGACTTCATCGGCAGAAAGTGGTGTTGGCAAAAAGGTTTCTAAAACAGAAATCTCAGCCGCTTCTACTTCCGCAAGGTCGCTGCGATTCGCTGTCTCATATTGAGCGATTGAATCACGGCGCTGCTTCACCATTTTGGTTAAGACCGCTATTACCTGATCATCAGTTAAGCTTTCGCGGGTATCCACTTCCACTTGTTTGATGGCTGATAATGCCAAACGAATAGTGCTTAATTTCGCCTTCTCTTTGGCGAGCATAGCTTGTTTCATTTGGTCTTTTAGCTGATCAGTTAGGCTCATAACGGATTAGTATAAACGTACGCGACGTGCGTTTTCGCGAGAAAGCTTTTTAGCAAGACGCTTTACAGCAGCTGCTTTAGCACGCTTACGGCCAGTCGTTGGTTTCTCGTAAAATTCACGAGCTCGAACGTCCGCTAAGATGCCTGCTTTTTCACAAGAGCGCTTGAAACGACGTAGAGCTACGTCGAATGGTTCGTTTTCACGTACTTTAATAATTGGCATACGCCATCACCCCTTAGGTGTAGTTTGTATGATTGATAATAGCCCATTGGACAATTTTCAATCAAGGTTGATAAAAAATGGTTCGAAATTCTACACTCAATTTATCTTGTTTGTAAAGGGGGATATGTCATAGAAGTCGGGCTATTCATTCATTACTGGAGCAAACGGCTTTGTGCAGGTAGAATTGCGGCCCTAGCACGATCCCAAATCTAATGAGGAATGATATACATGCGGGTTTTAGGTATTGAGACATCTTGTGATGAAACAGGAATTGCGGTTTTTGATGATGAGCAAGGGTTAATGTCACATACTCTTTATAGTCAAGTGAAGCTTCATGCTGATTATGGCGGCGTTGTTCCTGAGTTAGCTTCACGGGATCATGTGCGTAAAATTATTCCGCTCATTAAGCAAGCCTTGTCTGAAGCCAATATTGGTTTCGATGATTTAGATGGTATTGCTTATACCAAAGGACCGGGGTTGGTTGGTGCGTTATTGGTTGGTGCTTGTGTCGGTCGTTCCTTGGCGTTTTCGTTAAACAAGCCCGCCGTTGGTGTTCATCATATGGAAGGACATTTATTAGCGCCGATGCTGGAAGATGTGCCACCTGAATTTCCGTTTGTTGCGTTATTGGTTTCTGGTGGTCACACATTGTTGGTGAAGGTAGAGGGGATTGGTCAATATGAGGTCTTGGGTGAGTCAGTGGATGATGCCGCAGGTGAAGCTTTTGATAAAACCGCTAAATTAATGGGACTGGAATACCCTGGTGGGCCAAGGCTTTCAAAGTTGGCTGCTAAAGGCGAGTCAGGAAAATATAAGTTTCCGCGTCCAATGACCGACAGGCCTGGACTTGATTTTAGCTTTTCTGGCTTAAAAACATTTGCTGCAAATACCATAGCAGCAGAAGCGGATGATGAACAAACACGGGCCAACATCGCTAGAGCCTTTGAAGAGGCCGTGGTCGATACCTTAATGATCAAGTGTAAACGCGCACTGAAACAAACGGGCTATAAACGATTGGTGATTGCTGGTGGGGTGAGTGCGAATTCTCGTTTACGTGTCGAACTTGCTCACCTTATGAAGCAGCTCGATGGAGAAGTGTTTTACCCAAGACCTGAGTTTTGTACTGATAACGGTGCGATGATTGCCTATGCTGGATTGCAAAGATTAAAAGCGGGCCAGATTGAAGATTTAGCCGTTCAAGGCCAACCGAGATGGCCTCTTGATACGCTAGAAGCAATATAACAATTTTGTGGGCACTTATTTATCTTTTTTAGACCGCGTAAGTGAAAAGGTGAATTGAGATTCTTCACCTTTCACTAATCTTAATATATTGTCTTTATGGCGAATGACAATTAATAAACTGAGCATTGCAACAGGCATGGTAAATCGGTCATCTAAATAATGCGTAAATACAGGCGCCAAGATTGCAGTTGTAAGTGATGCTAAAGAAGAATAGCGGCTGAGTAAGACCACTAATAACCAGGTTGCCATTAAGTACAATGCCAAACCTTCACCGATAGGTGCCATTGCACCAAATGCAGTAGCAACGCCTTTGCCTCCTTTAAAATCGAAAAATATTGGAAAAATATGGCCGATGCAGGCGGCAACGGCAATTAAGCCTAAAGATACTGAATCAATATTAAGTTTGTAACTAATATAAGCAGGTAAGGCGCCTTTAAACATATCAAAGAACAACACCATAGCAGCTGAGCTTGCGCCACCGATGCGTAATACGTTAGTGGCTCCGGGGTTGCCTGAACCTTGAGTTCTTGGATCTGGGAGTTTTCGTAAACGACAAACAAGTATGGCAGATGACACTGAGCCTAATAAGTAGGCAAAAATAAGCATAAAAACGGTCAGTGCTAACATACTGTCTTGGTTTCCTCACTCAGGTTAATGTATTATCACGCCACTAAAAATACCACAAAGTAAAACTGGATATCATATAGTAATGCCTTAAATGGTTGTTATTTTTTTTAAGCTATTCTACTTGCGCACTAAGACTCAGTAGAAGGCTCCAGCATTGATTTATGTTTCGTCAGTATACTGGCAAATCTTAAATTTGGTTATCAGACCTCTATTTTCAGTAAGGATATGTCAATTGGATACAGTCATCATTCAACAGTTAAAGGTTGATACCGTTATCGGTGTATATGAGTGGGAAAAACAAATCAAACAAAGCTTATACATAGATTTAGAAATAGATTGGGATATCAGGCAGGCGGCGGCGAGCGATGATTATCAATACGCCCTGTGTTATGAAACCGTTTCCAATCGCATTGTGGAGCTAATACAACAGAAGCCGATAGAACTGATAGAAACCGTCGCAGAAATGGTTACGAACTGTATTCTTTCAGAGTTTGGGGCAAATAAAGTCAGTGTCACAGTCAACAAGCCGGATGCTGTGAAGTTAGCAGCAAATGTTGGCGTAAAAATAGTACGTGAACGTTCTGAAAGTTAGGAGTACCTGTGGCGCAAATATACATTAGTGTTGGCAGTAACATTGAACCTGAAAAATACACTCGAATTGCAGCCGAGCAATTGCAAGCCGTTTTTGGCGAGTTAACTTTATCCTCTGTTTATTTAAGTGAAGCGGTTGGCTTTAACGGTAATGACTTTTTAAATTTGGTTGTGGGTGCCCAAACTGATCTGTCCATTGATGAGGTTGTGGCGGTATTTAAAAGGATTGAAGTCGATAATGGTCGAAAACCCACAGCCATTAAATTCAGTGCGCGAACGTTAGATTTGGATTTATTACTTTATGACGATGTGGTGTGCCAATCTCCTGTTCGTTTACCTCGCGCGGAAATTACCTTTAATGCTTTTGTATTGTGGCCGTTAGCTGAAATAGCACCAGATCTGATGCATCCTGAAGTTAATAAAAGTTATCAGCAGCTGTGGCGAGATTACGATAAAACTTCACAAACGCTCAAGCCCATCGATTTTAAATGGAAATTATAGGTGGTAACTCAATGAATACTATTCAAATAATTATATTGTCGCTGATTCAAGGATTAACAGAGTTCTTACCCATTTCAAGTTCAGGTCATCTAATCTTACCTGCCCAACTGTTAGGATGGCAAGACCAAGGTTTATCGTTCGATGTGGCGGTCAACACCGGCTCTTTGCTCGCTATGGTGATTTATTTTAGACAAGAACTTTGGCAAATGACCTTAGCATGGACTAGTAACCTTATCACTCGAAAGTCGACGCCAGAGAGTCAACTGGCATGGTGGATTATTTTAGCAACCATACCAGCTGTTATTTTTGGCTTTTTAGCGATGGATTTTATTAAAACGAACTTTCGTAATATTGAAACTATCGCGGCTACTACGATAATTTTTGGTTTGCTGTTGTGGTGGGCGGATAAGTTTGCCAAGCAAAAACATAATGAATATCAAACAGGCTGGAAAAAAGCATTAATTATCGGTTTGGCACAAATGATGGCGATGATCCCAGGTACGTCACGTTCAGGTGCTACGATGACTGCGGGATTACTGCTTGGTTTAACCCGTGAAGCAGCTGTACGGTTTTCATTTTTAATGTCGATACCGGTAGGGTTAGGTGCAGCAATACTCGTGACCAAAGATTTACTACAAAGCGAACAGGTGATTGACTATCACGCCTTGTCACTGGGTTTTGTTGTATCTTTTATTTCTGCCTATTTATGTATTCACTATTTTTTAAAAGTCATTGGCAAAATGGGAATGACACCGTTTGTTTTATATCGATTAGCTTTGGGATTGGTATTATGCGTAGTGATGTTCGTTAGATAGTGTTAAAAATAAAATGGCAACGTAATAAGTACGTTGCCAAGCCATAACTTGATCTGCCCAATGAGCGCAGATTACTTCTTGTAACGAGAAGCCATATTATCAAGACGGTCATTTGCACGCTTAGCTTCTGCTTTAGCATCCATAGTAGAAGACTTAGCATTACGTAAGCTGCTAGCAATATTGCCATGCTCAGATTTGATAGAATTAACTTCAGCAGTTAATTGGTCAACTTTGTTGTTCAAGCTTTTAACGCTTGCTTCTAGTGAAGCAGTATTCGCACAACCGCCTAATAGGGCAGTCATTGCTACAGCAGCTAAAGTAAGTACTTTTTTGTTCATGGAAAAATCCCTTATAAAGAGGTTGAATTAAATACTTCGATAACATCAACTTGCAATCGAAACACATCAATTATGTCATAAACAAATTAACTTGCCATGATTTTATCTGAATTGATTGTGCCAAACTGCGATGTTTTGGTCTTTTTGTTGACAAATAGCGGACTCTTAGGGCGTGCCCTAATCTACGTTAGTTAAAAAGTTTGGCTGGGGAAAGCGTAAACTAAACATTAAAACGGCTTCACTTCAAGAGGCAATGATTTACTCTGGCTTAGGTTTATGAGATAAGAAGCCGCTTTTAACGTGAGCAGCATTTTTATTATTTGTGAGATTAGGATTGAGCCGGTTTTATGAGTATTGTTGAAGTAAATAAAAAATGGATCCCAAGTGTCGATAATATTCAAGATGTTCAATTAAAGCCTACTGAATTTTGTCTCTCGTGTTTAGCGCAAGTGACAATAGGCAAAAGCGTATTTGAAGTAAAAATCGTTGATGATAAAGTCACTTCTTATCACTGTACCAAAGCAGAGCAAAGGGAGGGCGGGGTGCTGATACCACTTGGTAGTATCGGTGTGATGCCTAACAATGTTTTAGATAAGTTTTTTTCGCCTAAAAATAAAAAGGTGATTGTGAAAAAGTGCAGAGAAAATTGGTTGCGGTGTCAACAAGCTGCAATGCCATCTGAAGTATATCAAAGCGCATTATCAACGCCGTTTTCTTCTCAATCTTCATTATCAGTTCGTCAATTTAGCTCTACAAAAAAGCAAGTATTAAAGCCTGAGATAGATCGACAACGAAAAACCTTACCTTCATATATCACAGATAGTGCAGGGCTTATCTCTCCGAACGGGCAGAGCGCGCAATTAAAAAACGCTCAAACAAAGCAATCAACGAGCATTCATCCACTCGAAATTTCTCGTTCTGTTACCACAGACACACTGGCAAGAGCTGAACCTCATTATACAAGTAGAGAGTCTCATAAATTACCCATGCCAGCAGTAATGGGCGGACAGCCGAGTCAAGCACAAACACAGACAAAGGTAAGACGTCAATCGAGTACGTCTGACTTAGCAGACAGCCCTTGTTTATCGTCTCTTAATGTATCACTTCAAGGTAATTACCACAGCGATGAAGCAACTCGTGGTGAGCACTCGGCTATTGAGGCAAAAATGGCGGTATACCGTAACCATGCAATAGGGCAACATCAATATCTACAACAGCAAGATGAATTGATAAAATCATTAATGAATGATAATGAGTTAAAAGCAACCACAATAAAGCAATTGAGTAGAGAGTTAGCATGGTATAGAAGATCGGAGCTTGAACCGATACAGCAAGTTCGAGATGATGCCCTTCAGCAAGCACAGCAATTAGTTGAAGAGTCATTGGCAATGCAAGCCAGCTTCAATGGAGCCCAAGCTGAGTATCAAAAGCTTGAGCAGCAGTTGGTAGAAGTACAGCAAAAAATAGCCCGAAAAGAACGTCAGCTTGAAATGATGAATTTGCGAGTTAAAGAACAACAAAAAGCGCTTAAGGAAGAATCCCAACGCGTTGCAGATAACATTATGATAGCAAGGCAACAGTTGATCTCACAACTTGAATTATATTTTTCCCTTCCATTGAAGAGTAAAGTCGCCGATCAAGCGAAAAATGATAAAAAATTAAGGCAATTGTTAGACAGTTTAACTGAGGAGCAAGCTCTACAACCTGTTTTATTTGACGCTGCTGGTTCAGTGCAACTGTAATCTATTTTGTGTCAGTTTATACTGCCTAGCCTTCTTATTGCTAGGTTTGTTTTTGCGGATTTTTGTTTTTGTTCTAATGTAGTAATGTTGTTTTTTAATTTACTTTGAGTTAACTTGTGATTCTGGCAGAGCATTATTAATTCTCTAACGTTTACAGGTTCTATGCTCGTTTTGGATTTTAGCTGTGCTAGCAGCTCATAGAGAGATAAAGCTTTTTTAAAGTCTTGAAGTAATAAATCACGTTGCTTAATCGCTTGCTCTTGTAGCTCAAGGCTTTTTAACTGCATTGACTCTTGAGCAGCTACAAGTTGCTGATGTTGCTCTTGCACTAGGGTTAGAGTTTCAGATCTTCGCAACTCCTTTCTTCTGACACTATCTTCTCTTTGCTTTACTCCCCGTTCCCTGTGTTGAAATGTTTGTTCTTTTATACGTAGTCTGTTGTTTTCAGAATGTAAATGACGTAATTGCTCTTGTAACTGTTCATTCTCTGTTGCGAGAAGTTGAAGGTCCTCACGGAGTCGGCTATTCATAGCCATAAACTCATCCACTTGCTCATTATTGTGTCGTTTGAATGCAGCTAAATCTCTTTCACGCTCGTGGCCTTGCGATGTTACAGAGTCTATTCTTGCCTGCAATTGCGCAGTGCGATCATGTAATTCTCTCATTTGCTGGCTAAGTTCGAAATTGTTCGAATCTAAGTGAGGTTCTGGCAAGATTTGAGAGTTTGAATCGGGGGGAATGGGTGATTTAATGATAGTCGCGATAATTCTTCAACTTCTTGTGATAAGGCTGTAAGTGATTGGAACATATCGTAGTTTTGTGATTGTTCCGTTAAAGATAATACCTCAAACGTTGCACTAGCTGGAGTCGATAAAGGGGGCGTCTGCTCTTCAAGTAAAGGTGCTGTCTGGGTTAAGCTGAAACTGTGCGGTAATTCTAGAGTTGAGCGTCCGCTAAGAGTTTGTGTATTTTGAGATGAAGCTAAGCTTAAATTGCTGGTGAAAGTTTGAGGTTGCGAAAGAGGAATGGGTAACGTTGTTGCCGATGATGATGGTGCAGAAAAATTCATTCGGGGCTGTGTTACCGTCGGTCTTACTCTAATAGGAGCAGTCGATCCCCGTGCGAGACTTATTGCTTTTTTTTTATCTTCTCTTATATAGTCTTTACAAGCAGTTAAAAAATCTTTGAAGTTTCTTGGGTCATGCTTTGTTTTGGCTAAGCCGAACCTGTTTGTCGTTGGTTGCGTAAATAATATCTTTAATATTTTGGGATCGATCTTATTTGGAGTGGGTGCTTTATCATTGAACCAACCCGCAGTCACATCATTGTTTGCTAACTTAACGGTGAAAGTTTCAACCGTAGAATTGGTACGCCTTCTCACATCCACATAGTCACATGAGATCATTCCTATGGAGTCGTAGCCACTTATTCCTTGTGTGTGCGAATAACGTCCCATAGATACAACTTCAAACGAACTTGCTGTTGCCATAACCGCCTCCCCGTTGTGAACATTTATCTATTATTTCTTATCTATCTTGACCTTGATTTTGTATATTTGTAGAAAGAGGTGGTTAGTTATGCATAATTTATGGGGTATTTAAATAGTAAAAAGTCTATTATTAACAAACATTAATCTTATAACAGACTGAAAAATAATAACAGTTTTGATGTGCTGCATTTCAACGGCAATAATTGTAATAAGTATTTATTCGCTATGACTGAAGCAAGAGATGAGTATAAATTGGAGTTGCTATTTTTAATCGATAATGATGCTTACAAAGGTGAATTGCCGTGTATTAAATTCAAAACGCTTAATTCACATTAAAAATTTTTTATATTTGAGTGCAATAGCGTATATCTAAATTATCGAATTATAAAGTTAGAAGTACTCCCCCTTGTTGTACAAGACTAGGGGGAGTCGTTTTAACATTCGATATAATTTCTAAAGGAGTTAATTTAAATAGGCTCGAATTTGCTGCTCAATACCAGCGGCATCAAGCTGTAACTCTGCTGATATTTCATCGTGTGAGCCATGTTTAATGAATTCATCAGGCAAACCAATTTGTAATACAGGTTTTAACAGTTTTTGTTTCATCAAAAACTCAATTACCCCTGCTCCTGCACCGCCAGCAATGGCATTTTCTTCAACAGTGACCAGCACATCGTGACGATTAGCCAACTCGATGAGCAAATCTTCATCTAACGGTTTCACGAAGCGCATATCAGCAACGGTTGCATTAAGCTGATTTGCTGCTTTGGTTGCCGCATCAAGAGTGGTGCCAAAATTGATGATAGCAATGCTTTCGCCTTGTCTTATTATGCGACCTTTACCTATTGGTAATTCGGTCATGTTTTCAATTTGCTCCGCACCGGTCGCACAGCCTCTTGGAAAACGAACTGCTGTTGGGCCGTCATTATAGCGATAGCCCGTATAAAGCATTTGCCTGCATTCATTTTCATCCGCAGGTGCCATGATCACCATATTGGGAATGCAGCGCATAAAGCTCAAATCGAATGCTCCTTGGTGGGTTGGACCATCTGCGCCGACAATGCCACCGCGATCGATGGCAAATAGAACCGGTAATTGCTGTAAGGCGACATCATGAATAAGTTGATCGTAGCCACGTTGCAAGAAGGTCGAGTAAATTGCTACTACAGGTTTATAACCTTCAACGGCGAACCCTGCGCCTAAGGTGACAGCGTGTTGCTCAGCAATTGCGGCATCGTAATATTGCTTTGGAAATCGTTGAGAAAACTCGACCATACCTGAACCTTCACGCATAGCTGGGGTAATGGCTAATACTTTTTCGTCATGTTGCGCAACATCACAAAGCCATTTACCAAAGACTTGTGAGAATGTTGGATTGCTTGGCTTCGATGCTGGCTTTTTAAATTCACTAGGATCGAATTTAGGCACAGCATGCCAACCAATCGGATCTTTTTCGGCTGGTGCATAACCACGACCTTTCTTGGTCATAATATGCAAAAACTGCGGACCTCTAAGCTCGCGCATATTCTCTAGCGTGTCGACTAAGCCATTAACATCATGACCATCAATAGGACCAATGTAATTAAATCCTAATTCTTCAAATAAGGTGCCTGGAACCACCATGCCTTTTAAATGCTCTTCTGTTCGGCGAGCAATTTCTTTAAACATAGGCATGCCTTCAAGGGCTTTTTTGCCGCCTTCTCGAATCGTGGTGTATAAACGCCCAGACATAATCTGTGCAAGATGATTATTAAGCGCACCCACATTTTCAGAAATTGACATCTCATTGTCATTTAATATGACTAGCATGTCATTGTGGAGTGCTCCAGCATGGTTCATTGCTTCAAATGCCATGCCGCCAGTAATCGCGCCATCACCGATCACAGCCACAATTTTACGACCCGCTTGCTCTTTTTCGGCCGCAATCGCCATGCCTAAAGCTGCGCTAATTGAAGTACTTGAGTGACCGACACTAAAGGTATCGTATTCACTTTCTTCTCGCCAAGGGAAGGGATGCAAACCGTCTTTTTGACGAATGGTGTGCATTTTGTCTCGTCGACCCGTGAGGATTTTATGAGGATAAGCTTGGTGGCCGACATCCCAAACAAGGCGATCGAAAGGCGTGTTATAAACATAATGCAGGGCTACGGTTAGTTCTACTGTACCGAGCCCAGAAGCAAAATGTCCACTGGACATGCCAACAGATTTGAGCAAGAACTCCCGCAGCTCATTCGCGAGTTGCGATAGCTGGGTTTTGGGGAGTAATTTGAGTTCTTCAGGTGTATTGGCTTTTGCCAAAACCGGAAATTGGGAAATATCCATGCTCATATAGTAATTCTTTAATTATTTTTATACTCGACGCGCAATGATGTAGCGAGCGAAGTCTGCAATTAGGTGACTATTGTATGGCAAATTTGCCAGAGCCGATAGTGCATCTTCAATTAACTTGTTTGCGGTGGTTTGAGCCGATTGCAATCCAAGCAATTGAGGGAATGTGCTTTTATTTGCCTCAGTGTCTGAGCCTTGCGGTTTTCCAAGCTCTTCGGTGGTTGCAGTGATGTCTAAAATATCATCTTGAACTTGAAATGCGAGTCCCACTGATTTAGCAAATTTCTTGAGCTCTTTGGTATCGACAGCATTAGCATCAGCAGCGATTAAGGCGAGCTCAACGGCAGCAGAAATTAGTGCGCCTGTTTTGAGGCTATGCAGTAATGTGAGTTGCTCAATGTTGATAACTTGATCTGTTGAAGCTAAATCAATGGCTTGTCCACCGCACATGCCATCATTGCCCGCGGCAGTGGAAAGTACTTTTATCATATTGAGTCTTGCTTCAGCAGATAAACCTGATCCATCTTCTGCGATGATTTGAAATGCCAGCGATTGCAGCGCATCTCCCGCCAAAATTGCGGTCGCTTCGTCAAATGCCACATGAACGGTTGGCTTGCCGCGACGCAATTCATCATCGTCCATTGCCGGTAAGTCATCATGGATCAATGAATAAGCGTGGATGCATTCGATGGCCGCAGCAGCGGAGTCAAGTTGATTCAGTTGCACGCCGAGCATTTCACCAATACTGTAAACCAGAAAAGGGCGAATACGCTTGCCACCGAGTAGTGCGCCATGTTTCATCGCGGCTTTAAGTGATGCTGTATCATCTGTGAGCTTGTCTAGATGCTGCTCTAAGATCGAATTGACACGTTGTTGGTAATGTTGAAGGGCAATCGATAACTCAGTTTCAGACACGCTTAATTATCCTCATCGGCAAAGGGGACTAATTGCTCAGAGCCATCTTTATTAACTAAAACAGATACTTTTTGTTGGGCTTGCTCGAGTTTGGTTTGGCTAGTTTGAACTAGATTAACACCTCGCTCGAAATGCTTTAACGCATCTTCTAGGGAAAGTTCACCTTTTTCCAATTCAGCAACGAGCGTCTCTAATTCAGATAGAGAATCTTCAAAACTGAGGTTTTCTGGTTTTTTTGCCACGATTCAAATTCCTTTGTTCAGTCTATATCAGCATCAGGCGGACACAAAGTATATTAGTGCAAGGCTTGGGTCAAATTTCAGCGAAGAAATAATGCCCAATCGTTTATATAACCCAAATCACTCAAGGTGCTGAATCTTGGATTATTTTGAGAATAAGTATAACAAATCGATATAGCTTAATAAGAAGATAGTCATGATTTATCACTAAATATGGCGAATGCTTGACCGATATATATAAGTAAGGTGTTCAAGATTCTTATTGATTGTGTTTAACTTATAAACCAATTGGTGTATTTGTGAACAAACTTGATGTTTTCGGATGAGACTATTGGTGTGGCTTTCAGTACAATACTCGTGAATATAGATTAGAAGCTCTTTAAGAGGGACGGTTGTGGATTTAGCAACATTAATTGGATTAATTGGCGCATTTGGTTTTGTGATCGGAGCCATGGTCACCAGTGGTGAAATCGGCATTTTTATTGATACGGCATCTATTTTGATTGTGGTTGCAGGTTCAATGTTTGTGGTGATGATGAAATTTAACCTTGGGCAGTTTTTAGGGGCGATTAAAATTGCCATCAAAGCTTTTATGTTTAAGTTAGATAAACCGGAAGATCTTATCGAACAATCTGTTAACATGGCTGATGCTGCTCGTAAAGGTGGTTTTTTAGCACTGGAAGAAGCACAAATTGATAACTCCTTTATGCAAAAAGGGGTTGATATGTTAGTGGATGGCCATGATGGTGACGTAGTTCGTCTAGCACTTGAAAAAGACATTGCATTAACAGAAGAAAGACATAAATCAGGGATTGGTATTTTTAAAGCCATGGGTGATGTTGCACCAGCTATGGGGATGATTGGCACCTTGGTGGGCTTGGTTGCTATGCTTTCCAGCATGGACGATCCTAAAACTATTGGTCCATCAATGGCGGTAGCTCTATTAACGACCCTTTATGGCGCGATGATTGCGAACATGGTTGCCTTACCTATTGCGGATAAGCTCGAATTACGTAAGGGCGAGGAAATGTTGAATCGTAATTTGATCATGGATGCAGTGTTAGCAATTCAGGATGGGCAGAACCCGAGAGTGATTGAAGGCTTCTTGAAAAGCTATCTAGCCGAGAAAAGCAGAACATTTAGTACCACGGACGGAGATTAATTCTGTGGCGAAACCAAAATGTGATTGTCCCCCGCCTGGCGCACCAATGTGGTTAGCAACCTTTGCTGATTTAATGTCATTATTGATGTGCTTTTTTGTATTGCTACTGGCGTTCTCAGAAATGGATGTGCTGAAATTCAAGCAGCTTGCAGGCTCAATGAAGAATGCTTTTGGTGTACAAAATAAAGTTAAGGTTAAAGATATACCGAAAGGTACATCTGTTATTGCTCTCGAGTTTCGCCCTGGACGACCGGATCCAACGCCAATTGAAGTATTGAATCAGCAAACGACAGACATGACGCAACAGACTCTCAAGTTCCAAGAAGGTGAGTCAGACAGTGCTGGTGGTGTGCAAGAGCAACAAGGCGAAAAACGTGGTGGTAATGCAGCAGCGACAGCACAAAAACAGGCAGAAGCTAAAGAAACGGCAAGTGCTAAGGCCAAGCAAGAAGAAGTTAACGAACAATTGAAAAAAGTCGCTCAAAAGCTTGAGCAACACATCGAAGATGGCGCCATTGAGTTAGAGTCTCTTGGTCAACAAATCATCATTCGTATTCGTGAAAAAGGCTCTTTTGCTTCAGGATCAGGTTTTCTACAACCGCGTTTTCGACCAATATTACGAGAAGTTGGGGCTGTACTAAAGGACGTTCCTGGCATTATTACCGTTTCTGGTCACACAGACGGTACTCATGTTAGCAATGAGCTGTACAGTTCAAATTGGGAACTCTCTAGTAAACGTGCAATTTCAGTGGCACATGAGCTTATCAAAGCGAAAGGGTTTGATGAGTCAAGAATGAAGGTCGTGGGCTTGGCGTCAACGTCACCATTAGTCCCAAATACTAATGCAAAAAATAAAGCACGTAATCGACGGGTAGAAATTGCTATTGAACAAGGAAAGCCGCAGTTTTCAGACGAGATCAAAGTCGGTAAATAACTTAGTACGACTTAGCTGTTGAATGAAGTTTGAGCTTATTTGATAAGTAAATTTGAATATAAGGTTGATCCACTTATCACCTTTAGTTAATCAAAGGTAATAAGTCGCAGTTAGCTATTTTCGTTTGGTGGTACATCAAAACCAAGGCTTTCATTTATCTGGGCATCTTGTTGATGTTTACTGTATTCGCTTGCGGTTGAGTCTGCTTTTTCGTCTATTGTACCTTCATCTTCTGTCACCCATTTCTCTTGTTGATTATCATCCGTAATAAATTCTTTTTTTGGTGTAGGAGCAGCAATAGGCAATGGCAACGATTCATTATCTGTGCTGCTTACTTCATTATTATTAGGTGAAAATTCATTATCACTTTCAAAAATGTTATCGTCAGCTGAATCTATTGCTACGATAGTTTCAGATTCTTCAACGTTTGGGGATGAGTTTTCATTTAAGTCTATTGATGGCAAGGGAACATTAGGATCTACTATCTGTTCTACATTAGGTGCGGGAATTTCTGCTTGCGATGGAGTTTTTGGAGCAGCATTTGTGTTACCGAAAGGTAAATCTCGTTCACCGGCGGATCTATATGGCTCTAACTTACTTTCTATCAACTGAATTTCTTTTTGAATGTGTAACAGCTCACCTTCTAACTCAGCTTTTATCTCTTTAGCTTCTAATAATGGAGGCAGTTCTGTAGGTTTAAATACCTCCCAGTCATTGTCGAGTTTGTTTTGATCATCCGAGGTATCAGGGGATATTTTTTCGTCTGTAAATGACGCCAGTTCACTTTTTGAGCTTTGTAGATGGCTTAATTTTTCTGATATTTGTGCACGCAATTGGTCATTTTCATCTGTTAATCTATTGATGTCCATTTGGTCTATTTCGTCTTTTTCATAAACGATACCCCATCCATCCTTATGTTTTAATACATATTGACCATTCTCAATTTGAACTGGCAATGTCTCTAATGTTTGTTTGTCTGCATTTTGCCCTGCAATATTCGCTAGGCTATCAAGGGTTGCGCCTGGCGTTGTTCGAAGATACGCATCTAACATGAACTCTACTTTAGTCTTTAGAGGGACTCCAGACTCAAGCATAAATTGAGTGATGTCATGAGGTGTGCCTAACTGTCTAGCTGTATCTTCAACAGTTCCAGTGAATGCGACAGCTAGGTCACTTATTAAAAGATTAGGATCATCTTTTGGGGTTGATTCCACTGGTCTACTTTCTTCAACCATTTGAATCGGTTGAGTACTCACTCCCTTGATGCCCATCTTATATATCCTTTTGTGTATAACTCTATGTTTTCAATAAGTATAGGTGTAATAAAATAAATCGCTAAAAACTCGATTATGAATTAGTTGAACGCTTCGGTATAATTCGCATCACTCTTATTTGTTGTTAATTGTTAAGTTCGGAAACCTAATGAAGTTCATTGTTAAGCTGTACCCAGAAATCATGATGAAAAGTCGCTCGGTAAGAATGCGTTTTACCAAGATGCTTGAGACAAATATGCGTAACGTATTAAAACGCGTTGACGACGATGTTCGGGTACAAAAACAATGGGACAGAATTATGGTTAATGTACCAAATGCTGAGCCAGCGCTTGTTGCTGCCGTTTCTGAACGTTTATCTTGTATTCCGGGCATTGCGCATTCTCTTCAAGTTGAAGAGTTTGATTTCACTTCAATTGATGATATTTATCAACAAGCTTTGCCAATCTATAAAGATCAACTTGCGGGCAAGACCTTTTGTGTGCGAGTGAAACGTAAAGGTAAGCATGAGTTTCAATCAAATGAAGTTGAACGTTATGTTGGTGGTGGCCTTAATCAGTTTACTGAGGCTGTAGGCGTTAAGCTTAAAAATCCTGATATAACCATTAATATGGAAATTGACCAAGATAAATTGTTTATGGTGGTCAATCGCATTGATGGTTTAGGTGGTTTCCCTATGGCAACGCAAGAAGATGTGCTCTCGCTGATTTCAGGTGGCTTCGACTCAGGGGTTTCTAGCTTTCAATTTATTAAAAAAGGCGCTAGAACGCATTATTGCTTCTTTAATCTTGGCGGTGCACAACATGAAATTGGTGTAAAACAAGTGGCTTACCACTTGTGGAAAACTTATGGTGAATCTCACAAAGTGAAATTTATTACCATTCCATTTGAAGATGTCGTGGCCGAAATTCTGGAGAAGATCGATAATGGACAAATGGGTGTTGTGTTAAAGCGTATGATGATGCGTTGTGCTGCGAAAGTCGCAGATAGAATGGGTATTCAGGCACTAGTAACAGGGGAAAGCTTAGGTCAAGTGTCAAGTCAAACGTTAACTAATCTAAATGTGATTGATAGAAGTACAGATTTATTGATACTTCGCCCGCTTATTGCTATGGATAAGCAAGACATCATCGATGAAAGTCGTCAAATTGGTACCGAAGATTTTGCAAAGTCCATCCCTGAATATTGTGGTGTTATTTCACAAAAGCCAACAGTTAAAGCTGTATTATCCAAAATTGAAGCTGAAGAACAAAAATTCTCAGAAGACTTAATTGAGCGTACGGTAGAAAAAGCTGTATTTATGCACATTCGTGACATTGCTGAAGAAATGGACCAGCAAGTCACTGAAACTGAAACCGTAGAGAAAGTATCGGGCAACGAGATTGTTATTGATATTCGCTCGGCTGAAGAAGAAGAGCAGTCACCGCTACAAGTAGAAGGCATTGAAGTTAAGCATATTCCTTTCTTTAAACTAGGCACTCAGTTTGCAGATCTGGATATGAGTAAAGAATATTTATTGTATTGTGATCGAGGCGTAATGAGTAAGCTTCAAGCCTTATATTTACTAGAGCAAGGCTATAAAAACGTGAAAGTATATCGCCCATAAGCTTGTTGAGTGGTAAGTGATTTGAGGATGTTAAGTGACTTACCATTTAAAAATAGATACAAAAAAACCGCGACTTTCGCGGTTTTTTGCAAATGATATACGTGATATTTGAAGATGAACCTTCAGATTTCATGAGTATAGATACTTGTGTTACTCGGTGATAATGTCTTCATCAGAAGCTTGTTTATCTTGCTTTGCGATCAAGACTGTGTCAGCTTGCTCATCAATTGCTGAACGCTTAACTTGTTCCATCATTTGTGTAATAGACACAGAGATATCTTGATGCAATGCTTGTTTGTTTAGTTCAATTTGTGGCGCTTCGTTTGCAAAGGCTACTACTGAAAAAAGACCGAAAAAAGTGATACCGAAAGAAGAAATTAACTTAGTCATTTGAATGCCTCGCAAGAAGATAGTCGCTTATAACCGAATCCCTCGCTACGACATGAGGCTATTCTGGTTCCCGTTTTGTTGCTGCGTAATTTACTGAAAATGACTGGCATTAACAAACGATTAAATGTAACAATACGCATTAGAAAAACTAATGGCTATTTCGGTAGATTAAAAATAAAAAGAGTACGGATACATGCCAAGACGATTACCACCATTAAATGCGGTTAAAGCGTTTGAAGCCGCGGCGAGGCACCTTAGCTTCACTCGTGCTGCAGAAGAGTTGTTTGTCACTCAAGCGGCAGTCAGTCATCAAATCAAAGCATTAGAAGAATACTTAGGTTTAAAACTTTTTAGACGTAAAAATCGAGCCTTATTACTTACCGAAGAAGGGCAAAGTTATTTTCTTGATATTAAAGATATATTTGTCCAAATTGCCGAATCTACAGAGCGATTATTAGCGCGAAGTGCAACAGGCTCTCTTACCGTAAGCATGTCGCCAAGTTTCGCTATTCAATGGCTTGTGCCTCGATTGGCTAAGTTTTCTGAACAAAACCCTGACATTGATGTTCGAATTAAAGCGGTGGACAGTGAAGATGATCACCTTACTGATGATGTCGATGTTGCCATCTATTATGGTGAGGGCAATTGGCCTAATTTAAGATTAGATAAACTTAGAAATGAAGTGCTGATACCAGTGTGTTCACCACTGTTATTAACCGGACCTAAACCATTAAATAAACCTGAAGACTTAAAGCAACATACTTTGTTGCATGATATGGGGCGTCATGATTGGAAAGCTTGGTTTAAAAAATGTGGTGTATCTGGCATTAATGTAAACCAAGGACCTATTTTTAGTCACTCGTCATTAGTGCTTCAGGCGGCTGTGCATGGACAAGGGATTGCATTGGGTTATAGTGTTCTGGCAACACCAGATATCAAGGCTGGTAGATTAGTTATTCCATTTCAAGAAGTGTTGGTTAGTCCGAATGCTTATTATTTAGTTTGTGATAATAGTCAAGCAGAATTAGGTAAAATTGCTGCATTTCGAGAATGGATGCTAGAAATGTTTGCAGAAGAGTCACCAAATGAGTTATTGGGGTAAACCATGAACATTAAGTTTGATGGAACATCGACAGACACGATTGTGATTTTTGCTCATGGAGCTGGAGCGGGGATGGATTCCGGTTTTATGGTGCAGTTCGCTAATGAACTTGCGACTAAAAATGTCGGAGTTGTTCGTTTTAATTTTGGCTATATGCAAGCCAACGCTGAAGATGGCAAGAGAAGACCTCCTGAAAGGATGCCTAAATTGCTGGCACATTTTGAATCGGTTATTAAAAAAGTGATTAGTGAATATCAACCTTCTCGACTGTTTTTGATGGGAAAATCCATGGGGGGACGGGTCGCAGCCATTCTAGCGGAAAACACTCGGTTTAAACTCAATGGCATTATTTGTTTAGGCTATCCTTTTGTGCCCATTAAAGGTGGCAACCCTAGGCTTGAACCGCTACAAAAATGCCATGTGCCAACCTGCATTATTCAAGGTGAGCGTGATCGTTTTGGTAATACTGAGCAAGTTCCACTTTGGTCGATACCTGATCGTGTTCAGATCAAATGGATTAATGATGGCGATCATAGTTTGCAGCCAAGAAAAACCTCAGGCTTTACTTGGGAGCAGAATTTCGAGCTATCCATCACTGAAATTATCAACTTTATTGAAGGAAACACTTAAATGCGCAGTGGATTTTTTATACTTGCTTGCATCAGTGGCTTTTTGGCAACAGCGCTTGGGGCGTTTGGTTCTCATGGCTTAAAAACAATTGCTAGTGCAGAAATGATTAATATTTATGAGCTGTCTGTGCAATACCACTTTTATCATACCTTCGCACTACTTGCCGTAGCCATTGCGGGGAATTGGGTTCGCTCTTCATGGTTGGACTACTCTGCTTATTCATTTCTCGCTGGAATTGGACTCTTTTCAGGTTCTCTTTATGCTTACGTATTAACGGGTACGCATTGGTTAGCGATGTTAACCCCGCTAGGTGGCATGTGTTTTTTAGTTGGCTGGTCATTGCTGGCAGTTTCGGTTTGGCAAACTCACTCAAATTAAGCCTTGTGAAAATTGCATCTTCATCAATGCAGGGTATACTGCGCCACAAGAAATTTGCCTTAATTCCATATAATATTTCATGAAAAACTTAGTCCTATATTGTCGTCAAGGATATGAAAAAGATTGTGCTGCCGAAATTCAGTTTCGTGCACAGCAATTAAACATTAGTGGTTTTGCGAAAACCAATCCAAATGATGCCTATGTCGTGTATCAGACATTTGAAGAAAACGGTGCCGATGAGCTTGCAGAAAAATTGGCGTTGTCTTCATTGGTTTTTACAAGGCAAATGTTTGCGGCATCAGAGTTGCTAACTTCACTGCCTGAAAACGATCGGGTATCACCAATTGTTGAGTCCTTAATCGATGTTCAGCGAGCAGGAGAACTCAGAGTTGAAACACCAGACACCAATGAAGCCAAAGAGTTGTCGACCTTTTGCCGAAAATTAACCGTACCATTGCGTCAAGGGCTAAAAAAATCTGGCACGTTACTTAAGAACGAAAACCCTAAACGACCAGTCATTCATGTGTGTTTTGTGGGCTCAGGTAAAGCGTATGCAGGTTATTCGTTAAGTTATAATACGACGCCGCATTTTATGGGCATTCCTCGGTTAAAGTTCCCGTCAGACGCACCGAGTCGGTCTACATTAAAATTAGACGAAGCATTTTTAGTCTTTCTAACGGCAGAAGAACAAGAGCAACGTTGCCGAAGTGGTATGCATGCGGTTGATTTGGGCGCTTGTCCCGGAGGTTGGACGTATCAATTAGTGCGCCGAGGTATGTTCGTCGCGGCTGTTGATAATGGCCCAATGAATGAGAAACTCATGGAAACAGGACAAATTAAGCATTATCGCGAAGATGGTTTTAAGTTCGAGCCTTATAAAAAGAACATTTATTGGTTGGTTTGCGACATGGTTGAAAAACCCTCTCGTGTTGCAGAGTTAATTGAGGATTGGGCGGTTCGAGGTTGGTTTAAAGAGGCGATTTTTAATTTAAAATTACCGATGAAAAGTCGTTTTAAAGAAGTGAAGCAAATTCTTGAGACGATGGATGAAGTGCTGCGTGATAATGGTGTCGAAGACTTCAAGATCCAATGTAAGCACCTGTACCATGATCGAGATGAAGTTACGGTTCATCTTTGGTTGAATCCTCATAAAGGGTTTTAGTAGGTATTAAACAAATTGTGATGCATGTTAAGTTATGGTGAAAGCCATAACTTTTTTTTAAATCATCACTCCCGTACTTGATATTGGTCAATTAAGTGTTAATGAGAACGAATTACATTAACGCTTCATTTTTGACACCACGAAGTATGGGTTCGTTATGAAGTTATCACCTCTCTATTCTGCCATGTTGGCAGTTTCGTTCTTCTCAACTCCAACCTTAATTGAAGCCGCAGAAAAGGAAGCTGCCGACAAAGACATTGAAGTGATCCAAGTACAAGGCGTTCGCCGTAAACTGGATCAAGCTGGCCGTTTAAAAGATGTGATCCAGCAAACGGAAGTGCTAGATGCATTGATGATTGAAAATAAAAATGCACTTAATCTCACCGCTGCGATTAATAATGAGCCCGGCGTAAACGTTTCTAATGAGTGCTCAATGTGTGGCGTCAAACGCATTATGCTCAATGGTATGAAAGGTGAACATACAACTATTTTAGTGGATGGTTTGCCGACCCATACCTTGATTTCAGGCTTCTATGGTGTTGACGCTATTGCCACTACAGGGATTGATCGTATTGAAGTTGCGCGTGGCGCAGGTGCTTCTCTGATTGCACCAGAGGCCATTGGAGGAACGGTAAACATCATCACCAAACAAGCTTACGAAAACCAAGTTGCCGTTGATGTGGCAAAAGGTTCACATGATTTTACGGCAGTGAAAACCATGGCAACTGGCGTATCTGAAGATGGAACTACAGGATTAACCTTAGTGGGTCAGTACGACAAACAAGATCAAGAAGACCATGATAATAACGGTGTAAGTGAAGCACCTTTTATCGAAAATCAATCGATTACCGCCCTTATCAGTCAAGATATTTCTGATAGCAGCAACATTCAAGTCCGGCTCTCTAAAGTTCAGTCTGAAATTTTTGGTGGCCCCGTCATTGGTAAGAATGTGAAATCCATTGGTGCAGCTATTGCCAGTTACGACAAAAAGGATTCCGATCATTTGTTTGAAGATGATGATGTTCGTAAAAAATACATTGGTAAACCATGGGAAACCACAGAGTGGATCAAAACCGAACGTGATGAAGCCTATGTCAAATACCTTTCAGAACTTTCAGATACTACCGTCGCAGAGTTCGCTGTGAGTTATGCCAAACATGTTCAAGATTCTTTCTATGAAGGCATAGATTACCAAGCAAATGATAAGATGACTTATGGACGTGCTAAGTTTGATACCGATCTTTCCGATGCATTTTCAATCACCTATGGCTTAGACATTCGCCATGAAAAAATGCGTTCATCAACCGATGCGCTCGGTAAGCTGTCAACGTATCAAAGCGATTCGTTTGACTATGAAACTAAAGGGTTATTCTTCCAAAGTACTTGGTCTCCCATCGATGAGTTAGAAATTGCCACGGCAGTTCGTATTGACCGAGTCATGGCAGATTTTGTTGATCCCAAAAAGGTTGGTGTTGAAATAGAAGAAACCTTTATCGCTCCTCGTTTGGATATGCGCTATTTTCACAGTGATGAATTAACCTCCCGATTCTCGGCAGGTCGTGGGTATCGTGCGCCATTGTCTTTCTTCGAGACCGATCACGGTATTCTTGATGCGAAAAAAGGCTATCAAATTGATATTCACTCTTTAGAAGAGTCGTTATCAGCCAGTTATTCTTTAGCTTATGATGCGGATGATTTAGCCATTACCACTTCGATTGCTCATTCTAAAGTGGATAATCTTGCGAGCCTAGAAGAAACCGATGCGGGGGTGCCATTACTCACTCAGTTAAAAGACGCTGCATCTGTTACTACTTTTGATATCACAGCGGGTTATACCATCAATGATAATTGGACGGTGAATGCCAGTGTGGAAAAATTCATCTATGACAAACATTTTCGTTCATCGTATTCAATCGCACCCGTTGAAGAGCGTGCAAGTTTTGAAATTCAGTATCAAAAAGATAACCTAAAAGTGTTTTGGTCAACGGTTTGGTTTGGCAGCAAGGATTTAGCGAAATATGGTTATGAGGGGTATGACAAGAAAGGGGACAAATCGACCAAGAAAACCTTACATGGTCCCGCATTTTCAACGTCTGATATTAAAGCGCAGTATCAGTTAACAGAGAGTACGAAGATCTATGCTGGAGTGTCGAATATCTTTGAAGAAACACAAATTAAGCGTGGCGATACACCATTATTCTTTGATGCCAATGGTGACTACGACGTTGCCTACATTTATGGTTCACTGCACGGACGTGAAATCTACGCTGGCGTTGAAGTTAAGCTGTAATATTTACCAAGATCATTAGCCGAAAAATACAAGTACTCATTTTGAGTATTTTCAAGATCAAATATATTGGTCAACAGTGGGTAAGGTTTAGACTTTTTTAATTGTCTAAATAAATATAATTACCAAGTTCTATTACAACTTATTGTTAAATAGTTGAATGATAAAAGTTATGAAGCAACAAACACACGATTTGGATTGTATGCAACATTGTTTTTGTATATAGCTAAAATAATATGTGCTAGTTTTCTAGCTACGATAACAATAGCTTCTTTTTTGGCTCTGCCAAGAGATAAAGTGCTTTTTTAGCTAGCTTAGCTCCACGCTTTGCAATTGGTCCATGAACTGTTTTATTACCTGATTGCTCCAGTGTTGGATAAAGACCAAGATAGCCTATGAAACTATTTTGATTAGTAAACCTTGATAAATCACCACACTCACTCATAAGTGCAAATATGGTTTTATCTGATACTCCAGGTATGGTTCTTAGATTATCAATGATATTCATAACTTCTTGTTCTTCATTTGAATCAAGTTTTGGTTGTTGATTAAATAAAGCTAA
>JBMYXI010000044.1:0-26820 GCA_049608225.1 Parashewanella sp.
ACAGTTAAGTTGGCTGGTAGCTAGCAGTAGTTAACAATCGGAGTTTTTATGGACAGTTTGCAAAACCATTTTCTTGTGGCAATGTCATCATTAGATGGAACCTTCTTCGAACGTTCTGTTATTTATGTTTGTGAACATGATGAGAAAGGTGCCATGGGATTAGTGATCAATCGCCCTATTGGCATTGAGGTTAACGAACTGCTAGAACAAATGGATTTGTCCACTCAAACAATTTGTCATTCGGTTGTGAAAAATGCCCCTGTTCTTGTTGGCGGCCCTGTTAGCCCAGATCGTGGTTTTGTCTTACATTCTACTCAATCAGGTTGGACGAATAGCCTAGCTATCACTCCAGAAATTATGATCACCACATCTCGTGATGTACTCAGTGCTATGGGTAATCAACAAGGACCGGACGATTTTATCGTTGCACTTGGTTACGCTGGCTGGAGTAAAGATCAACTCGAGGAAGAAATCGCGCAAAACTCATGGTTGACCATTCCTGCTACGCCTGATCTTTTGTTTAATGTGGTGCCAGAGGAGCGTTGGCAACAAGCAAGTAAAGCATTAGGCTTCGAGTCTTGGCAAATATCCTCACAAATTGGCCATTCATAAAAAGAATAAACATTAACATTGAGAAAAACATGTCACAAACTGTATTAGGCTTTGACTTTGGTACTAAAAGTATTGGTATTGCCGTCGGTCAAGCGATTACTTATCAAGCATCCCCCGTTCAAGCTGTAAAAGCCAATGATGGTGTTCCAAACTGGAATGTTATTGAGCAAATCATCAGTAAATGGCAACCTGATTTATTAGTCGTTGGTTTGCCATTAAACATGGATGGCAGCGAACAGCCCGTAACTCAGCGTGCAAAAAAGTTTGCTAATCGATTACACGGTCGCTTTGGTATTGAAGTTAAACTGCAAGATGAAAGACTCACTACCACAGACGCTAAAGCTCGCTTATTCGAGCTTGGTGGTTATAAAAAGCTCGCTAAAGATCAAATTGATGCTGTATCAGCTGTATTGATTGTCGAAAGTTATTTTGAGAATAATTAATGAACCTTTTGTAAAACTAATGTAAACTCCCTCCCCCATAAAGGGAGTCTACTTATGACAGAGCGACTACAGAATTAAGCATAATTCGCCTTACCCCCTTGTTGTTAGACTGTTTTCAAGCCTTGTTACTATTTCACTAAATTCTTTAGTATTTTCCTTTACTGAACTAGGAGTATAAAGGTCAATATACCCCAATTCGTTTACGCACCATTTTACTCCATAACTGTTCGCATGTTGGGACATTGCTCTTTCTCCAATAATCTCACTTTGCAATAAAGCATATTCACTAACTACAAGAGTAAATTCTCTTATTGTTGCTAGTTGAGCATCAAGATCATCCGAAGGACTTTTCTCCGTTAACTCCCTAATGCTGCTTCTAAGGTCCTGTAGACGAGCAATTGTTGCAGTACTCAAATTTCGTTCACAATTACCACTATCAATACGTTCCTTTAAGCTATCTAACTTATCAGGTAATAAGGAACAAAAACTTCGAAGCAGATTGTCAGCTTTTTTATACGCATCACGCTGATTTTTAATAGGCTGCTTGATAAACCAAGTATCATAACGGGCTTGTAAGGCCTCTTTTGCTGCTACTTCAAATTTACCTTGAGAAACGAGTGAATCGTCGTTTTCAGAAAAAAAACATATCTTGTGATTAACCACTTTTACATTAAATGTTTTTTCAACATCATCACCACTTTCTTTGTATTTAAAACGTACCAGTCTACTTTGTTCTCCAAACAACTCATCGTGGATACTGACAGGAATACAGCTTACTGAAGATTTAGGTTCATACCAAGCAACTTCAATATCTAATGGATTATTCACTACACCAGCCATAATATTTTCTCCAGTAATCTAACTACATGGTTTAACTTTATTTAAGTGTAGTAACAAATAGCATCATACTCATTGAGATAAATACTATTTAATTTGTTATTTATAAATACAAAATATATATTGAACTCACAATTTAAAACCAAACATCGTTATGTCTGTTGATACTTTATCCCCATCTCCTTTATGTATCTCACTATCTATCGGTAAAAGTGGCTGCCAAACAAATAGTTACCGCTTATTTGAAATTTTTAATCAGGTTGCTAAGCAAAGTGAATCAATCATTAATGTTAGTGCTCGCTGCTGGAACGTGAATGCATTAAATTATCTTAAAAGCGAGGAGTTTACGTTTCGTATTCGAATGCAATTGCATCATGATTCATTAAAATTATTTTTTATTACAGACAAATTATCCAATCAAGCTCGTCTTCCATTACAACTTCCTCAACAATATAAATCAACTACTCAACAAAACCAACTAATTGATCAGCTTATGTCTGAGTTCAAAATTGATCATACAACTTGGCTACTAACTCGAGTACCAGAATCTGAAAAAATGCTCTACAAACAGGCTTGGATCTTGTCACAAGCAATATCCAGTCAACTATTGAGCAAGTTAGGGAAGTTAATGAGTGAGCCTACACAACAAAATGTTGAGCAATTAAATATGGGAGAAGTTTTTCAAATTGATAACTTACAAAAAGCATTTCAAGCATATAAAGGTGCTGAAGAACCTCTTTGCTTAAATGATATAAAAATGCAGCTGGAAAGCTTTAAGTCTTTAATCAGCCGTTTTGCTCGGCTAATCAGTAGTGTTGACTCTCATTACCAAATAACACAGTATCTTAACAATATATGCATTAAAACGCTAATGCCTTTAGTTGATCGCTCAAATATTCACCACACTCAACTCCACTCTTTCCATCAGTTTATAACAGAGCTTCGTGAGATAATTTCCCTGACTAATGCTTAAGATTAGATCATCTAATTTGTTCATCATAAATAAAAAGCTGTTACCTATATTTGTTTGATTTAAACATCTATATAAGGTTTTACCAAGCTCATCATCATTTCAATATGCAAATCATCATCATTCAAACATTCAATATAACGATATTGCTTGCCACCCGCTTGCTCGAATATTTCACGATTTTCTTCGCAAATCTCTTCAATGGTTTCAAGACAGTCAGCACTGAATGCAGGACAAATAACGGCAACATCATCAATGCCTTGTTTAGCCAAAGCTTCAAGGGTGGCATCAGTATAAGGTGTTAACCATTTGGCTTTGCCAAAGCGCGATTGAAATGTGGTGACACATTCTTCTTCCGCCAATTCAAGCGCTTCAACGACAAGTCGTGTGGTTTTTTTACAAAAGCAATAATAAGGATCGCCAAGTTTTAAATTTCGCTCAGGCATACCGTGATACGACAAAACCAATTTTTTCGGTTTACCATAAAGCTCAAAATCTTTTTTAATTGAATCAACTAAAGCAGCGATATAATCAGGGTGGTCATGATAAGTATTGATAAAATTCAGGCTAGGTAAATAACGCCATTTCATCATTTCTTTAGCAACAGCATCAAAACTCGATGCCGTCGTTGGTGCTGCATATTGTGGGTACAAGGGCAACACTGTGATTTCGTCAACACCTGATTGATGCATATCGTTCAGCACCGAATGGATGGAGGGATTACCGTAACGCATGGCTAAATGCACTTTAGCATCGTACCCCAATTCATTGACTCTACTTTGAAGTTTTGTTGCTTGTTTTTGGCTAATCGCCAACAAAGGTGAGCCTTCATCAGTCCAGATTTGTTGATATAACGCCGCAGATTTTGCAGGACGTGTTCGTAAAATGATCCCATGCAAAATAATTTTCCAGATCAGCTTGGGAATTTCAACCACACGAGGATCAGACAAAAACTCTGCCAAGTAACGCTTTACCGCTGTTGGCGTTGGTGCATCAGGCGTACCTAAATTCAGTAATAACACTGCCTTGTTGCTACGCTTTTTATGGCCTTGTTCTTTTGTTAACCCTACAAACTTTGACACTATATCAATCTCTTTTTACTGCGTTATTATCAAGATCTTATCAAGAGAAATAGCACTAGTCTAACTCTACCGTCGCACCATCCAGAAAGCCTTTGCCATTACCTGCCGATGTGCCACCAGCTAATTTTATCATGAGTCGCAGATCATTCGGAGAATCAGCATGATGCAATGCATCTGCGTAGCTGATATCACCGTCGGTAAACAGCTTGAATAAGGCTTGATCAAAGGTTTGCATCCCTTGCTCAGTTGACTTGGCGATGGTTTCTTTAAGCAAGTGCAGTTCATTTTTTTGGATCAAATTTGACACTCTTGGTGTATTTACTAACACCTCAATAGCAGCACGTCGACCGTTGCCATCCACTTTAGGCACCAGTTGCTGGGCAACAATTCCTCTAAGATTCAATGACAAATCAAATAATAACTGCTGATGCTTTTCTTTAGGAATTAAATGCATAATGCGATCTAACGCTTGGTTAGCATTACTAGCGTGTAGTGTCGCTAAACACAAATGCCCTGTTTCAGCGAAAGCGAGCGCAAATTCCATAGTTTCTTGAGAGCGAATTTCGCCAATCAAAATAACGTCTGGCGCCTGCCTTAATGAGCTTTTCAACGCTGCTTCAAATGATTCAGTATCAATCCCCACTTCACGCTGGTTAATGATACTTTTATTGTGTTTATGAACAAACTCAACCGGATCTTCGATGGTAAGAATATGTCCACGTGCATTAGCGTTGCGATAACCGACAAGCGCAGCCAACGACGTTGATTTACCAGTACCCGTACCACCTACCATAATAAACAAGCCCCGTTTACTCATGACCAGATCTTTCATTATCGGTGGTAAGTTAAGTTCATCTGCGTCAGGTATTTTAGTTTCAATACGGCGCATCACGCAGCCAGCACTTTCTCTTTGCCAAAATGCACTGACACGAAAACGACCCAGTTCTTTGTCAGCAAAAGCAAAATTACATTCTTTGCTTTGATGGAACTCTTGACGCTGGACATCCGTCATCAAGGCTTCGACAAACGCCAATGAATGTGCGGGCGAATACGCGGTTTCAGACAACGGCCTTAATTCACCGTCAATTTTTGCACTGGGTGGAAACCCTGCCGACACAAACAAATCTGAAGCTTTTTTTTCTACCATAACCTTTAAAAAGGGGCGGATATCCATACTCATTATTTACCTAGTGATCATTAAAAAGTTGCGTGCTGATTAGAGCTTTTCGTTTGTGCTTGCTGGCGTGTAATGACGCCACGATTCATTAGCCCCTGCAGCGATTGTTCAAGAGTTTGCATACCATGAGCCATGCCAGTTTGAATCGCGGAATACATTTGCGCCACTTTATCTTCGCGAATAAGGTTACGAATAGCGGGTGTGCCTAGCATGATTTCATGAGCCGCCACTCGCCCACCATCTACCTTTTTAATCAAGGTTTGTGAAATAACCGCCTGCAATGATTCAGATAGCATAGTTCGCACCATGTCTTTTTCTGCCGCTGGAAATACATCAACTACACGGTCGATGGTTTTGGCAGCTGACGTCGTATGCAAGGTACCAAATACTAAATGGCCTGTTTCTGCAGCCGTCATCGCAAGACGAATGGTTTCTAAATCACGCATTTCCCCCACAAGAATTACATCAGGATCTTCACGTAATGCACTGCGCAATGCCGCATTAAAGCTATGAGTGTCACGATGTACTTCACGCTGATTTATTAAGCTTTGTTTACTGTCATGAACAAATTCTATCGGATCTTCAATGGTTAAAATATGTTCATGACGTTGTTCATTAATATAATCAATCATCGCCGCCAAAGTGGTACTTTTACCAGAACCGGTTGGCCCAGTAACCAAGACTAACCCACGAGGGAAGCTGGATATTTTTTTAAATATTTCGGGTGCACCTAATTGATCCAGCGTTAAAATATCACTTGGAATGGTACGAAACACTGCACCAGCACCACGATGTTGATTAAAGGCATTGACACGAAAGCGAGCTAATTCGGGAACTTCAAACGAAAAGTCAATTTCTAAGTGTTCTTCATAGTCTTTACGCTGCTTATCATTCATAATATCGTAAACAAGACGCTGAACATCAGCATGCTCTAAAGCAGGTACGTTGATTTTTCTTACTTCTCCATCAACGCGGATCATAGGTGGAACACCGGCAGACAAATGCAGATCGGAAGCCTTATGCTTAACACTAAAGGCGAGTAACTCTGTAATTTCCATAGCTTAAAACATCCGTTAAAACTGATTAATTATATCGATAAATATAATGATAACTATTACTGACAGACTGACACAGACATTCAATAGAATCAAACTTGCGGCCGAAAAATTTCAACGTTCACCTGAACAGATTTGCTTACTTGCTGTGAGTAAAACTAAACCTAATTCAGATATTGTTTCTGCCTATAATGCAGGTCAGCGTCATTTTGGTGAAAATTACGTACAAGAAGGTGTCAATAAATGCTTAGTGCTCGCCAATGAATGCCCTGATATTCGTTGGCATTTCATAGGCCCATTACAATCAAATAAAACCAGAGATATTGCTCAGAATTACCATTGGGTGCATACCATAGACAGAGAAAAAATTGCTCGCCGCTTAAGTGATCAACGACCACCTTTGCACCCAAATTTAAATGTGTGTATTCAAGTTAATATTAGTGGTGAAGCCTCTAAGTCTGGGGTTGCACCGTCTGAAGTAGTAAAATTAGCGCAATACATTCAACAATTACCCAATATCACACTTAGAGGATTAATGGCGATACCATCAAACAAAGATGACATAAAATTATGCCATGAGTTTAAACAAATGCAGCAATTATTTGAGCAACTAATCCATGAATACGGAACCCAAATCGATACCTTATCTATGGGTATGAGCCAAGATTTAGAACTGGCGATTGAGCACGGCTCCACAATCGTCCGGGTTGGCTCCGCTATTTTTGGGTCGCGCGCGCCGAAATAACTTGTTTTATCAAAGTTTGAACATATATCTTTGATATAGATATAGATATAGATATAGATATAGATATAGACATCAACAACAATAATCAATTAAGTTTTATCACTATGAATACTGAGAAAATTTGCTTTATCGGCTCTGGAAATATGACCCGCAGCATTGTCAGTGGCTTGGTAAAAAGTGGCTACCAGCCAAACCTTATCACTACTACTAACCCAAGTATTGGCAAGTTGGAAGCAATGAAAGCTGACTTCAATGTCAATATCTCACAAGATAACTTACAACCCGCAGTAAATGCAGATGTTATTGTGTTAGGCGTTAAGCCGCAAATGATGCAAATGGTTTGTCAGCAACTACAACAAATCGATTTAAGCGATAAGTTAGTGATCACTATTGCTGCTGGCATTCCTTCTCATCGCTATCAAGATTATTTCAATCAAGCTGTTGCGCTTATTCGTACTATGCCAAATACCCCCACTCAAATAGGCGCTGGCGTAACAGGCATATATGCACCGGACAATATCACTGAGCAACAGCAACAATTTTGCCAATTGATTATGAAAACAGGTGGTGAAGTCGTTTGGGTTGACGACGAATCAAAACTGAATCAAGTGATCGCACTCGCTGGCAGTTCACCCGCTTACTTTTTCTTATTTATGGAAGCTATGATGCAAGTCGGTGAATCCATGAACATGCCTAAAGAGCAAGTGCGCTTAATGGTGCAGCAAGCCGCCTTAGGTGCCGCAGAAATGGTCAAACAAAACCCTGAGTTAACCGCGGAACAACTAAGAAAAAATGTGACATCAAAAGGTGGCACCACAGCTCAAGCTGTTGAAACCTTTGAAAACGGTGGTTTACGTGACTTAGTCGACTCGGCAATGAAAAATTGCATTAAAAGAGCAGAAGAAATGGAAAAGCTTCTTTAAAATGATTAAATTAATGTAAGAGTACGACTGAAATATTCGTGATAAAACATAAGGCAAAACATGAATGCACTTAACTTCTTAATCGCTACGGTTTGCGATCTCTATTTAACCATCGTCATTCTACGCTTATGGATGCAAATGGCGCGTGCCGATTTTTACAATCCATTTTCACAATTTATTGTAAAAGCCACCCATCCATTGTTAAAACCAATGAGGCGCGTACTCCCTGCTATCGGCAGTTTTGATACCTCATCATTCGTACTTGCGTTACTTGTGGTCACATTAAAGTATTTCTTACTGTCTTTGCTTGGCGGTTCAGCTTTTGATTTTTTGATCATTTTTCTCGTATCACTCGTTGCTGTGATCAAGCATGCTGGTACCTTATTATTTTGGATGTTGTTGTTCAGAGCTATTTTGAGTTGGTTTAACCAAGGCTATAACCCATTTGTTATGCTACTCGGCCAGTTAACAGAACCTTTTGCTGCACCGATCCGACGTTTTCTCCCACCAATGGGCGGCTTGGATTTCTCTATCTTAGTTTTGTTTATTGGTTTGCAAGCATTAAACCTGCTGTGTTCTCAATATGTTCCATTTTGGAATATCATTTAATTTTACTCTTTTCCCAAAAGGCAGAGTTCGACTCTGCCTTTTTTGTTTTCGCCGCGTCTAGGAGTATACTGCTTCGACTCCCAGTAAAAATCCCCAACAAAGGTAAGCTGTTATGTTAAAAAAACTATTTACCATACTTATGTTAACGGCCAGTCTTTTAGGTACCGCCCACGCAGAACAAAAAAGACAAGTCGGTAATTTTGATATCCACTATATGGCCTTCGGAAGCACGTTTCTCACACCTGCGATAGCAAAAGCCTATGGTATTAACCGCAGTAAATATACTGGCATCGTTAACATTGCAGTGCTCGATACCCGTATGAAAAATAATCCAGCCGTCCCCGTGGTAATTTCTGGCACTGCCAAAAATATTTTGGATAGCCATATCAAATTGAAATTTCAAGAGATAAAGGAAGGTGATGCAATTTATTACATTGCTGAAGTCCCTTATCGCGATGAAGGTATCATTAATTTCGATATTGACATCATGCACGGAAAAGAATTAAGCACGACCTTAAAATTTAAACAAAAATTTTATGTCGAATAACCTGTTATAACTGCCGCATAAGCTCGTCATTGACGGGCTTTTTATTTGCTTGCGTTCCCTTGTTTCTTGGGTATGATCTTCTCAAATAAAATCTCCCACCACTCGTAATAACTCGTAATAAATAGTCATATTGGCTGTGAATTTCATTATCATGCGTGGTATCACCGAGCGAAAAAAATGATTCAAATTGTACTGGCAAGCGGCAACAAAGGTAAATTAGCTGAATTCGATCAAATGTTCAGCCAATATCAAATTAACATCGTTCCTCAAAGCGAATTTAACACACCTGATGTTGCAGAAACTGGCACAACCTTTATTGAAAACGCCATCATCAAAGCTCGTCATGCAGCTCAACACTGCAACAGCGCAGCCATTGCAGATGACTCAGGGATTGAAGTCGATTATTTAAATGGTCAGCCCGGAATATACTCAGCAAGGTATTCCGCCGATCCTGTTACTGGAGCTGGTGCAACTGCTGAATCTAACTACAAAAAGTTACTGACATCGCTCGAAGGCGTAACCAATCGCAAAGCAAGATTTCAATGTGTACTGGTGTATATGCGCCACAGCGCCGATCCTACGCCCATCATCGCTCAAGCATCATGGGAAGGTGAAATTGCTCTAGAAGCAAGTGGTCATGGCGGACATGGCTATGATCCTGTTTTTATCTCACAAGGCGACGACAAAACCGTATCTCATATGACTGCGGACGAGAAGAACGCGCAAAGCCATCGTGGTAAAGCCTTAACTATTTTAGTTGAAGCACTAAAACAGCAAGGGATCATCCATGCTTAGTTTGCCCCCTCTAAGCTTATACATCCACATTCCTTGGTGTGTGCAAAAATGTCCTTATTGTGACTTTAACTCTCATGGACAAAAGGGTGTCTTGCCTGAAAGTGAGTATATTGAAGCCTTATTAAAAGATTTGCAGCAAGACATTGAATACGTGCAGGGAAGAAAGCTACACAGCATTTTTATTGGCGGGGGCACACCATCTTTATTTTCAGCGGCAGGCATAGCCAAAATACTTGATGGCGTAAGACAGCATATTCCTTTTGCTGATGACATCGAAATCACCATGGAGGCCAACCCAGGCACCCTAGAACACGATGCGTTCACAGCTTATCGCCAAGCTGGTGTCAATCGACTATCTATCGGCATTCAAAGTTTCTCTAAACAAAAGCTCAACTTATTAGGCCGTATTCATGATGAAGATGAAGCTGAATTTTCTGCCAGCAATGCAAGGCAAGCCGGTTATAACAGCTTTAATTTAGATTTAATGCATGGGCTGCCCGATCAAAGCTTTGAAGAAGCCATGTTTGATATCGAGAAAGCCGCCAGTTTACAACCTCCGCATTTGTCTTGGTATCAATTAACCATTGAGCAAAATACCCTGTTCCATTCAAAGCCACCGCAACTGCCTGACGACGAATCTCTGTGGCAAATTTATGTAGCAGGTAAAAACAAGCTTGAAAGTTTGGGCTACCAACAATACGAAATTTCTGCGTATGCGAAAGAAGGCTACCAATGTCGTCATAATTTAAATTATTGGCAATTTGGTGATTACTTGGGTATTGGTTGCGGCGCACATGGCAAAATCACCTTGCCAGATCAAAATCAGATTATTCGTACAGAAAAAATTAAACACCCAAAAGGTTATCTATCAACTGATGATTTTACATCAGCAAAAACGCAAGTAAAAAAAGATGACCGAGCACTAGAATATTTAATGAACCGATTCAGACTTATTTCGCCTATTCCTAAAACAGAATTCGAACAAAGAACCGGATTAGATCACTCTAGCATTGCTGAGGGCATAGAAAAGGCGAAACAAAAGTTATTGCTGACTGAATCTGAAAATCATTGGCAATTGACCAATAAAGGCCAAATGTTCGTCAATGAATTGTTAGCGCAATTTTGCTGAAAAACGAGTAAAAAATAGCGACTATACTTTAGCTCAATAAAGGGACTTATGAGCTACTGACAATGCGCTATCAATATGCTGATATAGTTATCATTGATACTGAGCTCGCGGCCAGTGTGACTGCTATTCGATTACTGCAGTTTTCAGAAAGACCACTTGCTCTTATCATAATAAGCTCACATGCTGATGATTCAGAGGAGCAGTGGCAACTTATCTGTGAACAAAACATTAGAGCACTGTCAATTTATCAGGATGATCCCAATGACTTCTCTCTTTGGTTGTCAGAACAAGCAAATAGACAACATTGGCCGACACATTTTCAGCAACATCAATTTACTGACAGTGAATGCACTCCCTATGCACTTTTTTACGAATACATCAAGTGTCGCCTGCAATTTGCCTTGTCTCAAGCTGTAAGTGGTAGTAGTTTGCTCGAAGTAAAATGCGGCTTAGTGACTAAAGTACTCCAAGTTGATCAAGTCGATCGCCATTATAAAATCCACATCAACCAACCAGAAGTAGGATATCAACTTAAGGCAAAGTCGATAATAGATAACCGCGGCAAACTCAATTACTGCCTTATTGGACATCAGAAGATTCAACAATTTGCTATTTCGAAAACATTAAAGATGCTTGCAGACATAGAAGGTTTAAGCCTCAAACAACCTCTGTTACCAAGAAAACTTCGACAGAAAAAGTATGTACGCCTTTTGACTCAGTCAGCCGCTGATAGAGTAGAATGGTTACAAGTAAAAACTCGACAAGCAAAACATGAATTGTTACCTAAAATGCTACATAGCCGTGAAGCGCTCACCTCTGCGTTGGAAAGTGAGCTAAGAAATCATGAAATAGCCAAGCAATTTGCGAGCGCATACATTGAAAGCCAGATAATTAAAGCCATGTCTCAGCAAAGCACAACTGTGGCCATTGCATAATGCACTTCGTCTGCAATAGAAATATGCACATGACTGCCACCTAATTGCGTTAAGCGTTGTAATGCACCATCAGTAAGAACTATTTCAGGTGCGCCACTTTCATTATTGCTGATGTGAATGTGTTGAAAAGAAACACCACGACCAATTCCTGTGCCTAACGCCTTAGATGCTGCCTCTTTCGCTGCGAAACGTTTAGCAAGAAATCTCGCAGGTTGCGCATGCTGCTGAAAAATAACTAATTCTGCTCCCGTAAGTATTCGTTTAGCGAGCTTGTCGCCGTTTTTCGTTAACCTTTGTTCAATACGCGCTATCTCAACAATATCGGTTCCCAAGCCAACAATAGCCATAAAGGTTAACCTCGGCGTCCATCAAGCATGAGTTGCTTCATATCACGAACCGCTTTATCTAATCCATCAATTGCAGCACGGGCAATAATGGCGTGACCAATGTTCAACTCGTACAACTCAGGAATAGCCGCAATGGGTTTTACATTATGATAATGTAACCCATGACCAGCATTAACAATTAAGCCTTGTTGGTGCGCATAAGTCGCCATCTTTTGTATTCTTTCTAGTTCGTGTTGCTGCTGTTCATCTGTTTCCGCTTCAGCATAACACCCGGTATGCAGTTCTATGTATGGCGCACCTGATTTTACCGTCGCATCAATTTGATCTTTGTCGGCATCAATAAATAACGAAACCTTAATGCCTTGTTCTGATAATCGATTAACGGCATCGGTAATTTTACTCAACTGACCAGCAACATCTAATCCGCCTTCAGTGGTCAGTTCTTCACGTTTTTCAGGGACAAAACACGCATAGGTTGGGTTAACTTCACAGGCAATCGCTAACATTTCTTCTGTTACGGCCATTTCAAAGTTCATACGCGTTTTCAATGTTTTTGCCAAAACATAGACATCTCTATCAACAATATGGCGACGGTCTTCACGTAAATGAATGGTGATACCATCAGCACCTGCATGTTCAGCAACAGCTGCTGCATGTACAGGATCAGGATAATTTGTGCCTCTTGCCTGACGTAATGTGGCAATATGATCGATATTGACCCCCAATAGAATGCTGCTCATGTGGTCGCTCCCTTAATAAAAAGCGCATTGTAAAATTGAGAAGAGTGAATAGCAACTCACTTAATTTCAAACATAAATGTAAATTAACTATGTCATTTCCTTTTTTTTGTTAAATTACTATTATCTAACCTCGGAAGAAAATTATTATGGCGACAGCTTTTGTATCAATGAAACAATTCGATATAGGCGAATTTACAATAAATTCAGAACAACAAGTCAATGCCAATTTCAATCATCAATCCATAGCACAATTAAGACTGCAAACCGTCAGAGCAAAAGGCAAAGTATATACATGTCAACTCACATTTCTTTTTAGTGATGAAAACGGATCAGAGCGAATCACAGCTGAATTCAGTTTCAAAGAGCATTTACCTTCGCTCTTAAACTTTTATAAAAAGTTTGAAAAACAATTTACAGCAAGGTTAGACCCTGTCGACGGCTTATATATTTCTAACGAGTCGCACCGCCAACAGGTTAGCGAAAAAATTGAAACAGGGTTAAACGATCATGAATCAAAAGTAAACTTATCAGTTTCAGATAGTCCGCATCTAGCACCATTGGGGATCGATGAGGCTGAAGGCGAAGACTACTGTGTGTATGACTTTGAAGAAACCAAGAAAAACATGGCATTCGAATCAATAACAAGTGCAAATTCCACCAGCGCCATAACTAGCAGTCCCCCCGACGTTCGCATGTCCTATCGCCGAAGTAAAATCGTATCTTTCGTTGATGTTGAAGAGGAGTTGAAGGGAGAAGCAATACAACAAATAGTTGCGATCACTTCCAAAGGCTGCTTTTCATGTATTATCCCTGAACTGTTGGGTTACCTTGAACAAAATCCGCAAGCACTAATTATTTTTGATATAAGAGAAATGCAATTAATCGATACATCAAAAATTGAAGTTAATGAGGAGTCTTGGCTAGACCTAGCCAGCTTTAAAGGAGCGATATCCGAAAATTGTCCAAAGATAAAGTTCGGCATTTATGATACGAGTAGACTAAGTTACGCCAAGAAAACCGATTCTAACACATTTATGACGCAATTAATCGACCATGTAATTTTCCAACCAGAGACATTGAATGATTTCAGTAGGCTAAAAAAACGGCTTAACCCTTTATCCACTCATGGACTCACTTTTATTACTTTAAATCGCCTCACTTATGATCACCTAACACAAACAGCCTTGCAAAGCCAAGATGACACGAATAACTATATATTACTGACAATCAACGACACATAAATTTTCATATATGAAGTAAGTGTGTTATTCGCTAAACTCCTTTCGATTGTTTTTTTATTGCTGCGTAATCGCGATTAACATCTATGAGGACGAGAATATGAAACAAGGTATTTTAATCAAGTTTATATTATTACTATTCACGTTTCTCGCCACATTCACCGATGCTAAGCCGATTCAGTATGATTCAATGGTGAGCGTCCCTGCCGGCAAGTTCATCATGGGCTGCTTGCCTTCAAATGATGATATTTGTTACTACTTAGAAGATGAAACCGAGCACACGGTTTATCTTGATGCATACCAAATAGATAAATATGAAGTAACTTATAACCGCTATCAAAAATGTATTGATGCCAACAAATGCACTGCCGTATCTATGGGCGGAGCAATGAATTATGGTCGCAAAGGCGTTGAGCACTTCCCTGTCAATGGCGTGACTTGGTATCAGGCAGATACTTTTTGTAAATTTGAAGGAAAACGACTGCCGACTGAAGCTGAATGGGAAAAAGCTGCACGCGGCACCGATGGAAGAAAGTTCCCTTGGGGCAATATCAAACCTAGCTGCGATTTAACCGTTATGGACTCTGAATACGGAGGCAATTTGGGGTGTGGCACAGGTAACGTCATGAATGTGGGTTCCAAACCCAAAGGCGTATCTCCTTATGGCGCCTTCGATATGGCGGGAAACGTTTGGGAATGGACTGCAGACTGGTACGAAGAAAAGTTCTATAAACGAAGTCCAAAAAGAAACCCAACAGGACCGAAGACAGGCATTTATAAAGTTTCCCGTGGCAGTGATTTCTTTTCTCGTGCTGGATACGAATTGAGAACCACAAGTCGCTTTCCTTATTATCCAGGGAATATTAGTCCTGCCATTGGTTTTCGCTGCGCAAAATCACAATAAGGAGTGACCTATGAAGTTATCTATGCTCAATATGATGCCATTGGTTTTAAGCATTTTGGTTTTGACTACAAGCACATTTGCAACCGCCAACGCGTTTAACGATAAAGAGATGGTAAGCATACCGTCAGGTGAATTCACTCGCGGTTGTACTAGAGAAAATGCAAGCTTTGAATGTTTACCAGAAGCCTTACCCAGCTCAAGCATTTATGTCAGTCATTTTAAAATTGATAAATATCCAGTAACCTTCAAGCGTTACAATGAGTGTCTATCAAGCGGTACTTGTAGCGATTTATTTTTTGGTGGCGGTTGTAACTCAGGAATGCCATGGAATAAAGATCACCCCGTCAATTGCGTTACCTATCATCAAGCAGAAACCTTCTGTCGCTGGGATGGCGGTAAACAATTACCAACGGAAGCGCAATGGGAAAAAGCAGCAAGAGGCACAGATAAACGTAATTTCCCTTGGGGCAACGCAACGCCAAATTGTGATCTTGCAACAATGAGTGCAAAAAACACTCCCGGAAAAATGTTGCCTGGCTGTGGCATGGGAACGTCCAATTCTGTTAATAGTAAACCCAAAGGTGCATCACCATACGGTGTGATGGATATGGTCGGTAATATTTGGGAATGGACTTCTGATAACTATGATGAAGATTACTTTCAGACCTCACCTAAAAAAGATCCTCAAGGACCCGTTCAAAAAACGGGATATAAAGTACTAAAAGGTGCGAGTTGGATGATGCGAGAGGCAATCGGCATGGATATTTCAGTGAAAGCAGCATATGCGCCAGAAGGACAAGGATATATCGTAGGCTTTCGCTGCGTGAAGAACTAATCATCACTTATGCTCGCCACGTTGCGACTTTAATACAGCAAAACTGTGCTCTGTGTTAAATTACCCTTTTTTAAATTTTTTTATCAAACAGGTAACACAAGATGACCTTTAGTGTTTGGCTAGGTTTGTTTGCTATTTGTTGTTTAGGTGCCATGTCACCTGGGCCAAGTTTAGCGATGGTAATAAAACATACCGTCAGTAATGGACGGCTGCATGGTATTGTTTGTGCTTGGGCACACTCATTAGGCATCGGCTTTTATGCGCTTATCACCTTATTTGGTTTAGCTATCGTACTTAAGCAATCGCCCTTGGTTTTTAATAGCATTTCGTTGATCGGTGCCATGTACTTAGCTTGGATGGGCATTAACGCTTTAAAGTCTAAAGGCACAATGGAACAAAAATTATCTCAAGGCAAAAAAAGTAACTTATTGACAGCAGCCCGAGATGGCATTGCGATTTCTTTATTTAACCCCAAAATTTTATTGTTTTTTCTTGCATTATTTAGCCAGTTCGTTCGAGACGCTAATGACCACTTTGGACAGGCCTTAATTGTGCTAACACCACTCATTGTTGACGGATTATGGTACACATTAATTGCCTTAGTGTTGTCCCACTCTTTTGTATTACCCAAGTTAAAATCGAACGCAGCACTGATTGATAAGTTATCAGGCTTAGTACTCCTTCTGCTCGCTATTCGTGTTATTTTTACTCTGGAATTTTAACCATGTCGAACACTTCAACAGTAACTGACCAGCAAGCCATAAACAGTTGGTCTTCATTCATCGAATTTGAACAACAGCAACCCTATCACCAAGCTTTAATGCATTTCTTACAGCAACAAATTGATGAAGGAAAAACCATATTTCCTCCCCAAAATGACATGTATAAAGCATTTGAGTCGACACCACTCGATGACACGAAGGTCGTCATTATTGGGCAGGATCCCTATCATGGTTTTAACCAAGCTCACGGCTTATGCTTTTCCGTCAACCATGGTATAAAAACTCCACCGTCACTTGTTAACATCTATAAAGAATTAGTAAATGATATTGAAGGTTTTAGCACTCCAGAACATGGCAATTTAACTCGATGGGCAGAACAAGGTGTCATGCTGATGAATACCGTGTTAACCGTTGAACAAGGCAAAGCACATGCTCACGCAGGAAAAGGATGGGAAACCTTTACCGATAATGCATTAGCTTTGTTAAATAAGCAGCCTCGACAAATTATTTTTTTATTATGGGGCAGCCATGCCATCAAAAAATCACAGCTTATCACTAATCCGATACACAAAATATTAACCGCACCTCATCCTTCCCCATTGTCAGCCTATCGTGGTTTTTTCGGCTGCCAGCATTTTTCTAGAACCAACCAAATTTTACATACAGCAGGTTTACAAACGATTGACTGGCAAGTTTAGCGGTTTTTGGTCGGATATTTACCCTAACTGCATCAACAAAATTGACTTTATTGCCTAGGAAAAGGTATATAGAATGTGGTTTTTTATGTTTGCAAGATATTTACCTCATATCAAAATGCAGGCTTGAATACATAGTCTGAAATTTGCATCTTGATGTGCAGTAAAAAAATAAAAATATAACAATGATATTCACTTTTTGTAGAAGTCGAGCAATTTGATTTATCTACAAAGCAATCACTAGCGAAAGGTGGGAACTCAATGAGTACTACAAATCCTCAAGGAACAATGTTCGGGCATCCAAAAGGCCTGTTTCTATTGTTCACAACTGAGCTTTGGGAAAGGTTCAGTTATTACGCAATGCGCGCTATTTTAGTACTTTATCTCGTTGATAAAGTGCAATCAGAAGGCGGTCATGGTCTAGGCTGGAATACCTCAGATGCAATTTCACTGTATGGTATTTTTACTGGCTTGGTTTACCTTACTCCTCTCATGGGGGGCTGGATTGCTGATAACTTTTTAGGTCAGCGTAAAACCATCATGATTGGTGGTGCCTTAATGGCCATTGGTCAATTTACCCTTGCGTTACCCCATGCTTGGGTTCCAGGAATGGAAACCACTTTCTTTTACTTAGGTTTATTCACACTTATCATTGGTAATGGCTTGTTTAAGCCAAACATTTCAACCATGGTGGGTGATTTGTACCAAGAAGGCGATCACCGTCGTGATGGTGCATTTACCATTTTCTACATGGGTATTAACGTAGGTGCTTTCTTATCGGGTATCGTAGTAGGCTTCGTTGTTGCTGCTTATGATGGTAATTACCAAATGGGCTTCTTAGCCGCTGGTATTGGTATGGTACTATCGCTAATCATCCAAATGATGTTCGCACAAAAGTTATTAGGTGATATTGGTACTGTACCGGCTGCTAAGCTTGAAAAAGAGCGTAATGCAGCGCAAGGGCAAGTGCGTAAGGAGCCATTAACCAAAGTTGAGCGAGACCGCATCAAGGTGATCATGGTAATGGGCCTATTCACTATTGTCTTCTGGGCAGGTTTTGAACAAGCAGGCGGTTTAATGAACTTGTTCACCAATGACTTTACTGACCGAATGATCGGTTCATGGGAAGTGCCAACCACTTGGTTCCAATCATTGAATGCGATGTTTATCGTTATCTTCGCGCCAGTTATTGCATCTATTTGGATTAAACTTGGCAGCAAAGAGCCAAATTCACCAGTGAAATTCGCTCTTGGTCTGTTTTTCTTAGCCGTTGGCTTCTTATTCATGATTGGTGCTGTACTTGAAATGGGCGGCGACGCTAGCGTGAAATCAAGCATGTGGTGGTTAGTCGGTGCTTATTTTTTCCATACCATTGGTGAGCTTTGCTTATCACCTATCGGCCTTTCAATGGTCACGAAACTTGCTCCAATGAGAATTATGTCATTGATGATGGGCGCTTGGTTCCTATTCATTGCAGCTGCAAATTATATTGGCGGTTTAGTTGGTTCCCTTATTGGTCATGGTGGTGCAGTAGAAGAGCAACTAGCAAACGCAATGAGCATTTTTGCTGGTATCGCGATAACTTCTGTTGTTTCAGCTATTATCCTTTACTTTATGTCTGACAAATTGGTTGATTGGATGCACGGTGCTGAATCTGATGATCATGTTCACACTCAATCTGAAGCCATTGAAGAAGAATATGCGGTAACCGCTGAACACGAAGCGTTAAAACAATAATCGAATATAACTTACTAAAAAGGCTCAAGTAAAATCACTTGAGCCTTTTTTATTTGGTTTCCTTAAAAACACAGAGCTTAAAGCCTTAGCTCCACGTAACCACCAATAGGATAGTCGCTGCTCTTAACCAGTCCGACAAATTGATTACTTAGTAATAATGGTTTGTGCTCAGGGTTACTGCTAGAAATACACAAATATTCACTACGGGTTAACGTACGATACTGTGTGCTGCTTTTTCCCCAAGTATTCATACCTAGCTGTAAAGAATCAGCAAGTGCCAACGGCATCAGTCCATCGTGATTACGTAGATAGCAGCGTAACCCCTGCCCCGCTTGAGCAATCGCAGTTCGATAGCTATTTAAATTAACCGTGAGATAAACCATATCAATATAAATATCTAACCCTGATTTACTGACACGATCATTTAAATAACTCAACATGTTAAACGGCTCAATGATTGCCTGGCTCTTACCCTGGCGAAATAATTTTAACTTTTGATCAATGAGTCCACGTAGCATCACACTGGCTAGCGCTAGATTGTGCGGTAATGTTGGTTGAAAGTGAGCCATATAGATAGACAAATGGTGCTCACCAACGAGTACGGAATCAACGACATAATTACTCATGTCTGAATGTTTAAACAAACTGTAACTAACTTCCGCTCTTGGATAATGTATCTTTGCAGCGGGAAATAATTGTTGTTGAATATGGCTAGCAGCGTCGTAATTTTTTTCAAGCGCTTCAACATGACTGTCAAATTCAAGATAAGCAAGTTCGTCCGTGAGGTCAGCATCACTACCTACTGTACCTCCTAGACATTGATGAATAGTGTGCTCAAGCACATACATATCCTCAATTGGTAGAACAAGGTAATCACTGGCACCTAATCTCAGTGCTTCAATGACATCCGACATTACATTATTGTCTGATAATACCAGAGAATGCGTATCAGTTGATTCTTGGGAAATCGTTTTTAATGCATCTAATCCATTAGGCTGATTTGAAGTGAGATCAATAATAGCTAAATCAAAACGATATGTTTCAAGAAGGGATGAAACTGCACTTTGCTCTTGTGCAACAGAAACCATCGCGCCTTGTTTACTGAGAAAACTTGTTAATTGCTTATTTACGTTTGTGTCCACTTCTATTAATAGAATGGAGATATCCGTTAGCGCCATGTACTCACTTCTCCCTTTGGAGACGTTATCCCTGAAACTTGATGAAATTGAGATGGTTTCTGTTAACCCAAACTTATTTAATTCATTTTATGGGCGTTTAATCGTTCACTGAAAATTGAACTATTAAACTTATAACACTAGATATGTGTTTGCGCTAATCCAATTCGTCAAGATATTCATCAAGAAGTTCATCGTCTTGTTCTGGTGCAGTCTGGCCATCATGAAGCTTAAAATCCACATTCTGTAAATAAGCATCTTTAACGAATGTATATGGATCAAGCGCATTATCTAACAAGCGCTCTTGGCCTATTCGTTCGGCCCGAGCATTAATACCTTTAAAGGTAAATGCAGCTACCGATTGCCACATGGTCATTTCTGACAATGGAAAATATAAACCATCGACCCAGTTCGAAGTTAGCTCTCGCGTCACCATCGGCCCCATAAAAGGCAACATAAAATATGGGCCATTAGGCACATCATAATAACCTAGTACTTCACTAAACTTATCTTGCTTACGATGCATCCCCATCATGTCGGCAACATCGATCAAGCCGAGCAAACCTATCGTCGAGTTTATTGCAAAACGGCCACCAGCATTTAACGCATATTTCCACTTACCTTGTAAGGTATTATTTACTAAACTCGATGGTTCATCTAAATTTTGCACAAAATTATCTAAGCCAGACTTTACTGGTGTTGGTACATAATCGTTATATCCATGAGCAACTGGTTTCAGTAGATAACGATCAACATAGTTGTAATTAAAATTCCAAATAGCACGGTTAAATCCTTCAAAAGGATCGCGTTCATCTTGGTAAGATGGCTCGACATCTGCTTCGATTGCTTTATCCTGAGATGCTTCAACAGACTCCGTAACCATAGGTGGTTGAGACTTAGCAAAGGAGTTAAATGAAAAAATAGCAATACCAAAAAGGGTAAATAAGCGTAGTTTCATGAAGTTTTGTAAACCAGTTAAATAATGAAAAATTTATCAGAGAAGTATAAGTGATTAATTGATAAAAATATTAAAACAGTGAAATATTAATTTATGGAAATTTCAGATAAGCAACACTTAACAAAAGCTAACATATTAACTGCAAATCCGTCGCTGCTAAAAAGAGCTGAATCACCTATTACTCAGATCACTGTCGCCAAATACGACTCCATTTTAGAGTCGCACATCATCCACTATCGACAACAAAAATTCCAGCTAAATTTAAGCAACAGCTTGTTTCAGTTTTCGTCGCCTTGGATCAAACTTTCACCTGAGTCACAAGGAAAACCTACCGCAGAGCTACTGCTTACGCGCCCATCACAACATATTGAACTAACGGCTCAGTTAATTAAACAGTTGCAAATAAACCTTGATCAGCTTATCAAGCAATTTTCAGCAAACTCCAACAAAGCTGTCGTGCTAGGTGAAGGCAATATCATCAATAATAATTTATTTATTCTTGGGAAAAAGCTTTCTCTTTCAACAAAAAAGCTAAGTAATGGAAGGCATATTGTTACTACTACTCTAAAAAATAATCAGCCTCTTCTTAAACTCACGCCAATTATTGACTACCAACCAATTGAAATAAAAAAATTAACAGCTGCCAGTGATCAGACAAGATCAAATTCAAATAACAGCAATGTATCTAACAGCTATAGACGTTTACTGAATTTATTAAGCGTAAATAACAGTGAACAAGCAGAATTGCCCTATCAATCTGCACAAGCAAAACGACTTCAAGCGACTATCACTAATACCGGTGCAACAGCACCGACACCCAGCAATTCATCCTTTATAGTATCTCAACAGCTCATCAAGGAGTTAACTCCACCATCTGTAACAAACTTATTGACTTCTCAAGCAGTAAAAGCGGAACTCGTCACAAGTGCAAGATTAATGGGGACTATTACATCATTGACCAGCAGTCAAACAAAGTCCGTAAACATGCAAGCACTAGCTTCATTATTTCAAGTATTATTATTTACCAAGCACAGTGAGGTTACATCCTCTCTAGGTACAAAGAAAAATCTCTATTTTCAGCAATTACAACAGCAATTAAATGTTACAAATCAAATGCTGATCAAATTAATCGATAAAGGTGGATTAACGGCATCGGCTCAATTAATTGATAGCTTTGAAGCACATCATAAAGCCAGTGTGTTTACACAAGATAATTGGTGCTGGCATTTTTGCTTACCTTACTCATTGAATCATCAAATTCATTGCCTTGAAGGTAAGTTACAACGACGCAATAATTCAGACGAAGAGGAACAACACTGGCAATTACAGCTTAAATTTCAATTAGCCGATGGCCAAATGCTCTCCAAACTAACATTGAAATCCAATAATCGAGTGACAATAGCACTCACAGTTGATCAAGCACAACTAAAACAAAAAGCACTAAGGCATATGCCACAACTGCAGCAACGATTGCACAACATTGGTTATGATATTGAACAAACAACCATTAAACACAATAAGGTTCCATTTAGCTTGCTAGAACAAGGCGATCAACTTATTCACACGAGGGCATAATGAATAAACCCAAACAAGCGACAGCGCTCAGCTACAGCGGCGTTGGTGCGCCGACAGTAACGGCCAAAGGCAGCGGCATTATTGCCGAAGACATTATCGCTATGGCGAAACAAGCAAATATTCATATTCACCATAACCCACATTTAAGTGAATTTTTACAGCGGCTAGAACTTGGGGAAGAAATTCCAGCAGAGTTGTACACCTTGATCGCAGAAATACTATCGTTTGTTTATCTTTTAGAGGGAAAGCAGCCCGAGAACTGGACACAACAGGGAATAGATATAGAAACCTAAGTTTTAGTAAATATACCAATTACAGTAATTAATTTCTCACTCAGCAAGAGCTAAAGCTTTGCCCTTTGGGAGCTTGTATGCTGCCAAACTCCTACTCAAAATTGTTTTGGCTTAGAAAAACTATACCTGCATCAACTTCGATTGTACTTTAACAGCATACAAAGCTCTGAGTTGAGCATTTAATTACTGTAATTGATATTAGGTTCACCATGGAGTCGTAATAATAGCTCTGCTTCTGCGCGAGGCAACTCGCACTCTTGAACAATCTCCTCAACATCAGCCCCAAGAGAAACCATCTTCATAGCACGAGTATACATACGAGATTCAGGTTCTTCTTGTGCAGCTTCATCTAAACGAGCTTCATATTGTTTCAGTTTTTTCTCAAGCTCAATAACACGTCGCCCAACACCAATGGTGCCATTTCTGAGTTCTTTAAGCTCATTCTTAACTGTGACATTTTGTTTATTGGCATCTTCAATTGAGGTTGAAACAACCTCAATTCGTGCTTTAAGCTTACTGTTTTGTTTTAATAAATACAGTACCAATGCAAGACAAGCAATCGCATAAAATAAGGCTGCGATCAGTAATTCATTTTCCATTACTTCAGCCCTTTAATGATCGTTGACTTAAAGTTGGGCCAATTCATTCCATTCCTCATCAGAAAGCAGCTTATCAAGATCAACTAAGATCAGCAGTTCTTCACCTCGGTTACTCACACCTTGAATAAACTTAGCGCTTTCTTCTGTACCAACATTTGGCGCATTATCAATTTCAGAACGCTTCAAGTAAACCACTTCTGCGACACTATCAACTAAAATACCAATCACTTGCTTTTCGGCTTCGATGATAACAATACGCGTTGAATCGTCCACTTCTGAGCTTGCTAACCCAAAGCGGGCACGAGTATCAATGACGGTGACAACGTTACCACGTAAATTAATGATACCCAGAACATAATGAGGCGCACCTGGCACTGGGGCAATTTCACTGTAACGCAAGACTTCTTGTACTTGCATCACATTAATACCATAAGTCTCATTATCTAATCGAAATGTTACCCATTGTAAGACGGAATCGTCATTACTGGCAGATACTGCTAAGTTTTTTGGATCTGTCATAATTACCTCAATTAATCCCTTGAATCGATGCCGTTATCCAGCATGTTGATTAATGACTGAACGTCTAAAATGCCACACATTTGTTTTTTTACGACTCCAGCGAGCCAAGGTCGTTTACCGATATTTTTACGCCAATTTACTTGGTATTTGTCAATTTTATCGGCATTAACTAAGCTTTCGCAAGCTAATCCCCAGTTACTTCCAGCTAATAGTACAATATACTGATATTCAGTTGTTGCTTTTAATTCATCTGTATATTTTTCAGGCATGACCCATGCGGCAGTATCAACAATATTAATTTGCTGCTCGCGATTAGTTTGTACCCCTTTGAACCATTCTGGACGCCCAAATACTTTGGTTACTTTTTCAATTTGAACAATGCCACCAAGACTGACTAATGGCACCGCTAAAATAAGCCCTGCAACGTTAAAAAATAACACCTGAAACTCTTCATCTAATGCTTCGACAAGTCCAACTGTGGGTTTTGGCGTTGCTAATTCTGAGGTTATTTCTTCTCTCTGCTCAGCTTCTATACTCGTTACTGCTTCTGGCTTATCCGTGACTGAAGCGACATATTCTCCCTTCGAAGTGCGAACTTTATCTATTGGTGAAACATCAACTTCTTCTGGCTTAGCAACGCGCTCAAGCAATTTCTCTAACGCTGGTTTATCAACTGACTTTTCGAGCGTTTCCACCTCTGCGTTTACTAATGAAGATACTTCTTGCTGCATTGTAGCCAGCTGCTTTGGAGGTTGCTTAAGCAGCACAGAAAAATAATCCATTACGGTGTTGTCTGCTTCCCTAACCATCCACAGCACCTTGTTCATCAATAAAGTTAAGCAATTTTTGATACGCCTTTATACCACGACAAGTTGGCGCATAATGAGATGCTGGTAATTGTGCCAGGCTGGTGTCTCTGAATTTAGTATCAATTGGAATCACATCTGACCATAAATAGCTAGGGTATAGCGACTGCATTTCCAATAATGTCATCGGAGAGGCTTTAGTACGCTTATCGTACATAGTAGGTACAATGATAAATGGATATTTTTCGCTTTGTGAACGCCCCATTAATTCCATGGTCTTCACCATTCTATCGAGACCTTTTAACGCCAGAAACTCAGTTTGGACCGGAATAATAATTTTGTCACAAGCTGCCAACGCATTGACCATCAACACACCAAGCACTGGCGGACAGTCAATCAGCACATGATCGTAGCTATGTGATAATAACTGAATGATATTCCGAAGTACTAATCCCATACCATCTTCATGGCCGAGCTTTCTATCCAATGTCGCCAATGCCATTGTTGCAGGAAGGAGGTCAAGTTTTTCCACCGAGGTAGGTATGATGTGGCTTTGGATCAAGTCGATAGACAAACTTGCATGAGCAACAAACAAATCATAGAGAGAGCCGGGGATCTCTTCACAGTCTACGCCGAGGTAATAGCCCATCGAAGCATGAGGATCGGTATCAATCACCAACACTCGTTTGCCTTGTTTTGCTAACAGGCCTGCGAGACTGACAACCGTTGTCGTTTTACCAACGCCACCTTTTTGATTTGCGATTGTCCAAACTTTCACTGCAATGCCTATTGTTCTCGTGTCGTCACTCGAATGCCACCATGGGGCAATTGTTGGACGTTGATTTTTTCATCTTTAAAACCATTGTCACCGATTGTCGCTTTGGTATTTGGTTTCACAGTTTGTTTGTGGCTCACCGTCTGTTGCTGGCTTTTATTGATCTTCAAAGCTTGACGATGAACTGAACCATCAAATTTTTCAGTCGATAATTGACCTTGCTTTAATAAACTGTCAATTGACTCAGGATGGCTTGCAAGCCACTCTTTTAATTGTTCGGAGTGTTCATCAGGTACCATTAAAAGTACTTGCGAAGCCGTTAGTTTCTTAACTTGCTTTGCCAAAATCTGATTTTGTTTATACAGCTCGACATAAAGGGCCGATACGCAAATCAGGCTGACACTCAATATAAAGTAAGTCAGCCTACGGTAAGTGCTAGCGCTGTAGCTAAACAGCTTAACCACCTGTAGTCTCTTTTAAAATGGCATTAGCCATACTATCAAGTGGTATCGATTTACTGGACAACCCTGCATTAGCCACTGCTTGTGGCATACCGTAAACCACACAACTTTCTTCATCTTGTGCCCAAATAGTCGAACCAGCAGCTTTTAATAAGCGTGCGCCTTCCCGGCCATCAGCTCCCATACCTGTTAACACAACCGCTAATGCATCGCCTGAAAATGTTTTTGATACCGAAGCAAAAGTAATATCAACACTTGGCTTATAATTCATATCGGCATTACCCGCGAGAACCTTTAATCGCCCCTGTGCGCCATTTTTCTCAAGCATCATTTGCAAACCACCTGGTGCTAGGTATGCGCATCCTGGTTTTAACACATCACCATTTTCAGCTTCTTTTACTTGGATTTTGCACAACCCATTCAATCGTCCTGCAAATGCTGGAGTAAACGCCGCTGGCATATGTTGGATCAACAGGATCGGTAACGGATAATTTGCTGGAAATTGGGTTAAGATTTTTTGCAATGCGACAGGGCCACCAGTAGAGGTACCAATTACCACCAAATCTGTTTTTCCCAAAGACT
>JBMYXI010000045.1:0-26565 GCA_049608225.1 Parashewanella sp.
GCTTTGTTACTGTCAATGATTGAGGCTACTGGAGGGCGCGATTGTAAAGGTGTTATCGGTCGATATGATGGTACTAAGCGAACAGGGCTACTCCAAACAGATACTTTGAGTCAAAAGGATGAAGAAGTTATCCATAAGTGGATTAATACCCACGTAAAAAAGGATTATAAAGAAAGTGTTAAGCGCTTTTTGATAAATCCTACTCGATACGCTTTAGTTCAGCCCCTACATCAAATGATGAAGTGGGATTCCTGACCTGCTTCACAATAAGCACTATTTCTGAGTGTTAAATTTGCTGCTGCTCTATAAATTCCATTCAATTTACTCTAGAATAGACGTCTAGATGTAAAAGCTTCTAAAACCATGCTTTGTTTGCGGTTATTCAATTCGAGCATTTCTGGAAGCTAATACCACCAAATTGAAGAGAATATAGCGAATATGGCAAATCATTTATTTACCTCAGAATCAGTATCAGAAGGTCATCCTGATAAGATCGCCGATCAAATTTCAGACGCAGTGTTAGACGCGATTTTAGCGCAAGATCCAAAAGCACGTGTTGCCTGTGAAACCTATGTAAAAACTGGCATGGTGATGGTAGGTGGTGAAATCACAACCTCCGCTTGGGTTGATATTGAAGAGTTGACTCGTAAAACTGTTCGTGAAATCGGTTATACCAATTCAGATATGGGTTTTGATGCAGACTCTTGTGCTATTTTAAATACCATTGGTAAGCAGTCGCCAGATATTAATCAAGGTGTTGATCGTCAAAGCCCGAAAGAGCAGGGTGCAGGTGACCAAGGTTTAATGTTTGGTTACGCGAGCGATGAAACTGATGTGTTGATGCCTGCGCCAATTACTTATTCTCATGCCTTAGTAAAACGTCAGTCTGAAGTTCGTAAAGATGGCACCTTACCTTGGTTACGCCCAGACGCGAAGAGCCAAGTTACGTTTGCTTATGACCAAGGCAAAATTGTCGGTATCGATGCCGTAGTATTGTCAACCCAGCATAGCGAAGATATTGCTCAAAATGATCTGGTTGAAGCGGTAATGGAAACCATCATTAAGCCTGTTTTGCCTTCTAAGTGGTTAAACAAAGAGACGAAATATTTTATCAATCCCACTGGACGATTCGTTATCGGTGGCCCAGTAGGCGATTGTGGGTTGACTGGTCGTAAAATTATCGTAGATACCTATGGTGGTATGGCACGTCATGGCGGTGGTGCATTCTCAGGAAAAGATCCATCGAAAGTTGATCGCAGTGCCGCTTATGCAGCGCGCTATGTTGCGAAAAATATCGTAGCAGCAGGTTTAGCGGAACGCTGTGAAATTCAAGTTTCATACGCCATTGGTGTGGCAGAGCCAACGTCAATCAGTGTTGAAACATTTGGTACGGCTAAAGTTTCTGAGCAGGTGCTTATCGGGTTAGTACGTCAGCACTTTGATTTACGCCCTTATGGGTTAACAGAAATGTTGGATTTAGAGCGCCCAATCTATCAAGAAACCGCCGCTTATGGTCACTTTGGTCGTGAAGAGTTCCCATGGGAAAAAACAGATAAAGCTGAAGCATTGAAGCTGGATGCTGGGTTGTAATTAACTCTGTGTGGCGTGAGGCAACGAAGGAGTTGTCTTATTTTGCAGAGAAATTATTGTTCTTATCGTATCAGTTCTTTCCGTTCCAACACAATATTCAAGAGAATCAAGTAATGCTTTATTACTTGATTCTCTGAGCTCTTCGGTAATTTCCACATCGCTAATAGATTCGAAAAGCAGCATCAATTCATAATGCCATTTATAAGGGACAGTAAGGTTACGACAAGGCAGTAAATTTACATTGATCCCATAAGTAATTACTTGCATACGTTCACTGTTGTTAGAGAGACGGTTAAATATATCACCGAGCATTTGTAAGCAATCCGCAATGTTCTTCCGTGGTAGTGTTATGCAGTGCCTTAATAAGGCTAAAGCATGCCCTGTTTGTTTTAAGCAAGGAAGCAATTGCAGTGCGATATGAGTACTTTTTATCCATTCAAAGTTATGCGAACCTAATTTCGATTTAAACATTATTGGTAATAATAACTCAGTGAAATCTTGCTGTTGACCATTGATCTCGAAAGGGAACATACGAATAGTTATTGCTGTTTTTGTAAATTCACATACTAGATTTTCATGTCTCTGTGTGCCCGTTTCAAATTGACGTAAATATTGCAGTGATAATTCACATTGCTGATGACGATGAGCAAATAGAGCGATAACCTGACAAGCAATGCTAGGATTTTTAATGCAATGTACTGCAGCAGATAAGCCTTGACTATGCTCTTGGCGTTCACATTGTGGTGCAGCTTCAATTCTCTCTTTAAAGGCGTCAAAAATTAATTGATCTGTTTCCATGTCGACGCAGGATAGTAACTTTGATTTATAACACTGAATCAGTAATCTTCCTGTGTCATTTAAGCTTTCCGTCTTAGCGATAACTTTGACTAATTCAGTAGGATTTAACTCACTAAATTGCAGTGAGTTAAGTCGTAACAGCGGGTCACGTTGTGAAACAATAGTCGGTTCAGATTCAGCAACTGTGACGATGTCATATTCGTCGAGTGCATGCTCTTCGATTGAATTTATATCATCAAGTGAAGCCAGCGCTTCTTGTGGTTGAGCAAGCGATGATGTTGCATCGGAAGTGATGCTTGAATACCCCTCATCTGTGCTATTTGTCGTTGGATTTGGTGGTAACCCTATCTTAGCTAAGATTTTTTGTACTTTAACGTTGTCTTGGTCAGTACATTGAATATCGGCAAATGTCTCAAGAAGAGTAAGCGCTTGGCCTCCGCTTTCAACCACTCTTGGATCAACTTTTACTAGTGCGGTGATGCAGCTTGAAGTACTTGTATGAGAAGTATCGATTGGAGGAATGATGGGCTTTCTTTTGTGTGAATGTCTTGTTTTTTTGGCGTTCTGTTTATATGGCAAATGGTCGATGTCTGCTATGCCTAACGCGACTTCGAGTTTATGCGCGAAAGCCTGTTTGCTTTCATTACTCGTTAAAGAACAAGATGTATCAACTAAGCACTGCTGACAATGTTTTACTCTAATGTGTTCTACTAGCGGCAAAAATCCTGCTTGGGCTGCTTGAAGTGTCAACATCGCTTGAGAAAAATTACAAGGGTATTCTAAACTTGAAGCCGCATCATCAGTCTGCCGAACATACTGTAATTGATAAATTGCTTGTTGTTTTGTTTTGGGAGCAATATCTGCGTTTTTTAGTAATAAGCAAAATTTTTGAATAGCTAAAGGTGGTATTGAATTGCTTGATGCTGATTGAGTGGAAAGTAAATACAATGTGCTGTTAATGTGAGAAATTAAGCATTGAGCGTCGCCTCCATCACCAAAAGCACAATGAATGGCATTTTCTAACATTTTGAGTTGTGTCGTTTCAATGGCGAGTTCAATATGTTCGAAATCAACAAGTTTGCTTTTTTTAACATGCTCCGCGGGTAACTCATTTCGTAATGAGCCGCTATTGTTTAAAGAGCTTACAAGTGTATCACATAATTTGATGCTCATAGCTCTTCACTTAAATAGTTAAATGGGTTCATACTGTTTTAGTTAAGCCCTGATGAAAAGACTAACTCCCTTATTCAACTTGTGCGTTTTAATTTAAAGGTAAAGCATCCTTATGGTTTCGTCAGATATCACTGATTAAATCTTCTTAACTTAGCGATCAAAAATTTATTGATTTATATCGAGTTTAGAAAACTTATAATTAGGTACCTTATTGCTATTGGTAAAATGACAATGGATGAGCTGACAATGTCAGGGTCGAAAATTACTCAGCATTTAGTGTGGCCAAGATATTTTGGCTGGATTATCAGGCTATTACTTACATTTTGGTTTGGAGAATGGTTTGGATTAACCCATAGTTCTGACATTTTGGGCTTGGTGTTCGGCTGTGAGCTAGTGTATTTATTGCTGAGCCATTGGCAAATAAGTCGATTATATAAGTTTAATGATGGCTTGTTTTGGATTTTATTGATTGACACTCTATTTTGGATTGCTTGGTTGTACTTAACAGGTGGCTCTACCAATGCATTTGTATCATTTTTACTGGTGCCCATCGCCATTGCTGCCATTGCCTTACCCGAATGGAATGCATGGGTACTGAGTTTAATTAACTGTGTAGCCTATAGCCTAATGCTGTATTTCAGCCCCGAAACTGAGCACATGATGCACATGAACATGAGTTCGCATTATTTAGGCATGTGGCTGAATTTTATTTTATCGACATTGGTAATTAATAGCAGTTTATTACTTATCAGTAAAAAACTCAGACATCGAGATTTTCAATTAAGCCAGTTACGGGAATCTCAGTTAAAACAAGAGCAACTGGTTGCCTTGGGTGCCTCTTCGGCGCAAATGGCGCATCAGCTCGCGACACCACTTTGTAGTATGAGACTATGGCTTGACGATCTTAAAGAAGAATACAGTCAACAAGCCGTAGAAGAGGTCAATAGTAACTTATCGAGGTGTGAGCATAGCCTGATGGAACTACGTCTGGCGACAGAAGCGATTCGAGATGGAAAAAAACAGCAATGGGCAATTGATGAATTAGTCACTGATCTAAAAAGAAAAACACAATTGTTACTACCTGAGCATGAAATCAAATGGCTAACATCTGAAACGTTTTCGCAGTCTGTTTTTATTGATCATGGCGTACTACCAGCTCTCATTACCTTGATGGATAATGCAGGTAAAGCGAGTTACTCAGCCTCTCAAAAAATGAAATTAGAAGTGTCGATATTGGTAGAAAAGAGCACACTAAATATCATTATTCGGGATTTTGGTGCTGGTATAGATCCTAAGCTTTCGCCTTATTTAGGTAAGCAATTTGTGCCGAGTGAGAAAGGATTAGGGATAGCGTTAATGCTGACACATGCCAGTTTAGAAAGAAATGCGGGACGTTTATCTTTACGCTCACACCCGCAAACAGGATGCATTGCGAAAGTTATTTTACCAATAGAAGAAACAAAAAAATGAATAAACTATTGATAATTGAAGATGATGAAAGTTTGGCAAGTGTGCTGCAAAAACGAATGAATAATCAATCGTTTGATGCAAAGATGGCGCACAATAAAACAGACGCCTTGTTATTAGCCAGACAATTTGAACCCAGTCATATATTGCTGGATATGAAAATTGAAAACGAGAATGGTTTGAATTTTATCCAACCATTAAAGCAGCTATTACCCAATAGCATACTGGTTTTACTTACTGGTTACGCCAGTATTGCTACCGCTGTTGAGGCTATTCGCTTAGGCGCAGATAACTATCTTGCCAAGCCTGCGGATACTCAAACCCTTTTACAAGCATTGAAAATGGAAGCAATGGCTATTGAGACGGCAATAGCTGATGAACCGACGATGACACCTAAGCGCTTAGAGTGGGAACATATTCAGCAGGTACTAACAGCGAATAGTGGCAATGTATCAGCAACGGCTAGACAACTTGGTATGCACAGGCGCAGTTTACAGAGAAAATTGGCAAAAAAACCAGTACTAAATTAGCGTTACTTCAACCAACTTATTAATCGGTTATCTGTACAATACTTAAGATGATCCACTGCGTAGGTATACAGGTCCTCTCTTGTTCTCCCTGATGAGAGTACTGCTACAATCTCGCCCATAAAGGTATCAGTTATCTTTGAGATGCCTGAAATTCTGGAGTGTTTAAAGTGAATGTCATACTGCCTAATCTTTGTTTCAGCTTTGACCGTCACTGAGACTTTACCATTTGGTTCGAGCACTGTATAACCAAAAAAATTTTCTTTGGTCTGGCTTTCATAAACGGATAAATAAGGTGTTACATTAAGTAACTTATCGCTACTTATTGCTAAATTTAGTTGCGCCATAACGGAAATCTCGATTAGCCATTTTGCTAAAGTCTATGTAAAAGGAGCTGATAGGTCATTAAGGGAAGATTAAAATTACTGCATACTTAGTTAAAATAATTAATCCGTTGGGGCAGAAATATGGACATAATCTTCGTGATTTTGGCCAAGATCAAGGTCGGTAAATACAGATGTATTAGTTGGTTTACCTGCTGAATCAAGTTTGTAAAGTTCTAAAGGAACTATGGTGTCACTTTCTTTCTGTGTCAAGCAAGGTGAAGGTAATTCATTGGGTTGACGGGGGGAACTTTGGCATTCGGTTCTGGTGCTGTTAGTAGCAAGAGAATTATGTGGACGCAGTAACTTTGATTTAAAAAGGGCTGTATCACGCGTTCTTAGTGTATGTAAGCGAGATAAGGTGAAATCCATCAGCGCTTTTTGGGTTTGATCTTTTGATAGCGGACTAGAAAATAAACTATCAATTGATTCTACACATCGAGTTACGTTGGTTACATTAGAACGGTGAAAGTGGAGCTTGTAATGACGGTAGTCTGTTTCAGCTTTAACGAATACGGTAAGTGTACCCTCTACAGGTAAGGCACTTAATGGTAAACCGAACAGTGTTTGATCTGAAGCTTCTTTAACTTCAAGGAATTGATTTTGTTTTTCCCATCGAGCACCAAAAGTATGAGAACCAGTTAAATGCAGAGTAGATATGCTCTTTGCCATTAGATTTCCAAGTTTGGGTCGGTTGCCTATGTTTAAACGACAAGAAGGAAATGTAAATAAAAAAGAGCCAGCAAAATTGCTGGCTCAAATGGTAGGAAACATCTAGAAACTTAGCAACACAGAAAGCCAAATTTGACGTCCATACCCCGGTAATCGCTCTCCTACGGCAATGTCTTGTTTCATCGCGCGATTATAGCCAGACAGGTGATTGTGATAAGCTTTATCAAACAGGTTGCTAATACCTGCTTTTACTAACCAATTATCGATTTCATAAGCTGCCAACATATCAAGGGTACCGTAGCCTGCTGTTTGCTGTTCTTTTTGAATTGCTGATACTTTGTCTTGCTTGCTGGCTACGCGCCAAGTTAATTGTCCACGCCATTGCTGTTGTTGCCAGTTGAGTGCAATTTGCCCTGATAACGGCGCCAAACGATATAAATTATCTTCAATATCAGTGCGTTTACCTCGGGTGTAGCTGGCGAGCATGCTTAATTGCCAATTCGCCATTAGTTGATAGTTGGCTTCAACATCCATTCCGTATAATCGTGCGTCAGTGTTGGCGAACACTAGTGGTGAAGTATCGCCCATCATTTTTGCAACCATCTTTGCTTTCATGTCGGTCAGTGGTATGCCCTGAACATAATCATTAATTGTTTGCCAAAATACTCTGGGACTAATCATTAGTTGGCTATTGCTGAAATCAAACCCTAATTCGGCTTGATAAGCGGTTTCTAATTTTAACTCAGTGTTTCCTAGATAAGTACGGCCATCAGCAAGACCTGCTGTTGCTTGCATAGGCAGCCATAAATAGCGTTGCTGATAGCTCGGGCTAGACTGTTTCCTAGCCAAACTGATGCGCCAATTCATGTCTCGGCTTTGCTCAATGACCCACTCAGTAACCAAGTCAATGCCAAATTGGTTGCTACTGCGATCTTGTTGATTAAATCGCTGCATTAAATATTTCAGATTCGGGTTCATCATCGCCATGGAGTGTGTAACTTTATCAGCATCGAATTGATACTGTTTGGCTCTAACTCCAATTTGTATGCTTTGGCTTTGGTATTGTTCAGACCATTGGCCGTACGCACTGATGGTTTGGTTTTTCACGTGGTTAAAATTATCAACAACCATCATTTTGTTATTTGGGTTGGTGATAACGGAATCGTGAATGTTTCGCTGAAAATCAACACCGAATAACCAATTGTCTAGATCAAAGGATAGGCTGGCGTCGAGTCCTATACTGTCGGCACGATTATAGCGTGCCATCATCGGCGATTTTACTGGGCGTAATAGGGCATTTGACATGCCATGGCGTCCGTTTTGCCAACCAATATGCCAGTTCATTGCTCCCCAGTTAAAGCTGGAGTTTCCCATTAATTTGATTCTGTCAGAATCAATAAAGTCAATGTCCATAGGTAAAGCGGCACTGGCAGAATTTCCAGTGCGTACGCCTTGATAGCCAATAGAAACTGAGTGGTTATCAGAAAATAGGTTTAAATATTTTACACCAAATTGCTGCTTATCATAAGTCGAAGGAACAATCTTTCGTCCCCAGCCATCTTCTATTTCATCGCTGCCTTTGGCTTGCTCAATGTGAAATAAAACCGCCTGAGAATCACCAGCGATGTTGGTTAATGCGCCTAGTTGTGTTTGACGACCATTGTCAGTGAATTGGCCGAGAATATGACTAAAGTTTTGACCAGTCTCAGCTTCTACAGTATTTACTTTTAAACTGCCTCCAAGTGTGTCGACGCCACTACTAACAGGGGCAATGCCACGCGTCATTTCTATGGATTCTGTCATAAGTATACTCGCGTAACTTAATGGTGCATCCATACTGTTTGGACCTGCTCCAGCAAGGGCTAAGCCATCGACTTTAGTCGCAATACGACCGCCGTATAAACCACGGTATTGCGCTATTTGACTAACAGGACCATTGGCGTTTACGTTAGCACCGGGAATTGATTTCAATAGATCAGCAATATCACTACTTGGCACAGCATAGCTAGGTGTTACCAGTGAATGCTCTGTTAACTCTGTTCTACTATTGATCTGACCGTGAACTTTAATGACTTCATGTACTGGTTTTGCATCAGCCATGCTATGGCCGCTGATGGCAAACATTGATATAAATACAGCACTAAGTGTTTTGAGGCGCATGATGACATCCCTTTTGTTTTGATAACAGAATTTTGCGCCTTAGTTAAATTTACAACAAGGTAAAAGCGGTAGGATGCGACACTGTGTCGCATATTTTTTATTAAAAAACATTAACTTAATTGGGTGTGACTTTTAATCTAATTGCATTGATGTGGATCATGTATTTCTATATATTTCTGTTTTACAGAATGAAATCTTATAAAGTGGTAAAAGTATGAATGTAGTACCTCCGTCAGGTTCTGGCGCGCTTGTTGATAGTTTTGTACAACACAATTCCTTTATTAATGGTGCAGCCAGAGTTCAATTTATTCATAATTACCAAATTACAGAAGGTAAACTATCGTCCTCCGATAAGACTAAATTATATGATGCGTACTTATTTTTTACGGTTAATGCGGAGCTCCATTCATTGGATGAAGCCAAAGCCAACGCAAAAAAATGGAACTCAATAGTTTCTAAATACTCTCACCTTGAAAACTTTAAAGTGGTATTTAATACAGCAGAGCAGGATAAAGTAAGGTGCTCGTTAGTGAGAGGGCAAGAGCAAATACATTGCTGTGATTTCGTTGAGCCACCAAGCATTTTGATGCGAGCACTTCGAAAATATGCTCAATTAATTTAGTAAAATGTAGCTAGGTAGTGTTCAAGGTTTCAACAGTTGATCGTTTAATTGCAGGTTTTCAGTGTCCAAGCCTTGCCATTTGCTAAACCGTCAGTATAATGCCGTTCCATCGCTAGGATGAATGTATAACTCTTTATCTGAAAATAAATGCGGTGACAATACTATGCCTGAGTGGTGGAATTGGTAGACACGTCGGATTCAAAATCCGATTTCTTCGGAAGTGACGGTTCAAGTCCGTCCTCAGGTACCATCATCTTTAAGATGATATAAGCCGACGCAAGTCGGTTTTTTTGTGTTTGAAATTCGATAACCTTATAGATATTACCTTTACTGACTGGTTGACAGTATTCCAACCATTGCTACGGCTTCACAGAGCTCATTGTTTCGACTAATTAAATTTGTACCTGAAGTGTTTTGAAACCATACTAAAAAATCACATTCTGTGTGTTCTACATCTTTAATAAATAACTTAAGTGATTCTCCGTCAGTAATATTATAATTAGAAAAAGTTGGAAAAAAGGCCAAGCCTAAACCTAGTTGATAACCCGAATGCTCTTGAGAAATAGCAATATCAGCCTTTGCTGAGGTTATCGTTTTATCAATTAATGATCTATAACTTTTCCTCCTTTTTTTGGCAAGATAAACCCAAGATTGTTTAGCTTCAGCAATAACATGCCTATCAGCATATTTAAAATATAAATCTAATCTTCCTCTAAATGTTTTCTTATTATTTTTTTTCGTAACACCAAACTCTTCAAGAGCGTACCCACCGCCTCGCCAAATAGCTCCTGCTAAAGCACCAACATTCGCTCTTTCATTATACCAAAATAAACCATCCTTACTTTCAGTAGCCTCGATGTAATCCCTATGAACTCTTAGCCAGTTTTCTAAAATTGGTTTTATCCATAGTAATTCCTTGTTATTAATTTTAATCTTTGCTTTAATTCCAAACAGTTCCATCTGCCATCCTTATTAATGAGGCGTGATTTACCAGTGTATCGTCAATGACTCTGTCACATTCCCTTTGATGAATATGGTGATTAGTCATTACATGACTTCTTTGCTGTAGCTGTTTTTATCTATATCTATAACTTCAGCTGTTAAGGTCACTTGTTCGTAACCTAAGGAAGCTAACTGTTCGATAACAAGACGAGAAAGTTGAAGTTTTTGTTCGTCATTACGACCAGATAAAATTTTCAAGGTTACATGAATGAATGCACTGCGTTTAAACCCAATTTGATAGTCTCTAAAGCCTTGTGCGCGTAACTTGATGTCTTTGCTTTGAAATAACCTTGAGGCAAGTGCCGCTTTTAATACTGCTTCAATCAGTGGTGTTGGGTTAAATTCATCAGAATGTTCAATAATACAGTGGGGCATGCTTATAACTCTCTATTCTTTAAGTGCTTTTTTACCTTCTTTAGCGCAATTTTCTGTTTTAAAGGCGACAGGTAATCAATAAATAAGTTACCGTGCAAATGGTCGATTTCATGTTGCATAACAATGGCTAAAAAGTCACTGCTTTCAATAACAATATTTTCCCCATTTCGGTTTAAAGCTTCAACAGTTACTTTTTGAAATCGTTCGACTTTTGCATAGTAATCAGGCACAGAAAGACACCCTTCTTCCCCCATCACTTTATCGTCACCAGCTACGACTTTGGGATTAACTAAAACTAATGGTTGATCTCTTGCCTCCGATATATCAATAACAACAACCGCTTCGGCTCTGCCTACTTGGGTTGCTGCTAAGCCAATCGCATTGTCAGATGAATACATAGTCTCGAGTAGATCATCAATCAAAGTTTGAACATTATTAATATCCTCTACAGGATCGGCGATAGTATTTAAACGAGGATCAGGTGCGGTCAAGATATTTAAAACAGTCATGTATGCTTTTTCTGGAGTAAAAAAGGAAGAATACAGTAAATTTGCATGAAACGACATTCAAGCGTGATAGTAGACACTTTCGAAAGAAAAATAACTAGTTGGTGTTTGCTTTTTATTCGAGTTAAACACTTTGAGGGACAGCTAACATTGATAGTGCACCAGATCTTCTTCTTGGTAGTTGGCTTTCATGAGCTAGAAGTTTAAGAAACTGACACTGTGCTTGATACCATGGCGTGTTGGGCGAATGGTATTCAGAATGCGAGTCTTGCTGCTTACTGGCAGGAATTGATATGGGTTGAGTGGCATCAGGAGAAGTTAAAGGGCGCAATGATGTGACTTGCCATTTCTCGTTAGCTGTACTTGTCAATTTAGATTCGGTCGTTTCAACCTGTAAAGGTGCTCTCATGTCAGTGAGCTCGATGGGTAAGGGATGAGACTTCTCAGGATTAACCTTCGACTGCAGCATTAATTCCGCTAAATGGTGATGGCGATTTTGCTGCGTTGATGTGGTTATAGTGACTTCATTACAATCACCTTTTTTTTCTGATTGACACTTGAGAACTGAGGGTTGGAATTTGGAAGCAATTGGCTGTGCATCGAGTATCTTTGGTTGAGTTTGTGGAGCTACGGGGGGAATTTTTGTCATAGTTTTTGGTGCTTGAGGCTCTGGGAGTTGATTAAGCACATGCGATGAACTTTCTTGATGGGGCTCTCTGAACTGGGAGACAAAGTTAAAGTACTCAGCTTTAGAAACTGAACGAATGAGCGAAGTATCGAGATGTTCTGTTAGGCATTGGTGTTTATCCAAAGCTTGAAACGGTACCGTTTGTTTACATTGCCTGCAATCTGCTCTCAGGCTGAGGCCATCAAAAAAATCATGTTGTATAGTTTGTTTTTTAAGTGTGAGCCCTAAATTTGATACGATAAATTTATGCTTAATTTGTTCTAAAATAAAAACCGCTGTAAGAGATGATGGATCAAGTTGACTATGTTGCCGGTATAGATTTTTACAGTCATATTTATTTACACGCTCGTGTTGTAGAAAAGAGCTCAATCTTAATGAACTGTGACATGAATTACAGTGTATTTCGAGTGAGTATTTCTTACCAGAACGGCTAGTAAACACGACATCAGATAAAGCATCGCGTTCATTATTAATGCTTTTTTTAATGAGTTTGTTTAGTTCACTTGTTAATGGGTGAGTTCTATTTACTGCCATGCCTGATTACCGAAACTATTATTACAAAGTAAACGACTTAATCTTTTTAATTTATTAGAAAGGTTAAAGTGCTTTAGTTGTATGAAAGGGACAAATTATAGTGAAGTATTATAGCTAACCTTTTGAATTTATAGGATTAAGCTTTATTCATGGCAAGTTTAACTTGTTACTTATAATGAGTTGGCAAATTCATTATTTAAAAATACCTGCCAATTTTATTGGTTTTTGTGAGCCATTTAGATATATAAAAACTTCGAAAGCCCATTCATAACAAAATGTTTTGTCATGAATGGCGGTAAGACTAACCGATAGATTGCTTTATCAGCGTTTCAAGTTCTGCAATTTGTGCTTCTAATGCTTGAATTTTTTCACGGTTCTTCAAAAGTACGTGTTGTTGTACTTCAAACTCTTCACGGGAAACAAAGTCCAGCTTCATCAGTTGATTTTGCAAAACTTGTTTACTTTTTTCTTCAAATTCGCCAGCAAATTGCTTGAGGCCAGCAGGCATATTATCACTGAGTTGTTTTGCAATCTCTTCGATTTTTTTAGGATTAAGCATGATTCAATCGCCATCTATAAACTTGGTTGTATCATACCTTAGTATTGCGTGCGAGAAGAAGTCTCAAGTAATTTTTATTCTGAGCTAAAACGAGTAGTCATTGCGTCTTTTATTTTACACTCAATATGCCAACTTATTCTGAATCGCTAGTAGAAACCTGTTCGGCTTCTGTTATGTTTCTCCCTTCTACCTTTGCTAGTTTTCCTTGAGCAACTTGTTTATCAAGCTCTGTTAATGAATTATTTACCCTTTGGGTAATTTGACGCATTGATCTTGGTACTAGTTTACGAGCTTGCTCGTTATAGACAGTTGTAGGCTTGGATTTAAGCATAGATTTTGGCTGCTTCATTGAATCTAAACTTACAATTAAATGAGCCTCTAATTGCTTTGCACTGTCACTTTTGTAACCAAAGAAAAATGAAAGTGCCCAATATATGCTACCTTCTTTCCTAACATTAATCTTTGAACCATGTTTTACAACAGTGTATTTATTAATTGCTTGTGTCTTCTCACACTCAATAATTAAGCAGCCTTCACCTTCGGTACTTGGCTTTATTAAGGCTGTACCATCAAACCTTAATTTTTTTTCTTGAATGTCTTGAGTATAAATCTTTCCGAAGTGAACCATGATGCCCTCCTTAAAGGTAGACATTCTCTTTGTTTCTACTTTAATCTTAGACCGTTTTTAGCCTAAGTTAGCTATTAGATGAACTATAAATAATGTTATATTTCAGCGGGTCAATTAACTTAGGAGCTAAGATTAATGCAGTCCGTTATTTTTGATAATCAATCCATCACGCCATCTAAAATTATTTGTGTCGGCAGAAACTATGTCGAGCATATCAAAGAACTGAATAATGAAGTGCCTTCAGAGCCTGTTATTTTTATTAAACCTAATTCTGCGATTTCAGACGTATTAAAGCAAAACGAGCGCAACGAAATTCATTATGAAGCTGAAATTTGTTTATTGATCGAAAACCAGCAAATTGTGGCGGTGGGATTTGGTCTTGATCTCACTAAGCGTGATTTACAATCACAATTGAAACAAAAAGGCTTACCTTGGGAGCGAGCAAAGGCATTTGATGGCTCAGCTGTTTTCAGCGAGTTTGTTCCTTGCACTCTTGATGAATTACCTAAATTATCGATGCAACTGTGCATTGATGATGAATTAGTGCAACAAGCTAATTATCAATTGATGATGTATAAACCGCAGCAATTAGTGAATTACATCAGTGAATTTATGAGCTTAGAAGATGGCGATATTATTATGACTGGGACACCGAAAGGCGTAGGTCGCGCTCCTCGTGACAGTGTTTTTGCAGGAAGCATCAAAAAAGGTGATGAGCTACTTATCAAAGCAGATTTTAAGGTTGACTGACTGAACTTTTAAGCTTGGATATTAAAGCCATTGCTTTATCTGGGTAATCACTAAAAATGCCATCGACACCCATCTCGATCATCAGTTGCACATCATCAGGATGATTTACCGTAAAAACTTGCACTTTTATTTCACGCCGATGGGCATCATCAATCATGGCTTGGTTTACGAAGTTTAAAGACAGGTGAATTGCATCGGCCTGAAGCAGACTGCCAACGTCGGCGAGATTGAGTGGCACACCATCAATTAACGGCGCAAGTTTGACTTGAGGAATTGCTTGTTTTAATTGCGCAAGTTCAGGGTGCTTAAATGATGAAAATAATAATTGATCGTTACTGAAGTTAAGCTCATTGATAATACGTGGATACATAGCGATCATTGGTTTTACAGTATTGTCACCTTTAAGCTCGATATTTACTTCGCAACGGCCATTAATGAAGGTCAGTACCTGCCAAAGCGTAGGTATGGGCTCACCTTCAACATTAAGCTCAGCCAATTCTATGAGCGTTAAATCACAAGTGAGTTTGTCACCGATGTGCTTTTTCGACAATCGACGGTCGTGAAAAACGATCAACTCTCCTTCAACATTATGTACGTCTAATTCAATGGCTTGACTGCCACGTGCTAATGCTTCTCGAAAAGCAGCAATGGTGTTTTCAGGCTGATAGCCACTTGCACCTCTGTGGGCATAAACTTTCATTAATTGTTGTCCAGTATGCTGGTTTGGGAAATTGTCTGATGAGCCCATTAATGGGCTCTCATAGATTAAAGCCCAAATAGAGATTTTGTTTTAGACTTGCGGATTTGTTTTTCATCTGACCACTCAATTAGGCCGGTTTCCAAATCCATTAAGCGCATGGTCATTTTGTAATAAACGTCTTTCTTACCGCTGGCTTGTTTAACAATACTGGAAAGGTTTCCGTATAACATATATTGTGCGCCGATTTGTCGACCTAAACGAATCGCCGTTGATGGATCAACCATACCCGAGTTATTTTGATAATTAAGCTGTTTACGAACGGCATTTACTTTGGTCATGTCAACAAAGCGAAACTTGCCTGAACGCAAAAGTCGATTACTAATTGAGTCTGTGATTGACTCTGTGTCAATGTGCTCAGAAGTTTTATTTTTAATGCTATCCACAAAAATAATTGGGCGATTATTATTGGCGGTTAGCATTAATACTGGCGGAAAGCTTTGCATGCTATCAACCATTTTATTGGTTATGCCTTGCAGATCGGTTGAGCCAAAGTCGGCATTTACGGTTTCAACTTCTTGGGCATCACCGTATTCAACTTTTGATTGGCAGGCACTGAGTCCAAGTACAGCTGCTATCATCAAGATAAGTTTTACGTTTTTCATAGTCAGTTCCATCAGTTGATAAATTTGGGTTAGTGAGTACATTGGTTAATTGGGTATTAGTATCGAATAAAAACGTGTGATATAGCCAGTATTTATCGCCCAAACTAACGTCTTATGTCTAGCTTTTACTTGAATGTTATGTTGTTTTGAACCGGAAATGGCGATGTTATAGCTGCCTTGTGCAACATATTGCCTTGCAATTTGAGCTTGGGCAGGTAAGGTGAGCCAACTGCGTAAATCGGCTTGTTCTGTCACCACATTAAACAATTGCACCGCGACTGAGCTTAAGTCCCATTCGTTTTGATTTTTATGCCTATCAACATGTTGACCTAATCGCCATTTAGCATATACCCGAGCCGCTTGTCTGGCGAGAGCAAGCGGCATGTCTTCTTTTAGTGCGTTAATGGCCAAGTCACCAATATTGGTGATAGATTCCGCGGCCAGTGTAATAGGCAGGCCACTGATTGATGCGGTTGTCGGTAAAAACGGGTTATTTTGATAAGTTGCCAATGAAATTGACTGAACGTAGCCATCAATGGGAAAGGGAACGGTGAAACTTTGCTTCTGAGGTACAAAATTGGATTCATAAAGTATGATCACTTCACCTTGATTGGTTGCTGGCCCCTGTACGTCTCCCCAACGATGTTTAAACTGATCATATTGAGGCATAGCAAGTTGCTTGGCTAGACGCACTAAATCTTTACCCACAAAATGATTCTGAGGCCATATTTGTGCTGCTTTTCTATAGTCGATAAAGGCGTCATTGGGTTCACCTAAAATTTCGTGGATTAAACCAGTTAAATAAAAGCTATAAGCATTTAAGAATGAACTGGTCACCGAACCACTGGTTCGCGAAAGTCGGTTGATTTCAGCATCGACGGCACCGTTAGCCAGTTTTCGTACTGCACGTTTTGATTGCGCATATTTATTTTGTTCAGTCTGCTGTAACTGATTAGCACGCCTAACTTCAACCAAGGCACCTTGGTATTTTTTTTGAAATAAATAATTTAGCGCTTGGTATTGATGGAGCATGATGCGCTCATAACTCGCTCCCTTGTAAGGAATTGCATTATCATTTAATAACAGGCTGCTGGCATTAGCGCCTAAATCGGACGCGCTAATGGTGGCTTGATTGTCAAAATAAAGGTAGGCATTGATGGCATCATGGTAAAGTTGCTGACTTTTGGCAAAATCTCCGCTTATTTGAGCAATTCGGCCTGACTCTTGCGCATATAACAGTCCATCATTGCCACTAATGTTAACTGTTAGTTCATCTAAACCTGCTTGAGGTTTGGAAGTGTTGAGCGCTTGCTTATGCGGCTGAATTTGATATGGGTAACTAACAAATAAACTGTTGCTTGAGCAGGCGGTTAATGAAAACAACAATAGGCAGCAAAATATAGAGCGATAATGTTGAACAAACACGTCTAGGGTTTTACTGCTCATTGATACAGCCCTTTAAATAGTCGCCTTTACTGATTGTTATCATTAACTACAACTACTTTGTTATTTATTAATAGTGTGGTGGTGGCGTTTCATCGGCCAATGAAGCAATGTTGCTTGGCTCCATCGCTTTAATTTTACTTACCATCAATTCTAGTTGAAATTGTTGTTGTGCAAGTAGGTCGTTTAATTTGACGACTTCTTGATTCAATTGTTCAATGGTAAGTTCTTGAAAACTTAATTTTGTTTCTAGATCTTCGACTTGTTGTTGCAGTTGTTTCATTTCATGTCACAGTGAGTCCAATATTTGGGTTATATTCTACCTTAAACTCTGAATTTGGGCTGAACTTCTTATAACTCACTGACTCTAAAGGCTTGACACAATTTAGTTGGGTCGTTAAAAAGGTGCTTACAGAATTTTACTCTGAAAAATTATATATACTGTTTACTCGACATTAAAATAGCAAAACTGTTTGTTTTATCTGTTTTTTATCATATTTATCAATGTGTTAGTAAACGGTAAACCCTATTGAGGAATGAACTAAATGAAATCCGTGTATAAATTATCGTTAGTTGCGTTGGCTGTTATCGGTCTGTCTGCTTGTAATCAAGAGCAAAAAACGACCAAAGAAGGTACTTCAGGTACTGAATTAACTACTCAAGCACAAAAAGAGTCATACAGCGTTGGTGCGTCTATTGGTAAATACATGGCTGGCCACATTAAAGAGCAAGACGAATTGGGTATGCCTGTTGATCGCGCATTGATTGTGGAAGGGTTTACTGCGGGTTTGAATGATAAATCAAAACTAACAGACGAAGAAGTACAAACCCTACTTCAAGGTTTGGATAAAAAATTAGCAGAGAAGCGTAAAGCACACGCAGAAAAAATGGCGAAGAAAAATGCCGCTGAAGGTAAGAAGTACCTAGAAGAAAATGCTAAAAAAGAAGGCGTTAAAGTCACTAAGTCAGGTCTACAATATCAAGTATTAACCGAAGGTAAGGGCGCGAAACCGTCTGCTGACGACACGGTTGAAGTGCATTACCGTGGTACTTTAATTGATGGTACAGAATTTGATAGCTCATATAAGCGTAACCAAACAGCTAAATTCCCATTAAACCGCGTGATTCCAGGTTGGACTGAAGGCGTTCAGTTAATGAATGTCGGCTCTAAGTTCCGTTTTGTGATCCCAGCAAACTTAGCTTATGGCGATCGTGATACTGGGACTATTCCAGCTGATTCTACCTTGATTTTTGAAGTTGAGCTTAAGTCAATTGAAAAAGCGAAAAAAGCTGAAGCAAAAAAAGATAGCAAGAAGAAAGCGGACGACCATGGTCATGGACACAATCACTAACACCTTGTGTTAGGTTACCATCTTTAATATGCAAAGCTTTTTAAAAGGTGCCTTTCGGCGCCTTTTTTGTTGGGGTAATATAACCAAAACAAACTGTGTAGTTAGGTTGTACAGATGGATTATGAATTTCGCCATAATGGGCTAACCGATGGTGTTGTTGCTTTTTTTTCAATGGAGCATCAAGCATTAGGTCGATGGTTTACTGAAGAGTTGGCAGGGAATAAACAAAAGTTATTAGAAATTGAACTGGCAATCCAAGCTGTTCAATCAGGTAAACAAGCCGAGTGGATGTTAGTGGGTGGTGAGATGACACTGACTTTGTCGAATGAACAAGTCGTCGTATTCGACAATTGCATCAATTTTAGCCTTGATGAAACTTTCGAAGAAGATATGAATTTTTATGATGCAGAATCTATTGCTAAGTGTGGGTTAGAGGATTTTGAGGAAGCATTAGCAAGCTATCATTCGTTTCTTTTAAAGCGATAAACTTGATTTAGATCATGTGAGCGTTGAAGTGTTGAAGTGACAACAATGATAACAAATAGAGTTTGATCCTGATCATAAGTTAAACAGCGAAGTTGCCTTATTCTTACCGTGAGTTAACAAGAAAGAGGACTTCAGCTATGGCATTTTGGTTAGATCTTATGTTTGGTAATTGGATCGGGTTGTTATCCATGATCGTAATTTTTTCAACACTTGGCATCGTATCTTACATTCTGTGGATGTTCTATAAAAAGTCAGGTGATGAACCAACGCAATAATTGTTCATAGGTTTACGTTATAAGTGTGATTTGATTGTTATCACATTCAACTAAAAATAAATTGTTAACTCAACTTTCCTCAACAGCAGCTTGTTGTTATTGAATACGGCTTCCCCTCCAAGCGTCGTGATTCGATAAACTAGATAGGCTGCTTTTTTGTGTCTCTGGATATTGTTCAATCAAGCTCAGGTAGTGGCTTATGCTTCTCTGCCACGAAGCTGTAGATAACGGGCAGTACGAACAGGGTGAAAATGGTGCCGATACCTAGTCCTGCGACAATGACTAACCCGATGTTAAATCGTGCTGCAGCGCCTGCACCTGATGCAAGCAACAATGGAATTAATCCTGCTATCATAGCCGCTGTCGTCATTAAAATTGGGCGTAACCGAATGGAAGCGGCGTGTTTAATTGCTTCTGTTCGATTTAATCCTTGTTTCAGTTGCTGCTCTTTGGCTACTTCGCACATTAAAATTCCGTGCTTGGTGATTAATCCAATAAGCGTGATCATCCCAACTTGGCTATAGATGTTCATAGATGATAAGCCAAAAATATGAGTCCAACCCAACGCAATTAATGCTCCGCTGATAGCTAGGGGAACGGAAATCAAAATGACGAGGGGGTCGCGCACACTTTCAAATTGACTTGCAAGTACTAAGAAAATAATAGCAATGGCGAGGATGAAGGTCTCATATAAAGCATTACCTTCATTAACGTATTGTCTTGCTTCTCCTAAATAGTCATAGCTATAGCCTTTAGGTAGCTGTGTTTTTGCTAAGTGATCCATAAATTCGATAGCATCACCTAGCGCAACGCCCGGTGAGTTTACCGCGTCAATAGAAACAGAGCTCATTTGATTGAAATGAGGCAATGATCTTGGCTGAGTTGTCATGGTGATATCGACAAGACTCGATAAAGGTATGCTTCGTCCATCCGCTGCTTTTAAAAAATATTTTGATAATGATTCAGGGGTTGCTCTAAGGCGTCGTTCAACTTGCGGAATCACTTGATAAGAACGTCCTTGGAGGTTGATTCGATTAACATAACCGTCGCTCATCATGATTGATAAAGTTGCACCAATATCTTGCATGGTAATGCCATACGCTCCAGCTAGATCACGTTTGATATGAATGTTCATGGTGCCTGAGTCAAATTTTAAGTTCATTTGTGAAAACACAAACAGGGCACTTTCTTGTACTTTTTCTAATAAACGACTGCCAACTTGAAAGAGATGTTCGAAAGATGTGGGGCTAGTGATCACCAATTGGATCGGCAGTCCACTTGATGCACCCGGCAATTCAGGGATTTGAAAAGCGGCGAGTGCCAAGCCCGGAATTTTTTTAATCTCTTTACCGATTGTTTTCTGCACTTGTTTTTGACTTCTATCGCGCTGACTCCAAGGTACTAATGGTGCAAGTCCGAATGCTTGATTGGAATTCGGTACGCCAATAAAAGCTAATGAAGCCGCAGTTTCTGGTTGCTTTTTTAGTATGTCGGTAACTTGAAGCATGTTTGCTTGAATAAAGTCTAAATTGGCCGTGGAAGGCGCAGTTCCCATTAGCACGACCACTCCTTTATCTTCTTTGGGGGCTAACTCTGTTGGGATCAAATGAAATAACACAGGTAGGGAAATCATTACAATCAGGGCAAAAGCGACGATCACTGAACGCTTTTGCATAATGCTATTCAGCATCGAGTTATAACCACAATTGATAGTATTCAAAGCCCGCTCGATAGTTTGCTCAAAACGATTAGGTTTTACGTGAGGCTTTAGGATTTTGCTGCTCATCATTGGCGACAGGGTTAACGCGATAATCCCTGAAATAAATACTGCTCCAGCAAGCGTGAGGGCAAACTCTTTAAATAGCGAACCTGTAACGCCACCCATTAACGCTATCGGCGCGTAAACAGCAGCTAAGGTAATCGTCATGGAAATAACGGGCAGAGCAATTTCACGTGTGCCTAAGATTGCGGCTTTAAAAGGCTCCTCGCCAAGCTTGATACGTCTGTCGACATTTTCGACCACAACAATGGCATCATCGACCACTAAACCTATGGCAAGCACCATAGCTAGCAAGGTCATTAAGTTGATAGTAAAGCCAAACAGTTGCATGAAAATGGCAACACCAATCAAAGATAGCGGAATGGTGATGATAGGAATGAACACCGCGCGTAACGATCCTAAAAATAAGGTAATAACTACAAGGACGATAAGTGCGGCTTCGCCAATGGTTTTAGCTACTTCATCAATTGATTCATTTATGGATTGTGAGGTGTCATATAAAATAGCACCTTGAACGGATGGCGGTAGATTACGTTGGATCTCAGGAAATAAAGTCTTGACGTCGGCAGCAACTGTGAGTGGATTTGCATTCGGGGTTACATTGATCCCAATACTGACCGATTCCTTGCCATCGGCTAGGGCTCTAAACACATCGTGACTTTTTTCAAGACTGACATTGGCAATATCACCAAGACGGATCACAGACCCTTTGTCCGTTTTAACGACTAATTTTTTGAGCTGCTCAATGGTTGAAACTTGCGTATCAGCGATACCAGTTAACTTAGTAAAAAAACTATTGGTTTGACCAACGGCAGACTGGAAATTATTTGACTGTAACACTTGTGTGACTTCCGTTGCAGTCAAACCAAATGCGCCCATTCTTGCTGGGTCTAGCCAAATTCTCATACCGTATTCTGCGCCGCCAAATACGTCGACTTTTGCCACGCCATTGACAGTAAACATTTGTGGTTTAACAACCCTTTCTAAATAATCAGTAAGCTGACTTGCATTAATTCGGTCGCTAGAAAAAGCAATATACATGATGGCTGTCTGTGAGCCAGTAGAAACGTCAACAGTTGGATCTTCAGCTTCTTTGGGTAACTGTGACCGCACTGAATTAAGCTTGGCGAGGATATCCGCTAACGCGCCATTGGGATCAGTATTCAGTTTCATATGAACGGTTACTTGTGAGTTACCAAGGCTGCTTTCTGAGGTCATAAAGTCAATGTTGTCGGCTTGTGCTAACGCTTGCTCAATGGGTTGAGTAATAAAGCCTTGTATTAAATTTGCATCAGCGCCGTAGTAGCCTGTCGATACCGTTATAACGGTGTTAGTGATATCAGGATATTCCCGAACCTGCATGTCTTTAAAGGCATTAATTCCAAGCAATAAAATCAGTAAACTGATGGAGATGGCAAGCACTGGCCTACGAATAAAGATGTCAGTAAATCGCATGGTAAGCTCCTACAGTTTTGGCATGGTGGCTGCGGGTGTTAAGGCGTTATTGTTAACGACATCGACTTTACTGTTATTGCTGAGTCTGATTTGGCCAGAAGTAACGATGTTATCTCCGACTTTAAGGTCACCGCTTACTCTGGCAAAGTTACCTCTTCGCTCTAAGATTTCAAGCTGGACTTGATGGACACGCTTAACGCTTTTTTCTTGCTCTGACTGGTTTGTGACAACAAATACGGTATTGCCATAAAGGGTGAAGTTGATAGCTGATTGCGGCAGTACAATTTGCTCGGTCAATTGCGGAAGTAAAACATCAACTTGGGCGAACATACCGCTGCGTAATAACTCACTTGGGTTTGGCAAAGATGCCTGTACTTGAACTAAGCCGCTTTGATAGAAAACCGCTGGCTCAATTGCAGTGATAACCCCATTAAATTTTTTTTGAGGATAGGCATCAACTGAAACTGAAATAGGCTGATTTTTGGTGAGTTTGGACAGCTGATTTTGTGGCACTGTAAAGCGGATCTTCATATTTCGTGTGTCTTCAATACGAACTATGTCAGTTCCAGCATCAATATACTGCCCTAATTGGACATTACGAATACCAATAACTCCAGCAAAAGGAGCACGAATTGTTTTTCGATTGATGGTGGCTTGGAGTGAATTAATGTCTGCCAGTAAGGTGTCGTACTTTGCTTTGGTGTTATCGAGTTGTTGTTTCGACACCGAACCTTGACGAAACAGTCTATTCAGTCGTTTGTACTCTGCTTTAGCCGCAGGCAATTGAACTTGCTTACTTTGCAGGTTTGCTTGTTCGACTTGGCTATCTAACCTAAGCAACACTTTATTTTTCTTAACTTGGGAGCCGTTTACAAACTCAATCTTGTTGATAACGCCTGAGGATTGATTAGCAATGGTAAGCCCTTGAATCGGCTCGATAAAGCCAATCGCATTAATGACGGGTTGCCAAGTTTGTTTGTCGAGTTTGCTAACGGTAACAGGAAAAGTGGGTTCAGGAATGTTGGTAATGGCTTGGTCTATTTTGTTTTTTATAAAATAATTGAAACCAATGACACTGCCAAAAGTAGCGACAGCAATCAATAGCATCACTAAGATCCACTTTTTCATTATTGATGTCTCCTGTTGAGGTGAGAAGGCACTGTTTTATTTGGGGGTAATCAAAATAAGAGTAGTTGAACTCTATTCTTATTCAATGAAATCTATAGCAATGATCTTTTGAGTACGAACGAGGACTCGCGAAATTAACTCGCGGTCATATCCACAAGAATATGCAGTAACTTTTCGAATTATGCCTGAATTGTTGTAATGAGAATTAGAGAAGTTAATTTTGTTCAGTTTAAGTACAGCATACATAGCAAGTTGAAGAAACTGTGATTTTATTCTGATAGGTTATTCAGCCTGACCTAAAAATCAGAGGTAACCCCATTGAAAATAGGCTAGGATCAAGATTTTTAGTTAGGCAGATAAAAATTAATGAAACTCAACCCTGGTCAAAATGAAGCGGTACACTATGTCTCTGGTCCATGTTTAGTATTAGCTGGAGCAGGAAGTGGCAAGACTCGAGTTATCATTAATAAAATAGCTTACCTGCTTGAAAAATGTGGTTATAAAGCCAGAAACATTGCCGCGGTAACCTTTACTAATAAAGCCGCACGAGAAATGAAAGAGCGAGTCGCGCAATCCATTGGCAAGCAATTATCACGCGGTTTATGGATTTCAACCTTTCACACCCTTGGTTTAGAAATCATCAAAAAAGAATATAAGACGCTAGGACTGAAAGCGGGTTTTTCGCTGTTTGATGATCAAGACACCTTAGCATTGCTAAAAGAGTTAACTGAAAAAGAACTGCAAGAAGATAAAGACTTACTGCGGGCATTAACCTCTACCATTTCTAATTGGAAAGGTAATTTAATTATTCCTGAGCAAGCATTGAAAGTTGCAAAAGGTGAACAAGAACAATTGTTTGCTTTGCTTTATAAACGTTATGCTCAGCATATGAAAGCTTATAATGCCTTAGATTTTGATGATTTAATTTTATTACCTACTTTATTATTGCGTTTTAATGATCAAGTGCGAGAGCGTTGGCAAACGCGGTTTCAATATCTACTCGTCGATGAATACCAAGACACCAATTCTAGCCAGTATGAGTTAGTGAAACTGCTGGTGGGAGAGCGAGCAAGGTTTACAGTTGTGGGTGATGATGATCAATCCATTTATTCGTGGCGCGGCGCCAAGCCACAGAACCTTGTGTTACTGGGTAAAGATTTTCCACAATTAAAGCTGATAAAACTTGAGCAAAATTACCGTTCCAGTCAGCGTATTTTGAAATCTGCTAACGTGCTGATTGCCAATAACCCACACGTTTATGAAAAGTCGTTATTCAGTGAATTGGGTTATGGTGAGCCGTTGCGAGTTCTCTATGCTGGCAACGAAGAACAAGAAGCTGAACGTGTGGTTGCTGAAATTATTAGGCACAAGTTTGTTGGCCGCACCCGTTATGGTGAATATGCGATTTTATATCGTGGTAATCATCAGTCACGTTTGCTTGAACGTGCGTTAATGACTAACCGAATTCCTTATAAACTCAGCGGTGGCACGTCATTTTTCGCACGTGCAGAAATTAAAGACATCATGGCTTACTTAAAGTTGGTGGTAAATCCGGACGATGATAATGCTTTTTTAAGAGTAGTGAATTTACCTAAACGCGGAATCGGTCCAGTGACGTTAGAGAGTTTAGGTAATTTTGCTAATGGTAAACATATTTCATTATTTAGTGCCATTTTTGAACCTGAGCTTAATCATATCTTAAGTCCGTCAGCGATGGCATCACTGTATCAGTTCGGTAAGTTTATTGTTGATACTGGAGAAATCGCGACGCGCGGTGAGAGTGTTGATGCCATTAAGCAACTCATTCGCAATATCAATTATGAAGACTACTTATATGAGCATAGTCCAAGTCCAAAAGCCGCAGAAATGCGGATGAAGAATATTTCAGAGCTTTATCGTTGGGTAACTGAAATGCTGCAAGGTGATGAGCTTGATGAGCCAATGACCTTGCCGGAAGTCGTAACAAGATTGACGCTTCGTGACATGATGGAACGAAATAGTGAAGAGGAAAGTGGTGATCAAGTTCAACTAATGACTTTGCATGCTTCTAAAGGTTTGGAGTTTCCTTATGTATTTATGGTGGGAATGGAAGAGGGGTTACTGCCGCATCAAACCAGTATTGATGAAGATAATGTCGATGAAGAACGACGTTTAGCTTATGTTGGTATTACTCGTGCTCAAAAAGAGCTGTGGTTTGTGATTTGTCGTGAGCGCCGTCAATTTGGTGAAACTCTGCGAACTGAGCCAAGTCGCTTCTTGATGGAGCTACCACAAGACGACTTAGTGTGGGAAAATCGGAAGCCTACTCAAACAGAGGAAAGCAGGCAGCAGGTAGGGAAGGCGAATATTTCAAACCTACGGGCAATGTTTAAAAAATAGTTGCTTAAAGGGTGGCGTTCTGTTTGTGGTTAGAATATTGTTTAATTGTAGATAAAAACTATCTACCGTTGATAACGGTAAGGCTATTTTGTTTAAAATCTGTTTAAATGAGACAAATCTTGAGCAGATGAACAAAAAAGTTAAAACAGTGCTAGACGTGGCAATAATTTATCCCTACTATATGCCGCGCTAACCAAGACGAGCGCCCATAGCTCAGCTGGATAGAGCGCACCCCTCCGGAGGGTGAGGCCGAGGGTTCGAATCCTTCTGGGCGCACCATCTCGGATATGTGATTCCAAGCAAGGTTAGCAGAAGATATAATGTGGTGATTGTAGCTCAGTTGGTAGAGTCCCGGATTGTGATTCCGGTTGTCGTGGGTTCGAACCCCATCAGTCACCCCACTTTTTTCTTCACATCTCGGTGATTAGCGCAGCCCGGTAGCGCATCTGGTTTGGGACCAGAGGGTCAGAG
>JBMYXI010000046.1:0-25179 GCA_049608225.1 Parashewanella sp.
CCTTCACCACACTTGCCTTCGTGCTTAGCTTTTTTGCCGCCACACTTGCCTTCACCGCACTTGCCTTCGTGCTTAGCTTTTTTGCCGCCGCACTTGCCTTCACCACACTTACCTTCATGGGAAGCTTTCTTAGCACCGCCGCATTTACCTTCACCACATTTGCCTTCTTTGGCTTTCTTACCACCACACTTACCTTCACCGCATTTACCTTCAGCGCCAGTAAGTTGGTAACCTGCTTTCATTTCTTCGAAGCCAAATGAACCAGTGTTAGCTTGAGCTGCAAATGCAGAACCCATTACAACAGTTCCTAAAGCCAAAGCTACAGCAGTTTTTTTAACAGTACTCATATTGTCTTCCCTCTTTAACATATAATTATGAAACATAAATTGCCGAATTCAGCATTGTCTCTCTTGCCTAACTAGACCTAGCGGCCATTAAATTTATTTCATTTAAATAAATATTTTTTACATTACGTCTAAAAAGTACGTCAAGATCAACAAAATATCAAAAAATAAAATCATTCTGTTTCATTAACATAGCCTTATTTTAGTGGAGTTAATACTTTTATAGCTACTACTCAAAAAAAACTCCAAGTACAATTCGACCTCTTATATTCTTTAAAATACTTAGAAGGCGTTCTTGTGCGTGTAATTCTTGCCCCTATGGAGGGTGTTGTTGATGATCTTATGCGCGATATTCTCTCGACTATCAATCCATATGATCTTGTTGTCACTGAATTTGTTCGTGTCGTGGACAATCTACTACCTGAGAAGGTATTTTTAAAAATTTGTCCAGAGTTACGACAACAAGGTAAAACCCGTTCTGGGACACCTGTTCGAGTTCAACTGCTTGGACAACAACCCGAAGCCATGGCTGAAAATGCCGTCAGAGCAATCGACTTAGGTTCAAACGGTGTCGACATAAACTTTGGTTGCCCTGCCAAAACCGTTAATAAAAGTAAAGGTGGCGCAATTTTACTGCAAGATCCTGAGCGAGTATTTCAAATCGTACAGGCAGTTCGTCAAGCGGTACCTAACGAACACGCAGTAACAGCAAAAATTCGCTTGGGTTATGAAGATAAATCTAAATATATGGAAAATGCATTAGCCATATATGAAGCAGGAGCAAACGAGTTAGCCGTTCATGCACGCAGTAAAGTGGATGGTTACAAGCCACCAGCGTATTGGGAATACATTACCGAGATCAATAAGCGTCTCGATATTCCCGTTATTGCCAATGGTGAAATTTGGAACAAAGCCGACGCTCTTCGCTGTCTAAAACAAACAGGTTGCGAGGCTGTTATGGTCGGTCGCGGTGCCATTTCTTTGCCCAATCTTGCTGAAACCATTAAAACTGACGCTCAACCATATGATTGGGCACAAGCTTTAAGACTCATGCTAAGTTATACTGAGCAAGAGTTGGGTAGCCGCAAATCATGTTATTATCCTTCAAGAATTAAACAATGGTTCAGTTATTTAAACCGGCAGTACCCTGAAGCAAAAACGCTTTTTAGAGAACTTCGCATTTTTAAAACGACTGAAGAAATCGTTCATTGCTTAGAATCAGCAATGACGCTGCTTGAAAAGAATAAGTAAGAGTTATCGTTATGAACAAAAGACAAAAGTCCACCAAAATTATGGCAAAACGCGCCAAAGCCAAACAAAATAAAATTAAATGTGGCAGTAACCCTAATTTTAGAAAAAAGCCAAAATATATCTCTAAAGCAGAGCGCGCCAAAATGGAGGCCGAGCAACAAGCAACAGAGCAAGTTGCGCAAACTGAAGAAAATCAATCAAAGCAGGATTAATCCTGCTTTGCTCACTCTTTGCTCAACTGTCCCATTTGTGTGCAAGAAGACGACAACGGATTACATACTTCAGGCGTCAGTTCTTCACTCTCAATTGCACTTTTATTATTGCTTACGTCTTCAGTATCCTCTTTTTCAACGCGATCTATCAATCGATAAGCCACTAGCACACCCGCAATACCAAAAATGACACTGCCCATAACTTGACCAATCAGCACACCATGTACTCCCGCTAACTGAGATCCAAAGTAAACAAATGGAATGGTACCTAACGTTGCTTTTCCAATATTAAAAAAGCTCGAATATTTTGCTTTTCCTAAGTTATTAAAGGAAGCATTAGCAACAAATAACGCACCAGAGAAAACAAAAAATACAGCAATATAAGTACAGAAGAATCGGAACATGTCCGCTCCATGCCCTTGTAAATCAAAAGCTGCGATAACGAAATCTTTCACTAAAAAAATGATCAGCGACAAAGCCACCACATAAATAAACATAAACTGTAATGAATTCGTTAATGCTAAACGAACGCGACCATATTCCTTGGCACCATAATTTTGCCCGACAATGGGCCCTATCGCCCCAGATAAGGCGAAAATCATACCAAACGCGACAGGAATAATACGGCCAAGTACCGCCCAAGCTGCAACGTTAGAATCGCCGAAGTCTGCGATGGCTTTCGTAACAACACCATTACCAATTGGTGTTGCAACATTCGTCAACATTGCAGGCGCTGCGATTGCAAAAATCGGTTTTAAGTCCCGCTTAAATGTCGTTAGTTCAAACTGAATACCCAGTTGATGTTTGATAAACACCCCCCGAGCTGAAACTACAAGTACCGCCAATCTAGCCATTACAGATGCGAGTGCCGCCCCTTCAATCCCCATACCTAACGAAAAAATAAAAATGGGATCAAGTGCTGCATTAACCCCACCTCCTGTTAACGTTGACAGCATTGAAAGTTTCGCATCGCCGACGGCTCTTAGCACTGCACCAAGCGCCATAGCTAAACAAATCAACGGCATTGATGGGATAATGATATAGAGGTAGCTTTCGGCTAGCGATGCGGTTTTTCCTGAAGCACCAATTAGTGCTACCAAATTCGGGATGCACAAAGTCACAATTACAGCCACAATCACACTCGTAATGACAGTAACAACACTCGCGTTAATCATTAACTGCTTGGCTTTTTGTTTTTCTTTCGCGCCGATTGCCTTGGAAACAACCGCCCCCATAGCAATGGCTAAACCAATACCAATTGAGGTAGTAAAAAAGGTAATCGTGCCAGCATAACCCACTGCAGCAGCTAATTCTTTTTGCCCGAGTAAACTTAAAAAGAAAATATCTAATAAGTCGACCAAAAACAGCGCCGATATTCCAATGGTTGCCGTTGATGTCATCACCCAAATGTGACGCATAATGGAACCGGTAACGAACTTCGCCTGAGGCATACTATTCCTTAATGATTAAAACTTCTGATGACAATTCACCGCCGCAATTAAAACAATAACTTGCACGAGCATCATGGCCAGAGGTTGAGCAATTGCTGCAACGTCGTAGATCTCTTTGCTTTCCTATTTCTTGTGATATTTCTGCGGTTAAAATACCTGTCGGGATAGCAATGATTGAATAACCCAGTAACATTGTAAAAGCAGCGATGCCTTGCCCTAAACTGGTTTGTGGCGTGATGTCACCATACCCGACTGTGGTGATGGTCACAATGGTCCAATAAATGGATTTCGGAATAGAACTAAACCCATGCTCCGGCCCTTCAACTACATACATTATTGCGCCTAGTACCAAAATGACTAAACTCACCGAAAAGAAAAAAATAAATATCTTACGTGAAGATTGTACCATGGCTTTTAACAGTAAATTACCTTCACTTAGATAGCGTAATAACTTGAGTACTCGAAATATACGAAACAACCTAAGTACTCGGATAACTAGAGTAAAATTCGCCCCAGGGAAGAATAAAACGAGTAAACTAGGCAGCATTGCCAACAAATCAACGACACCATAAAAGCTACGTACATATAGCCAAGTATTAGCACTGCAATAAAGCCTTAGTAGATATTCAACAGCAAAAATAAACGTAAATATCCACTCAAAAATACGAATAATATCGCCATATTGCCGACTAATACTGGTGACGGTATCGAGTATCACCAGTGATACACTTAAAATGATGAAAATGATCAGCATGACATCAAACAGTCGCCCTGCTGGCGTGTCTGTTCCAAATATTATCTTACGCAGCTTTAACCGCAGTTCATCATGGGTAAATGTGGGGTTTGTCATATTCCTAAGTAAGTCCCCATACAAATGAAATCATATTTTTTAACATCCATTTCAAGCATTCTACAGTGTTGCTTTTACTTGAAAGACAGTCAGTATTACCGACAGACAAAACTATCGTTATTACATTTCCTTCAAAAAGCGTCTTGTATTGCATCTGAACTGAATGCCAAAATTATTCGATTACATTTGCACGAGTACTTATCCTCAAGTTTGAATTAGATTATTTTAACGGATGGTATTATTATCTTTCTTTTAATCTAAGATTTGCAAAGCTAATGAGATTTCTATTCATTTTTTTTATTACCAGTTTTTTCTCTTCGATGACTTTTGCTGGTAACCTTCCAAAAGCAGATCTTGTCATTGTTCACAAATCCAAAGCCCTACTAAGCTTAATGCGCGCTGGAAAATTAATAAAACAATACCACATTGCCATGGGAGATAACCCTAAAAATCACAAATTGACTGAAGGAGATGAAAGAACGCCGCAAGGAAGATATACATTGGATTACAAAAACACCGACTCGTCTTTTTATCGCTCAATTCATATTTCTTACCCAAATGCAGCTGACAAATTACGCGCCAAAGCCTTAGGCATTTCACCCGGAGGTCAAATTATGATCCACGGTCAAAGTCCTAGTTCGACATTGGCAGCAATTGAACAACAAAAATACAATTGGACTAATGGTTGTATTGCCGTGACCAATGAAGAAATGGACGAAATTTGGCAATCAGTTGATGCTGGCATCCCTATCGAGATTTGGCCTTAATAGTCCTTCCTCATCACAAGCATCTGCCACCACACTAGTTGTAGAGTGAAATAACCAAGATTGCATTGAATCACTCCATGAAATTATCTCAGATGGTGATTGGTTGGATGATACTGCCATTACTTCATTCCAAGAACAGTGCAGAGGATCCCATACCCATTGCTGAAAGCTATTATTATATGTTGTTTCTTGATGGTTAAATGAAGTAAAAAAACAGTGCCAAGTATTATGAAGCTTTGACCAATGATACATTGAAGTAACATCGTAATTTTCTATCGGATTAATCTTTGCTTTTGGAAAGGTATACCAAGTCGATAAACTGTCTACCCAGAAGTATTGTGAACGTTTTAATAAATCTAACTCGATGGCGCTCGACGATTTTAGCTGCCAACTCTTCGATGCTTCACTTGACATAAAGCTCCAATCAACACTGTGTTCTGATATCGGGCTCGTTATCCAAGCATCATCATCTTCCCCCACTTGCCAGCCTCCAGCAATTGCCGAATCATGAAATTCTTCAACAATATTTTGATGTGAATTGGAATCAAAGCAAGACAAATCGAGTCGTAAAGACATAAATTGACCCAGCCTATAGCAAAATAAGGTTTATTTGCGATCCATTGTTCTCTTATTCAACCTGAAATTAAAGCCAACTATAGAATATGATATGCTTGCGATACCTGAAAGTTTACTTTCAAATAGTAAAAATATGCCCTCATTTTTATAAATTCTGTTCACCTCCACGCAAAGAACAATTCTCAACAAAGAGTTCTATTTTTTACGCCATCGATAGCCGATTTAATAAGAGTCTCTGTTTTCAGCCGCTATTTTTCGCTCTTAAAACATTATGTTATTCAAAATAACAACAATCTACTGTTGAAAGCACAACTGATAACCATTATCATTCGCGCCACTGTTAAGGTAAGCAAGTACTGCCAAAACATACATATTATCTCCCTGATCTATTGTGTACTTTTGTCTTAATAGAAACAAAGAATTGAATTAACCTTAAAAACTGAGATGCTTTTAATGTCAAAACCTACGTTTAACAAAAAAACTCAACAAAACTTATTGCACAGTGCAATTATTTCTTCATTAGTTGCAGCGGCGCCAGCGATAGCGGACGAGGCACAATCAAAAAATATCAACAAGGACGATATCGAGCATATTCAAGTTATTGGTCGCAAAGCCAATAAATTGAAAATCAAAGATCAAACAGCTACCAAGATGGATGTTGAGTTAAAAGACGTAGGTCGTTCAGTCACCGTTCTTGATGCATTAGAACTGGATAAACGCGCGATTCAAGATGTCCGCGAAGCCTTTAATTACGTTGCAGGCTTCCGTGGTAATGGTCCTGCTGATCGAACTTACTCTGCTCGTGGTATTCGCACTAGCATTGATACTGTCATGGTCGACGGCTTGCGCTCACTGCAAGGCGGTGAAGGCGGCACAGGTTCTAAATTACCAACCACATTTAACGCTGAGAGCGTAGTATTCCTTCGTGGTCCAGAAGCATTACTTTATGGTTCGGGCGTTGGTGGCGGTATTATTAATATCATCACTAAAAAACCAAGTGCTGCAGCAGAAACGAGTTTAAGCATCAGTAATCGCAGTTATGTCTCTGATGACACTGGGAACTTTAAGCGCAACAAAACCAGTTTTGACTTAGACACGACAGGTGCTGTTGCAGGAAACAGCGATTACTTATACCGTTTATTAGCTAAGTACACCCCATCTGGCGATCACTTCCAAAAGAACCGTGAAATCGACGAAACCTTATTAGATTTAGCATTTACTTGGAATGCCTCTGACAGCACCAGCATTACGCCTCGCATCGAATATGGAAAGCGTGAACAAACCGGCGGCAGCAGCTATGCTGATGGCGTATTCACAGAAAACTTTTTTAACGGCAAGCTTAAAGGCGACGGTGAAAAAGAATACGGCAAGCCATTAAATCGTGGAGAATACTACGGCGGTAAAGATGATAAAGGTGACAACTTATCGAAAAGCTTCAGCTTAAAACTAGATCATGACATTAACGAAGATTGGTCACTAACCGGTCAGTATCGTTATAACAAAACAGAGTCTGAAGCACGTGATCTTTATATTTCTGATAGTAGTTACACCATAAACAAAGGCAAACCCGATGAGACCAAAATTCCATTAAACGTGATCGGCAGAGATAAAATTAACAGAAAGTGGGTAATATCGAAAGGTAATGACAGCTACAAGCTAGTAGATCTCAGCTTACAAGGTATTACAACGCTGGCAGGAATGGAACATCACGTTTTATTTGGTGCTAATTATCGCGATATGGAAGTGAATTTCTTACGCGACTTCCAAGACTCAAAAGAAGCGGATGGTAAAAATTGGATTTTGGCGTCAGATCCTAGTCAGCAAGTTGTTGGTCCAATTCCAACTAAATTTGCAACAGCAAAATCGTCACCTAGAAATCAAAAAGATCTCAATGTTTACTTTAAAGACAGAATCAAAATTACTTCATCAACAACGCTAGTTGCGGGCGTAGCTTATGTTGAACAAAAACAACACGAAGAAAAGTTTAATAAAAAAACCAATAGCTTTGATATATTTAACAAAAAATACGATAGCTTCTTATGGGATTTAGGTGTCGTTCAAAGCCTCAATGATAATATCAATGTCTTTACAACATTAAGTCGTGCTTATCAGCCTGTTAGTGCTCGTTGGATTAAACAGTATGGCAAAGGGAAAACAGACTATAAAGCTGTTGAAGGCATGAACTATGAAATCGGTGCCAAAGGCGACTTTTTCAATGGTGACTTAACCACAGCTGTTACTCTATATAAGCAAACAAGAGAGAACAGCACTAAATTCGTGAATAGAACTTTGTTGCAACTTGAAGGAAAGAGCTTTGAGTCAAAAGGTGTTGAATTCGACTTAGACTACAAAGCTAATGAGTTCTACAACACCTCGCTAAGCTATGCATTTACTCGTGCCAATGACACGGTTGGAGATAAAAAAGGTCTGCAAACCAATAACGCTCCAAAACACTCAATTTCATTGTGGAATAACTTTCAACCAACGGAAGAGCTTTCATTCGGCCTTGGTTTAAGATATGAGTCTGAGCGCAGTGACGGCTCTTACATCCTTCCATCCTACTTCGAAATGGACATGGCCGCTTATTACAAAGTTCAAAACTGGAACTTATCGTTAGTGCTAAACAATGCACTTGATAAAAACCGTGCAGAGGCAGGTGCAAACTGGGTAACAGTTCAACCAAACGCACCTAGATCACTAAACATGAAAGTTAAATATACTTTCTAATTTAACTGCAATAAAATGAGTTGTCGTCCGCCTTGCTTTGCAAGGCGGACTTTTTCATGGATAAGACAATGATAAAACCCATTACGAATTTATTAACCCTTGAGCAAGTGAACTCACTAAAAAAATTAATTAAGCTTGGTGATTATGAGTGTGGTAAAAACACCGCAGGCTGGCATGCCCAAGGCGTGAAAACCAATCTTCAGTGGACAGCCAACGACGAATTAACACATGAGCTTAACCAAGTGCTTATTCAAACGTTGTCATCCAATTCTGAATTCACCGCCCTTACCTACGCAAAACAATTAATGCCGTTTATTGTCAGTAAATCGACTCAAGGTGGTGGCTATGGCGATCACATTGATGATGCACTTATGCACAGCGAAACGTTAGTTCGAACCGATATTTCTTGCACGATTTTTTTAAGTGCCCCCAACGAATATGAAGGGGGCGAACTCGTTATGACATTGGGCGGCGTTGAAATGGCGTACAAACTAAACGCAGGTGATGCCATCGTTTATCCAAGTACAACATTGCACAGAGTTAACCCCGTAACCAAAGGCGAACGTCTTGCTGCATTAACTTGGATTGAAAGTTTAGTATCAGCCGCGGATAAACGTGAAATGCTCTACGATCTTGATTGTGCCCGCAAGTCGATAATGGCAACAAGCGGTAAATCTTCTGAGTTCGATTTAATCACTAAAACCCACGCAAACTTATTACGACGCTGGTCAATAACTTAAGGCTACTTTATGAGTTTTTCTTTTCCTGTTTTCATCAGAATGATGATGGCATTTATCGGTGGTTACGGCGTTGCCGTTTGTTCAAGCTTGGGCATGATACCGATTTCTTTGTGGTTATTTACCGATAACCCTCATGATGCTGTTTACATTGGTATGATGTGCAGTTACTTATTTTATTTCATTGCCGTTATTTATTGCTTTAGCTGTAAAACACAAGTCCGAGCCATTATTGCCACGCTATCCAGTTGTGCCTTTTTCCTCGCCATTTATTGGTTGTTCCCAACAGGAGTATCACTATGAAAGGGAATTTGCGCCGTTCAATGATATGGCTTCACACTTATTCCGGCTTATTTATGGGCTGGTTACTTTTCACCATATTCGTAAGTGGCACCCTCAGTTATTACAGTGATGAAATCACTCAATGGATGCAACCAGAACAACTTGAGGTTACCCGCTATAAGCAACCAGTTAATGCAGCATTAACAGAGCTAAACAAAAAGGCGCAAGGCGCTGCAAAATGGCAAATTCAACTGGGTACGGCAAGAGAGCCCGGTGACAGTATTCGTTGGCAAATGCCAGGGGAAAGTCGACGGCAAGGCCACCGTGAGCCACTTATTGACAGCAGCAATTCTACAGAAAGTTCAAGTGAACAACTAACACCAAGAGAAACCGCTGGAGGGCGCTTTTTCGTGCATTTTCATTATGCCTTAGAACTGCGTAATTGGGGTGGACGTTATTTCACCGGTTTTGCCGCCATGATAATGCTTGTTGCCTGTTTCAGTGGCATTTTTACTCATCGTCGTTTTTTCCAAGACTTTTTTACGCTGAGATGGAAAAATCTTAAACGGGCATTGACTGACAGCCACGCGATCATTGGTATTATTACTCTACCTTTTTGCTTCATGATTTGTGTTAGCGCACTATTATTTTACACTTACTTGTATGTGCCCCATTCTGCCAACATTCATTATGAAAAGGGTTATAACGAGTTGTCATCTCACATCAGCCCTAGCAGTTATAAGCGTTCAGAATCAGGGGAAGCTGCGCAACCCATCACTAATTTTGCTCCCATCATGGAGCAAGTGAATCAACTTTGGCAAGGTAACCATCGCATTACTTGGATAACTTACCAACACCCGTTTGATAAAAATGGTTACTTAACGTTATACCGAGAAAAGCAGCTCAATTTATCTCGCCGAACGGACACCTTAACCTTTGATGCTCAATCTGGTCAGTTATTACATCAAAATAAGATTCCAAGAATTCCTCGATTAACTGCTGATGTATTTTTAGGATTACACGAAGCGAAATTCGCGTCACCCATTTTGCGATTCGGCTTGTTTGTTCTTGGCAGCTTTTGCTGTGTGCTAATTGCGACAGGCTCGATCCTTTGGCTGCAAAAACGATTAGAAGCCAATAAAATGCACGCAGGGATAAAAGTAACAACCAAACTAAATAAAGTATTTTTTGGTGGTATGATCTTTGCTGTACTTTGCTATTTTTATGCTAACCGATTAATTCCCATCGAAACGGAACATCGCGACGAATGGGAGATCCGCGCTTTTCTCTTCAGCTGGCTTCTTTTTGGCCTAACAACCTTAATACCAGCAATGATAAACTGGTGGCGCAACGCATTTTATGCGATGGCAGTGCTAAGCTTTGGTTTGCCAATCATCGATCTATTACTGCCTCCTCACTATTTACTTAAGGCGGTAGCAACAACTAATTTAACTTACTTGTCCATTCACTTGAGCTTTATTGTTACTGGATTGTTTTGCTACAAACTCGCAAGTTATTGCAATAAGAAAAAACGCGAGCTCTCAGCGAAGGGGCAACAAAAGAAGACGGAGAAACGAACATGATTTTAAGTTTAGTTTTGCTAACAGTAGGCGTGTTTGGTTTCTCAACCTGTCATCATAAGCACTTTCAGTTGCTTCTTGGCTATCGCCCAAACACAGGCACATTAACAGCCATAAAAATACTGTCGACCTTATTGATGGTTATCTCAATTATCATGCTTCCCAAGCAGCCTCATTACGGACTGTCTTGGGTACTGTGGGCATCATGGCTGTCATTTGCCATTATCGCGGCAGCAAGTCTGATCAGCTTTAAACAATCAAAAAAATGATTATGTTGCCAATGGAAACGCTGCTGAATGGCAGCGTTTTACTTCATAGGAATAACCAAATCTCTGGCTTTGATCTTTGATGATTTCTAGGAATTCATAGTCATTAAGTTCCACTACATGACTACCAATCTTGTTCATACACCGGCTAAATTCGTCTGAATCAAAATAAAAAATAAAATGAGCAACGAGTTGCTGCAACAAAAAATTTTCCTCGGTTGTTTTCTCAGTATCTGATAACGTATTTAACACGTTCAACAAAAACAGATCTGTATTTGAGCTCATCTCGGATGTATTACCACTCATTAATACGCCCAACTCAGTTAATGTTTCAACGACGTTCGTATGCTCTAAATTGAAAGTTAAGTGATTAACAGCTTCTGAGTTCAAGCGTTTCTCTATTGTCGTTTTTTTATCAATTGGTTGAGGTTGGCTATCATCAGAAGCAATGGTTGCCTCCTTTCCAATCAAAGCAGAAGAAATTAATCCGATAAATAGTAAACGTACAAGCATAGTGATCAATACATAAGGGTATTTAGATAATGACATAAATTTGGTCATACCCACTGCACGCAATGCAAATAACACTATGGTGTATAAGATCAAAACGACCTGTAACATGAGTAAACCAAATAAGGTTGTCGTTGTTAACCAAGAGGGAATATAAAGTAATGTCGCAAAATTATGGCTATAACTAAATGGAATTGTTGCGACACCAACAACCTGATTAACGAGCGATGCTGCATTAGCTAGAGCAAAGTTCGCGATTACCGCATAAATTAACAAAATTATCGCTTTGCCAATTAAAGTATTCCAAATAAACGTAATGATTGGCAAGCATTCCATAATGATCGCAATGGACGCAAGAGCAACAGCAAACATAGGCGTATCATCAAAAATCAAGAGCGCAAATAATGCAATCAAATATATTTTTTGTGGTCGACTCAATACATAGATTTTGGTAACAATTGTTTGATGACACTTCTTCAGCGTCGAGCTCACAACAAGAAAAGCTTGGTTTAATTGAAAATTAAGCGACTTAATCATAATGTTCTAGAAATATTAATTTCGTGAATTGAAATTAATAAACAGTATCTTAGTTACTCAACTAAAACAACAATTTAACAAAATTAATCCAGCCAAATCTAATGTGGATAAAATAGCCTTAAAATATAACGAATTAATCTGAATATTTCACTGGTGTATAATTGATACATTGAATAATGTTTATTAAAAATACTGTCCACACATATTCAATGAAATACCTTAGATGACAGCAGCATTGACAGAAACGATTTCGCAAACTTCAATTCAAGATCAAGCTACGCAAACTGAGGATTCATTCCCCTTCCTAAAAGCAGAGCCACTAAAAAAAGTTGAAGTAACATTCCCAAATGGTTTTAGTAAAGAGTACCAATTTTCTGATATCGATGATACGTCGATGCAAGTAGCCTGCTGTTTAGCATTGATCGATTTTGATGTTTTTTTTCAAGCCAAAACCAGCCAAACCGTTAACCTAAAGGTCAAGACCTCAACTGAGCAAACTGCATCTTATGCCGTAACTTATTCACTGCAATCGATATCACAAGACGTGCAAGTTGCTGTCATCACTTTCCTCGGACTCAATCAGTCTCAAAATCAACTGAAAAGGATTAATGCGACTATCTCGAGTAGCGACAACGGAAGACATGTTGTCGCCATGGAAAAGAAATTTCTTACCGATCTTGAAGACTGTTCATTATGCCCTAAACTGATTGCCACTTACACCGAACAAAAAACGACCAACGAAAGAATACTGCAAAGTGCCTTATTGGTACGTTCCCTTAACAACGATCTTATTTACGTACTGGAAAAATGTAATGATACGACGACTGCTATTGCACAACAATTTAGCTCCTTCTCCATCAAACCACTTCAAGTTCTTGAGCTGATCCTTCTTTTTGCTGAAGGCTTTTCAATGCTTCTGCAAAAAAATTACAACCTAGCTGGGATAAGGATAACTCATTTAGGAATAGAACTTGAAACTATGACTGCCTATTTAACAAACTGGCCTTCTTTACCGTCACTATCATTTCAAAATGGTCAACCAGCAAAATCAAGCGTTAAAACGACTCAAAGTATTAGCCAATTATCTGAAGATAATGTTCGCTTAATTATCGGTCAGTTGATCATCTTGCTAAGTGGGAAGTTTAATACTAAATATACAAATGTAACTAAAGAAATTGACAAACGTGTAAGACAACCAACAACTGACTTCGCAGAAATAAAACTACTAAATCCACATCAGCTCAGAAAAGCTGCTGTCAGCTACTTAGATAAGAACATCAAGGACTGGCAAGTAACAACCAGGGTTTCAACTGAAGCAAAAGAAGCCACAGTAGCAGTGTCGAAATTATCCAGCTCAATATGCTTAACTGATAGCCTGATCATTTTAGTGACTCGTATTTTTGATCCAAAAACCGAAAACAGACCGAGTATCGCTTCCATTATTAAACAGTTATGTACCACAAAAAGTTTTTACTGCGAAACTTCAACCTCAACGGATGCTGGCTCAGCTAAGCCTTCACCATAAGCGACTGACCAATGCGCATGCCTTATTTTCCAGCACTCATTGATTAATTCGGCATAAAGTGTTGTTCGTAAGGTAATATTTTGTGTATCAACCTCACCTTTTAACTGATAGTTTATCTGCCAATTGCCAATAATAACGCCTGAAAATTCAGTATCAAAAACAGTTAAGTCATCAATCGAAAAAGTAATATTTTCGGCTTCTGCAAAGTCACGTTCAAAAAATGTTTGCAAGGCTTCACGTGAAAAACCTTCCTCACCGACGCTTGCCCCCCAATAATGAATATTGCCATCAGCCACAAACAAATTCATTATGTTGTCGACTTGTTTCAAAGCGTGACTTTCCATGAAGTCATGCGCTAATTGCTGTAATTTCTCTTTTGGCATTATCCACTCAATGTATCATGTTAATCGTGATGAGATTTTCTTACGTAAACGTTGAACTTAATGGCTTGCGGATTCGGCGCAACAGAAATAACTTGCACACGTTGTTTGCCATGAAGCTCAACAGGCGTCCAACTTTGACTGTCTGCGTCAACAGCAAAACCTTGAGCATCAAACCAAGTAAATCGATATTCGACGACTTGATCTTTTTCATATTGACTCGTAATGATTGCGCTGCCTTGCAGCAAACTACCCACAAGTCGAATACGTTGCTGAGCAACCATTACATCTCTAGCCACATTTCTATCATCGATTCTTGTTTCGCCTGACGAGCTTAAGTTGATCCCTGCTGTTCTCGGAGCACAAGCTGATACTATCAATGAAATTGCTAACAAGATGATTAAACAAATTGAATGTCTCATAATGATTCACTTGATATCTATTTACTTAAATTGTAACAGCTGTTCATCAATCAATTCAAAACCGAAATTCTCATTGATGTTTCGTTAATTGTTTAGTTTATTTCAGAAATCGAATTGAGCTAGAAAAAATTAATGCGCAATCACAAAACGTTCTGTGATCAAATCGGATCAGATGACAGCTGCTCCCCGACTATTTCAAACCCATGATTTTCATCTGATTCTTCAGCAAGTTGCATAAATAAATCAACCAATCTTGAAGAATGGGGTTCTGATAATATAGATCCAGAACGGTGTGCCGTAATTAACGCGCGATTTTCACCTGAAAACCGGATAATGGCAGCTAAAATATCTGCCTTATCCTTCATATCGCTTAACTCAATATAAAGTCTCTTAAAGGCAAAAAATTTATTGACACCTGAAGGTGATCTACGTAATTCAATGAGTTTCTTATAAATATTTCGAAGGATCTGAGTATGGTTCTCATCTATACCTTGTTCGACAAGTATAGGTAATATCAAAAGCTCACTTTGCATTATATCGCGATCAAACTCTGTAGCACTACACAATCTAACATAGGGTTTTTTAGATACCTTAGCTACGTTATTCGTCACCAGAGCAACAACCTCACTTGCCGTTGATCTACATGTATTAGTAAACGAAGCATATGATGCACTTTCTATGAGTGAATTTTCTTGTTGAGCTTGTTTAGAATAAACAACCTGAGGCTCAGTATTACCAGCCCATTGTTGTTGTAATTGGCGAAAAACAAAGGCATCGTGCTCTCTAAAAAAACAGCCTTGTTTTACTTCTTTACAGCTTTTAAATACCAATCGGCTCATGAAACTAACAAAAGTGTCATATTGATCTGCTGAAATCGCATAAGCCTCATAACGAATATGACCATGAAGTCGTAAGCCTTCTTGCATAATAAATCCAGAGAGTTGATGGAATTTACTGAATGCCATTCCTATGTAAAACTCCACCCCCTCACTATCAATCCACTTTCCAAATCTCGCCAACAAAACATTCAAGGAATTAACAGAATAACCCGCACACCAAAATGAATGCCCTTCTTTTTCCATTACGGAGATAAAGAATTCAGCATCCCTTGGGGCAAGCGCAATTTTATCGCCAATTTCAGGGGCACATTTAGGAAGGTACGGTAATGTTTCATGAAAACCAGCTATAGCCATAATTACCTTAACAATATGTATCTGTGATGGTGATGGTAACTGATGGCAATTTAAGAAAGAACAGAGCTAAACAAAATTTAATTCACCTAATAAACTTGAGGTGCTTAAAGATACAGATTTCATGAGTATAGATAAGAGAAAGCAACACTTTCTCTTATCGGACGAACAATCATTCTACCAAAAAATGTGCTCTTGCAGTTGCAATCAATTGCTTACGACTACTTTGCCAACAACTGATATGCACATTGGCAATGCGCCGACCTTGACGTGTAATTTCACACTCACAAAAGGTATCTTTATGGTAACCAGCTCGTAGATAGTCTATTGAAAAATCAACAATTTTAGGTACATTTTCGGTATGCATAAACACCATTAACTGCACAATTGCTGACATTTCCATAAAGCCTGCAATAACGCCACCATGAATTGCCGGAACCACTGGGTTACCAATGTTGTAGTCGTTGGCAGGCAAGCGAGAAACTAGCTCATAGCCAAAACGTTCCACTGACATACCAATAAATTTGGCATACGGCACATGCTCAAGCAAATGGCTAAAATCATTGGTTTCAGAAGCTTTTTTAACGATTTTTTGCACATCTAATGGCTGATTAACTTTAACTTCCACTGAAGAAGGATCAAGCTCAGCTTCTTGGTTCAACTTAGTAAATTTAGGTCCATCACCTTCGCCAAGTAAAGCAAGACGAAACTCTTCGCCAACCATTTCAGGACTGATGCGCATAAATGCACCAACCGCATGTGCAATCGGCTCGTCGATACTGTCTTGATAAGTTATTGCACGAGTAAAGACAATACTTGACGATAAACGATAACATTCAGCTAATACAAAAACAGCATGATTGGGCTTGGCTGACTTCATATAATCAACCCGCAAATCCAGTGTTGGCGAAATCTCAAGTGAGTCATATTTTTGTTTGATAGCGCAGATGGTTGCACTGGCACAAGCCGTATCCATCAGAGTAGTGATCACACCACCATGAATTACGCCAGTTTCAGGATAACCGATATGTTGTTCACTATATGGCAACTCCATTAAGACATGATGTTCACTTGCCTCATGAACTTGAATATTTAACCGTCTACATTGCGTTAATTGATTAACAAAACGCTTTGCGAGTGTGGTTAAGGAAAGGTCTTCTGGTGCGTTAACTGTTGTATTCATTTTATCCTATTACTTTGCGAGCATTGAACCGAGTTTTCTACCGCCAACTAAATGCATATGAATATGAAAAACTTCTTGGCCGCCATCTTTATTACAGTTCATGATCAATCGATAACCGTCTTCTGCAATGCCTTCTTGTTTCGCAAGTTTGGCAGCAACTGTCATCATTCGACCTAATTGTGCTTCGTCATTCTCAGTGACATCGTTAATGGTCGGGATCAATTTATTGGGAATAATTAATATATGGGTCGGTGCTTTTGGATCAATATCACGAAAGGCTGTCACAAGTTCATCTTGATAGACAACATCTGCTGGAATTTCCCGGCGAATAATTTTACTAAATATGGTTTCTTCAGCCATGATAATGACTCCTCAAGCAGTCTAAATTTGGGTTGCCTATTATCTCTTAATCTCGCTAAAATCGCTATGATGATCGAAGATATTATCAGCAACAAAATCGATCATTTAACGATATAATCATAGTTATTATTACGCACAGCGAGAACTCATAAATGGTCCAGTACCTAATTTCAGTCATTGATCCTAAAGCCCATCTATTTCATGTAGAAATGGTCATCAATTCTCCAACAAAGGATCAACAATTTTGGTTGCCAAGTTGGTTACCCGGCAGTTACATGGTTCGAGACTTTGCACGTAATATTATTGATATTAAAGCAGTCGATCAAAACCAGCACTCCGTTACCTTGATCCAATTAGATAAACAAACATGGCAAATAAACCAAGCTGTCGACACATTAACCCTCAGCTACCAAGTTTATGCATGGGATTTATCAGTTCGCAGTGCTCATTTAGACATGACTCATGGTTTCTTCAATGGCAGCAGTGTGTTTCTTGCCGCTAAAGGTTTAGAGTCTAACGAGCATCAAGTGGTTATTCAAAAACCAGCTCAACCAGAGTTAGTAGATTGGCGACTCGCCACCAGCATGAATCGTGTTACTGGTGAGCATTTCGAATTTGGCCAATTTTCAGCAAAAAGTTACGATGAACTGATTGATCATCCTGTTGAAATGGGCGACTTCATCAGCCATACCTTTGAAGCAAATGGCATTCCCCATGACATAGTCCTAACAGGTAAGCACAACACTGACTTAGAAAGGCTAAGCCAAGATTTAAAAGCCATTTGTGAATATCAACTTAACTTATTTGGTGGTCAACAACCTTTTAAACGTTATTTATTCTTAACAACAGTACTTGGGAATGGTTTTGGCGGTTTAGAGCATCGTGCCTCAACGGCGCTCATGTGTTCACGCAGTGATTTGCCTTATCAAGGCATGCAAGAAACCACCAAAGGTTATCGCACCTATTTATCACTGTGCAGTCATGAATACTTTCACAATTGGAATGTTAAACGAATCAAACCAGAAGAATTTACTCCCTACCAATTACAACAAGAAAGCTATACCAAACAACTTTGGGCTTATGAAGGCATCACTTCCTATTATGATGACTTCATAACTTACCGCGCCGGTACCGTCGACAAACAAGCTTACTTGGACATGTTTAGTGAAACATTCACTCGCGTATATCGTGGGCAAGGACGTTTTATTCAATCGTTAAAAGACTCGAGCTTTAATGCTTGGACTAAGTTCTACAAACAAGACGAAAATGCCGCCAATGCCATTGTCAGTTACTACACCAAAGGTGCTTTATTTGCGCTTTATTTAGACTTAACCATTCGTAGCGAAACTAACAATCACTCAAGCCTTGATGATGTGATGCGAGCACTTTGGACTCAGTTCGGAGAAACGGGCATTGGTACTCAGTCTGATAGTCATCAAGCGATTGTCGAAAAACTATTAAATCGCAACTGCGATGATATTTTTGCATGCCTTGACTCTACGGACGACATCCCTTTAACACCACTATTATCTGAATTTGGTGTCGAATTACGTTCACGAAGCAACAAAGGCGTAAAGGATGCTGGTGGCAGTGACGTTCAAGGATTTAATAACGATTTTGGCGCTAAATTTAAAGCCGAATCATTAGGCTTAAAAATTCTAACGGTAATCAATGGCAGCGCAGCACATCAAGCAGGGCTCAGCGCGGGAGATTTACTGCTCGCAGCTGATGGTTTGCAAGTCTCTGCTGATTTTGAAAATCAAATTCAGCAATATCAACATGGTGAAACAATTAAACTGCATTGGTTTAGACGCGATGAATTGATGCAAGGTGACTTCCCTGTAAAACCTGCACCGTTTGATACGGTTTCATTATTGATCAGTGACGAACAAAAAGCAGCATCTTGGTTAGGATAAGCAAAAAGAGCCACTAGTTAAAACAACATTACAAATAGGGCTGACACTGTTAAATACATCAGAACAATCAGTTGTTAGCCTCTCTTTGCTTGTCATTATTCATGTATGTTTCGACAAGTAACGTATTCCCCAAATACTCAAAGCTCCCTCTTCCCCAAAAAAAGCAATTTTTGATAGTGGATTTTTTCTTATTAAGTTGTCATTAAGCTTAAATTTTGACTATAACTGGATCACTGTAATTAACACATAAAGAGTTACCTCTATGAAAAGAGTGTTGAATTTACCGTCCTTAGTGCTTTTCGGCTTAGCTTTTATGTCACCTTTGGCGGCTTTCGTGACCTACGGTGTTGTGTTAAACGTGACACATGGGCACATATCTACAGCTTATTTACTCACTTTAGTCGCGATTTTGTTTACCGCTCTAAGCTATGGAAAAATGTCGTGTGCAATACCCAACTCTGGCTCTGCATATATATATTCAAGTAGTGCATTCGGAAAAAACACAGGCTTTTTAGTCGGTTGGGCTCTATTACTTGATTACCTATTGGCACCAATGCTTTGTTATTTAGTTACTGCTATTTACTTACAGGAATACTTTCCATCCATTGATAAAAGTGTATGGATTTTCTTATCGGCATTGACAATTTTTGTGTTGAATGTATTTGGAATAAAACTGGTGACTAAAATTAACCTATTCTTAGTCGCGTGTCAGTTGTTATTTGTCCTAGTATTCTTGATTATGGCAACCATTATTTTAATGCATACAAATCAACACGTCGATTTTGTACAACCATTTTATGATGCCCAAATGAGTCTGCCATTTATCGTTAGTGGCTCAGCCATTCTTTGCTTATCTTTTCTAGGCTTTGAATCCATTTCGACATTAGCTGACGAAGCTGAGCATCCACAAAAAACTATTCCCAAAGCCATTATTCTTTGTGTGCTGGCAAGTGGTTCTTTATATCTGCTAACGGCTTATATGGGGCAATTAGTAATACCCCATTGGCCGAGTAATACTGATGCCGACACTATGGGGTTAAAGCTTATTCGTTTTGTTGGGGGAGAATATTTAAAGTCGAGTTTCTTAATTATGGCAATAGTAGGCTGCCTCGCGACGGCGCTAGCCGCTTTAACCAGTGTCAGTCGCGTTTTGTATGCTATGGGGAAAAAAGGTGCTCTACCTAAAGTATTTGGTCATGTTCATAAGAAGTTTCAAACACCTGTGTTTGCTATTCTTATCGTTTCATTGCTCTCCCTATCTGCGAGTTTTATGAGCTTAGAGCTTGCCTCTAGCATGATAAGCTTTGGGGCTTTGGTTGCCTTTACCTTTGTTAATTTGTCGGTGGTGAAATATTACTTTATTGATGCCAAGCAACGACACCTTATGACTAACTTATTTCTTCCTTTAATCGGATTCGGTTTAACGATTTGGCTATGGACTTCATTATCAATGACAGCAATTGAAGTAGGAGGCAGCTGGTTGATGATAGGTGTTGTCTATTTATTGGTATCGAAACTTATTGCGAAAACAGTAAATATGGAAATATAAAAAAAGCAGCCCTATTTTAGGCTGCTTTTTTGTCTAAATAAAAAACTTACAGCTTGTAACTAACGGTAAGCTTGATATTACGCTCTTCGCCCGGTAATCCACCTAGGTGTAATGCTTTTTTGTAATAATACTTATTAAACAAGTTGTTAAGGTTAAGCTTAATGTTCCAGTTGTTTACAGAGTAGCTAGCAGATGTGTCAACAACTGTGTAGGCTGGAACGTAGCCGTTGGGAACGCCGAATGAATTAGAAGCAGCTGAACGCTCATCAACATACTTCACGCCCATACTTAAATTCATAGGCTGTGGCAAACCAAATAAGGTATTAGTATAAGTAACCCAAGTTGATGCAGTAACACGAGGAGTTCCTTTCTTTTTACCCGCTTCGTTACCTTTCTCCGCTGAGTCATAAGCATCTTGGTACAAGCCGTTTAAATTGACTTTCCACTGTTCATTCAGTAATGCGTTGACATCTAGCTCAACACCTTTGGTTTCTTCTTCTTTATCATAAAAGAATTGTGGTGTCTCTGGGGTTCTTTCCTCAATATTTCTATACTTTTCATTCGGATAAGCAATATTAGTTCGTTTTGTTTCAAATACAACTAGAGAGGCAAGCAATTGATCATCAAACGCTTTATAACGAATACCTAAATCATTACTGATTGATTCAGAATCTTCACGTTTTTGATCCGTTGTTTTTATACTTCCTAAAATGCTATAAGCTGTGCGTCCTTTAGAGTGATTAACAAAAACCGAAAGATTCTCAAATGGTTGATAAGTTAATCCTAGGTTGTAGGTTACACCATTGTCTTTATTATCTGCTTCTGGCTGAGGCGTAGCAGCACCTCTTCGTGGATCAACACCACGATGTTGATATGTTTGTTCAATTTCATTGAAGGCAACGCCTACTCTTGAAGTTAGTTGTTCAGTCCAGTAGCCAACATGTTGAACGCCCACGCCCCATGCCTTAACAGATTTCAGATAATTTCGGGTTAACATAGGGTCGTAATCATCAAATGACTTAGTCGGCCAATTTGGGTTACGAATATCAAGAATATAAGGAAGCTTACCTACGTAACTGCCTCTGCTTCCATCTTTATCCCAAATCGAACGCTGAATATAGTCAATTTCTCTGTCTTCATAATTAGCATTAACTAAGATTTCATTGTTCATTTCACCAATTTCGAAATCATAGCGAAGATCAGCAAAATACTGCCAAGATTTCTCTTCTGCATTGACACGACGGTATTCTTGACGGCGTGCAGAGAAAGGATAAACCTTACCATTTTCTAAAATCGGCGCGCGTGGGTTTGCATTTATCTTATCTGTCCCCCTATCATTACGCTTCCAGTAAACGTAATTAAATGCACCTGTTTGGCGAGTGAACCCTGTTTTATAATTACGATATTGAAGCTGTTGATTTAAAAATAGGTTATCAGTGAAATGATAATTGTGAGCCAGTTTAAAACGTAATTCTTTACCTTTATTCGCTTTTGACAAAGGTGAAATTAACCCAGTTCCACCGAGTCTAAATGGAGTAACGCCATCGCCTCGTCTTAGTGAATCAGCAAGTTGTTTACGTTGTTCTTCGTTTAGTTGAATGCCATTTCCTGCAGGGTCGTTGATCAAATCTTCCCAAGTTACTTGTTCAGCAGGCTTACCATTAACAGAAGCTCGATTAAAAATACGAATAGGATCGCCAATTGAGTCTACCGCTAAAGCGTCTTCAATAAAGGCAGCAGAAAGCATCACATCTTGCCTGTCACTAGCAACAAATTTTAGCGAGCCATAAACTTCATCACGATCATTTTGTAGACCTCTAAAGCCGTCACTTCTCGCTGTTTTACCAACAAAACGATAAGCAACTTCATCGGTAATGCCGCCCGTGCTGTCAAGATACAGGCTTTTGGTATTCCATTGACCCAGTTCGACAGTGACTTCTTTACTATCAACAAACTGAGGCTTTTTCTCAATTAAGTTGATCACGCCACCAGCACTGCCCATACCATACAAACCAGTTGCAGGGCCTTTTAGAACTTCGATAGAGTCAACATTGGTTAAAGAGCGGGTTGGATTAAAGGTGTTGCCCAAACCTGCACCACCATACATACCATCATAGGTATAATTAGCACCTAAACCACGAACGACAATATTGTCACCAATGCCGTAGTTACTTCCTGCTTGAGTCACACCACTGATATTGCGTAATGCGCCTTGTAAATCACCCAATCCTTGTGAATCAATAAGTTGTTTATCAACAACAACAACAGCCGCTGGTATTTCCATTAGGGACATATTAGATTTAGTCGCAAGACCTGAGTCCATCACGACCTTATTTTGACGACCATAAACCGTAATTCTTTCAATTTGATCTTGCTTCGCACTGGTGTCAACTTCTTTTGAAATGGCAACTTGTGATGACAAAGCAGAGAAACAAGCAACGGCTAACATGGAATATCTAAAAGGGATCATATACTGCAATCTATGAATAATTAAAAGGCGCGCGAATAATAATAGTTCTCAATAACACTTTCAATATTTATGGTGTGATAAAGTTCAAAAATAATAAAGAAATTCCATTACGATAGATAAACAACATAAAGACTAAAAAGACCTTTTAATCGTCATTAAAACATTCACATTTTAAAAACTTCACTATTACAGATAGTTAAATCACTTATTATTCGATAGTTAGAGGTAAAAATGATTCATTACACATTTTAATAAAAAATGGGCTGTAAAAATGGCAGGACAAAATAATGAGTTGTTAGCTTGAAAATCCAATTTGTGTCTATTAAAGCTGTAGCGTCATATGATTTGAGGGAATTTGGACTTATGAGGTTAGCGATACGATTGCACCTCGCATTTTAAAACAAAAAAGAAAGACAGCCCTTTGGAATAATTTGGTAACATAATTAGAATTCGGGAAAATACCATTGCTACGGATCTAATAATAAGGACACAACATGCTAAAGTATTTTACTTTTTCGCTATTATCAGCATTTACTCTTTCTAGTCAGGCAGTGGATTATGAAAAGCTCAAGTTTATTCCAATTGATGCCAAGACAATAACCATTACTAATGAAGTTAATGTCCCTTGGGGAATGGTACAGCTACCCAATCAAGATATTTTAATCACAGAGCGAAGCGGTAAATTAAAGCTACTCAAAAAAGGCACTAACAAAACTATTGAAATCTCTGGATTACCCACTATAAGCGCGAGAGGTCAAGGTGGGTTGTTGGATGTTGCGCTGCATCCTGATTTTAAAAATAATCAGTTAATTTATTTAACGTTCAGCTCTCCTGAAGGAAAGGAAAATGGCAGTAATACGGCGTTAGTTCAGGCAAAGTTAAACTCAGAAAAACAACAAATAGAAAACATTAACACCCTGTTTAAAGCTAAACAAAACACCACTATCGGTCGGCATTTTGGCAGTCGTATCGCATTTGATAATCATGGCTACTTGTATTTTTCAGTAGGAGATCGTGCTAATCGAGATGTTAACCCTCAAAATCTCACTAAGGATGCAGGAAAAATTTATCGCCTTCACTTGGATGGTCGCATTCCCAACAACAATCCATTTCTCAATCAAAAAGATGTTAACCCCGCAATTTATAGCTATGGTCATCGAAACCCACAAGGACTGGCTCTCAACCCAACCACAGGATCGATTTGGTCACACGAACACGGACCTCGTGGCGGAGACGAAATTAACCTTATACGAAAAGGCTTAAATTACGGCTGGCCCGTGGTCAGTTATGGTATTAACTACAGAGGCACGAAATTCACCGATCTCACAGAGAAAGAAGGGATGGAGTCACCACTATCACAATGGACGCCTTCCATCGCACCATCTGATATGGTATTTGTTACTTCAGATAACTATCCACAATTAAAAGGAAAATTATTAGTCGGTTCTTTGAAGTACCACTTTATTTCTGTTGTGAATTATCAAGGTGATAAGGTGATATCACAGCAAAAAGCTTTTAAAGACATCGGACGGGTTCGCAGTTTAATGCAAGGCAAGGATGGGTATTTGTATGTAGGCATTGATGGTAAAGGCATTGTAAAGTTACAACCAACAAAATAGCGCGTACTGTAACGTTTTGAGTAATATACTTGTGACTTGAAGGTGCAACTTTCAATGCTTAGTCAGGCGTCACGAGTATAAATACATGTCACTCAGCTAAATGTAAACCAGACGATGTTATCGCTATTGCCTCTTTAACCTAAAAACATCAGTTCGGCACCCTCTCAAACTTAGATAAAACTGTTGAAATTAAGGTGTAGCTTGCTCCATAGGAGATAGTTTAAATTTGACAACAAAAAAGGTCGGCAATGCCGACCTTTTCAAAAAAACTAATCTGGTGATTACCAGCCAGTTTTCTCACGTAGTGCTTTACCAATGTCAGCTAGAGAGCGTACAGTAGTTACGCCAGCCGCTTCTAGTGCAGCAAATTTCTCGTCAGCAGTACCTTTACCGCCAGCGATGATTGCACCAGCGTGGCCCATACGCTTACCAGCAGGTGCAGTAACACCAGCAATGTAAGAAACAACAGGTTTAG
>JBMYXI010000047.1:0-25024 GCA_049608225.1 Parashewanella sp.
CTGCGCTAAAAGCAACCAATACCGAACAATTTTGTATTAGCTGTCACGAGATGGAAGACAATGTCTATCGTGAGTTGCAGACCACTATCCACTTTACTAACCGAAGTGGCGTGAGAGCAACGTGCCCTGATTGCCACGTTCCACATGAATGGACCAGCAAAATTGCACGTAAAATGCAGGCATCTAAAGAAGTGTGGGGTAAAATTTTCGGCACTATCAATACTCGTGAAAAGTTTGAAGGCAAACGTCGAGAGTTGGCAGAGCATGAATGGGCACGTTTAAAGGCGAATGATTCTCTGGAGTGTCGTAACTGTCACAATTTTGATTATATGGACTTTACGCGTCAGGCACCACGTGCAGCTAAAGCGCACTCAACGTCTTTAGCCAGTGGTGAAAAAACCTGTATTGATTGTCATAAAGGTATTGCTCATCACCTTCCAAATATGAAAGGCGTCGAAGGTTTCTAAATTTACTAAGTTTGGAAATCCTCAAATTAAAAGCCAGCGTTTAGCTGGCTTTTTTATATGATGCTACTTACACTAATCAACTAAGCCTTGGATTGTGCCCTAATTTTGAAACTACAAGGCGCGGTAACGAACCATAACCACGGGCGATCTAAGTTAAATTTCGTCTTTCTTTAAGCTTTTTCTCTGGATTTTCTCTGACAGAATCCCTATGATGCGCCCATTTAAATCCTATGGTAAAAATTAATGCTTAAGTACTCTCTAACCCCTGCTTCATCAAAGTTGGTCAAAAGTATTCTTAACTATGTACTGGAACAAGGTAAGCCGTTAGATCGAGGGTACTCATTAACATTTTCAGAAAACCGTATTCAACCAGAAGAGCAAGCTCGAATCACCCAAGTCGTGGGTGATATCATGCGTCGCTTAAACCTGTATTGCCATTTAGCGAACGTACAGTTAGAGCATGCCGCGCAGAACGTAGAGCTGCTGATCATAGTTTGGCATGAGTTTCATGGGTTAGGCATTGGTCGTTTATCTGGTGTGGGTAAATTTAATAAATACCAATATGAATTGAGTTTAAAAACCGCACAAAAAAATGCTGTGTTGTGGGATGGTTGCCCTGAGTGGTTAAATGATATTGGCACAAAGCAATTAGGCGAAGCATGGCCAGCTGAACGTCGTGCGCTCATTGAACCCGCTAAACGATTTTTACGCACCAATGCATTGAAAACGACACCTAATGAACTACAGCGTAGCTTAAGTAAAGAAAGCATAGAGACCAGTTTTGTTAAAGGTGTTGAATCAGCCCTTGAGGTAACATCTAACTCACCACTGTTTCGCAGTAAAGCCTTTAAATCAGGGCTATTTGAGCAACAAGATGCAGGCTCTCAACTGGTAGCGCAAGCGGTAGATGCAAAACCTGGTATGCGAGTGGTTGATGCCTGTGCAGGTGCCGGTGGTAAAACGCTGCATATTGCGGCGCAAATGCAAGGTAAAGGGCGCTTACTTGCGATGGATGTAGAGCAGTGGAAACTTGATGCATTAAAAGAAAGGGCAAAGCGTGCTGGTGCGCATAATGTTGAAACGCGCATTATTGCCAGCAGTAAGACGATTAAACGTTTGAAGTTGACAGCGGATAGAGTGTTATTAGACGTTCCTTGTTCAGGTTTAGGGGTATTAAAGCGCAACCCTGATTCAAAATGGCGAGATACTTCAGAACGCTTACCGATATTGGTTAATTTACAAAAGGATATTTTGCAAAGCTATAGCCGAATGGTGAAGGTTGGCGGTATGTTGATCTATGCAACTTGCTCAATTATGCCAGAAGAAAATCGTGATCAAGTCGATGCGTTTTTAGCAAATAATCCGAATTTTACATTCATTGAAGATGAAAATATTACGCCAGCCAAGACGGGTTTTGATGGATTTTATTTAGCGAAAATGGAACGGATTGGTTAATGATCGTTTATCATGCTGGCAGAAACAGCACGATAACGAGACAATTTATACAGGAGTATTCTGTCGTGTTGTGGGGGGGATTATGCCAAGAGCATGTGCAAGACATATTTTAGTAAAAACCAAGCAAGAAGCGGAAAAACTGAAACAGCAACTGGATAAAGGTGCAGATTTTGGTAAGTTAGCCAAAAAGTATTCAACGTGTCCTTCTAAAAAAAGGCAAGGTGATTTAGGAGAATTTGGTCCCGGTGAAATGGTGAAAGCCTTCGATAATGTTGTTTTCAAAAAGCCTGTGTTAGAAATACATGGTCCAGTAAAAACACAATTTGGTTATCATTTGATCCAAACTATTTATCGAAATTAATTTTTTAAATAAATGGTTGGAAGAGGCTTATCGAACGATATAAGCGCCTATTTATCCTTTTTTAGTAATGATACGAGAATAAATAGGCTTACTTTTTGTTGACCAAGAAAACATTAAAAAAGGCGAGTGTACGGGTTAATACTCAACCAAGAAGTAAGGACCTTAAACGGATGAGTTCTCGATGAATTGGAATCATCATGCTTTTTAGTAAATAAAGCTTCAGCAATATCTCCGTTTTTATCTCTAATACCTTCATCTGCACCGTGCTTAGCGAGTAGGTCATAAAGCTGACGGTCGACTTTTTCTGCGGCGTAATGTAGCGCTGTTCGACCTGTTTGCCTTGTTCTTTGATTAATTATCGATGCATTGCATCGTTGATCATTAAGCAGAAATTGTACAGTGTTAAATTGCTGATTCATAACTGCAAATATTAAAGGTGTTGTACCGGTTGAGTTACGAGGAGAAAAACTGGATGTGTACTGCAATAGCTTTGCTACGCTTTTTTTATCTCCACAAGCTGCGGCAAAGTGAAGTAGTGTGAAATTATCATTATATTTGCGGTTGAAATTCGGTTTTGGTGATTGTTCTTCCATTTGTATTGCTGCGGCGACGAGCTGTTGCAATGACGCTAGGTTTCCTGTCACTCTTGTTAGATCGATGGCTGTATTTCCACTTTTGTCTTTGACGTTAACATTTGCGCTGCAAGCAATTAACTGTTGGATTAACCGAGTATTGTTTGATGAACGACTGTTTTCGCAAAGGTAATGTAATGCCGTTCTACCGAATGCATCTCGATGATTGACGTTAACCCCTGATTCAAAGAGTGTACAGGCTTTCCTGATATTATTTTTTCGACAAGCCGCGACAAATTCCTCAGATCGCTTTAAGCCGCGGACAATGAGCGCAGGTTCGCTGATTGTTGTTACGGTATTTGCTTTATGGTGCTCCATAACTGTGTTCGCTTGTGCTAAATCGTCGATGGAGATTTGAATCACTTCATACCCAAGTACGGATTTAACAATTGGGCGAGGAAGATGAGATAGAAAAAAATTGACTACACTTGATTGAGTACAAACATATTGACTACCAGTTTGCTCTAATTTGAAATTAAAATTTTTCCCATTGGGACAACAATAAGTTAATGCTGCGTTGTTACTTGCAAGCGAAGTGCAAAGTTGCGATGCATTTTGCTGCGCAGTCTTTACGGGTAATGCTGTATACGTAACTGTAGCCATATGCTGACCTAATGTGTGTTCAATATAAATATCTAATATAACAACAATTACAGAATGAAGGTTATGAGTGAATAAATATTAATGTCATTTTAATATTATTAGTGTGCGGTTGATATTTTGTCGATATAGCTCAGTTAGAGCACGCGAGTTTGATGAGTTAATTGTAAAATACGATTCCATAATTCTCTTGCTTCTTCATTATCAGCACGTCTTAAGTAATCGATTGCTGTTTTCCCATCGGCGTCTCTATATAATAAGTCGACACCTCTATCCATTAATTGAGCTGCCTCATCGTATTTCTTGTCTTTTATCGCAGTCACAAACTTAGGTGAACGTTCCAAACCATTTCTCAATTGAGTCAAGAGTTCAGGTTCATTATTTGACCAAGCAGGAAGTTTATTGATTTTCTGCCCTGTGTAAAAGGCACGTACTCGTTTATCTAACGAACTGTTGCTTTTTGCAAAAGTAAATTTAGTTTCAGGGGAAGGTATGTTGGATCGAGGCGAAGGCGTTCGAAAAAATAACACTAACTGTTTACAAGTTGCGTAGATATGGGTTGGGAAAAAGAATGCCTTAAAAAGGTAGAGTGCTAGCTCTCCGTCACTTTGTATGTCTTTGTCTTCTAGACATTCATACTCCCCATTAACGTTTCTTATACTAAATGTTCTATCTTTGCCGTTTACTTCGACGACAACAGTGTTTACATGCGGTGAATTACCATCATCAACAAGTGAGGTAAGCAGCTTTGAGCTCATTTGAGGAGATGGATTAACTGGGGCAGCCATAGTAAACCAAAGTTATATAAGAATATCTAAAAACATAGCATATAACTTTGGAACAGCAATCATTGATGAATGAAGTTTAACTAAGGCTTGGGTAGAAGAGATAGCGACTAATTTAGGCTAAACCTAACACCTGTTGCATATCATATAAACCGTTATGTTGCTTGTGTAGCCAAAGAGCAGCGCGCATTGCACCGTTTGCATAAGTCATTCTACTGGATGATTTATGGGTGATTTCCAACCTTTCTCCGATATCAGCAAAAAGGGCGGTATGCTCACCAATCACATCACCTGCACGGATGGCTGAAAAGCCAATCGTTTCTTTATCTCGCTCGCCAGTAATGCCTTCACGGCCATAGATGGCGCATTGGTTTAAGTCTCTTCCTAACGTGTTTGCAATGACTTCGCCCATTTTCAATGCCGTGCCTGAGGGTGCATCTTTTTTATGTCTATGATGGGTTTCAATGATCTCAATATCAGTTTGTTGCCCTATGATTTGTGCCGCAGTTTCTAATAGCTTCCACATCAAGTTAACACCGACAGACATGTTGGGTGCCAACACAATCCGAGCCTGAGTCGATAATGCATGTATTTGCTGTGTTTGTGATGGAGTAAAACCAGTCGTGCCAATCACAATGGCTTTATTGTTGGCTGCGCACCAAGTTACATGAGATAGAGTTGATTCAGGAGAGGTGAAATCAATCAGTACATCAAAATCATTCTTTACCTTGTCTAGTGAATCGCTGATTGCAACATCCATGGTGCCTATGCCAGCAAGTTCTCCAGCATCAGCACCAATTAAGGTAGAACCGGCTCTTTCTATCGCTGCGCCAAGAGTTATGTCATTGTGATGCTTAGCTGCATCAATCAATACTCGGCCCATTCTGCCAGTTGTGCCTACAATTGCGATTTTGACTTTACTCATGATTTATATTCCTGATAGTGCGTTAAAAACAAAAAACGCCAACGTTAAAGTTGGCGTTAACACTAGCATGTATATAGCGCTATGGCATTAAAGGATTGCGAGTAATTCTACTTCGAACACCAAAGTTGCGAATGGTGGGATTGAACCGCCAGCACCTTGCTCACCATAAGCTAGGTGATGTGGAACAACAAGCTTTAACTTTGTGCCAACAGGCATAAGTTGTAGCGCTTCAGTCCAACCAGCAATAACGCCAGAAACAGGGAATTCAGCAGGTTGATCGCGCACAACAGAGCTGTCGAAAACGTCACCATTAGTGAAGGTGCCGTGATAATGAGTACGTACTGTTGAGTCAACAGTTGGCTTTTCGCCGTCACCTTGAACTAATACTTCGTATTGTAGGCCAGACTCTGTAACAATCACTTCTTCGCGCTTAGCGTTTTCTTCTAGGAACGCTTTTCCTTCAGCCATTGCAACTTCAGCTTTTGCTTCTTGAGCTTTTTGAAGTCTTTGGTTGATTTCGTTGAAAGCAGCTTCTAAATCTTGGTTTGAAACTTCACTTGCTTCACCAGCAAATGCAGTAGCTAGACCCGCTTGAACCGCTGAGATATCAAGACCGTCGAATGGGTTTGCCGCTAGTTGTTGACCCATTTGTAAACCAATACCATAGCTGGCACGTTGTTCAATAGTGCTGAATTTATCAGACATAGTAATACTCACATCGTGTGTTTAAAGAAATTTAGCGCGCAAGTCTATCATACTTTCGGCAACTTCTAGCAAATTAGCGATAAAACCCTGATTAATGCCACAGTTATCAAGTAACTGTTTCTTTTTTAATTATATTAACCATAAACTTAGAGAAATCATCACCGTGGTTTTCTAACATTTTAGGAAACATAGAAATGGGCGTCATTCCAGGAAAGGTATTGATCTCATTGAGTAGAATTTCATCATCATGAGTGACAAAAAAATCAATTCTAGACAGGTGACTGATTTTCATTCCTTTAAAAACGTTAATGGCGTACTGACGAATGCGATCTGTCATTGCTTTTGATAAGCCTTTAGCGACGGTATCCGTTGTGGCGAGACTATTTGATGCGTATTTTTCTTCATAGGAATAGAACGAGTTTTCGGCACAAACTATCTCACCAGGCAAGGTTGCGACAATTTCACCGTCATACTCATACACAGCAACTTCGAGCTCTCTAGCTGTGATGCTTTTTTCAATTAATACGTAATCAGAGAAGGTGAACGCTTCGGCTAACTTTGGTTTAATTTCAGACTTGTTTTCTATTTTGTAGCAACCGACAGACGAACCTTGATTTGAGGCTTTGATAAAAATACTACCCCAATCATCAAATGCTTGTTCAGCTTGAGTAAGTGCTTGTTCATTACATTCAGATAAAAACAAGTAAGGCGTATTTGGGATGCCTAACGCGGTGAACCATTGTTTGGCGGTTACTTTATTAAAGCAATGAATGCTTGCTTGTGCATCGGCGCCTAAAAAGGGAATTTGATACAGCGTAAGTAAGGATTGAATATCACCCGTCTCACCCGGAAATCCATGAAAACATGGAATGACAAAGTCAACTTTCCAATTTGGAGCTTGATTTTGAAAAACTAGCTCTTTTTCACGGGTCAAATATGCTTCAGTTGTATCTTCAGCCAAATATCGGCCATTACCGTCTAATTCTAATCGTACTAACTCAATATCTGGATGTTTGATTAGGTGCGACTGAATAAAATTAGCTGAAATAAGCGAGATGTCATGCTCATCACTACCGCCGCCACAAAGCAAAAGTACATTTATTTTTGACATTCCTGTCCTGCATTTCATTGATATGTTAAAACCTTGCCCATCTTAGTCAGCATCATTACTGTTAAGCAAGGGCAAGGTTTCAATATTTTGACTGGGTGACTAAGAATAACGCTATTTTTTTATGTGCTTGTTAATTGATGCAGAGATTTCATTTACTTGACGCTGGCACTCAATCTTGCTTTGACCTGCTTTCTCTGCACAGGAGTGTCCCTTCGATGCTTCTATAGCGATGGCACTGATGATATCAACAGCTGCGTCAAGTTTAGAGCACCCATGCTCTTTTTCATGAGCACTTCTGGTGTCTATTCGCGTATTCCCATCTTGATCTGGCAAAGGTGCTGCTCGACAAGAGTTGCCAAATTGATGATTTGCACAGGCGGTTGTCATTATGATTAAAAGCCCGAGAATGGTTGTCCGTAACATATTTTATTTTTCCCTAGTTTATAAAATTGAGTCAGAGTCGTGTTAAGAAACAGCTTAACGCAGCATCTTGTATGATGACTGTATGACTAAATACCTTATTAATAGTTCCATAATTTATTTGCAAGGCCTGACGCTCGCTTAGTGGCATGTTGCACGGCGTACTCAAATACTTCTCGTGAGCCTAAGCAGGTAAAATGTGATCTGGCTCGGGTGATGCCCGTGTACATTAACTCTTTAGTGAGCAATTGCCACTGAGCTGTAGTTGGCTTAGGTTGTAAAATTAGGGCAACACGTTCAAATTCGCTGCCTTGACTTTTATGAACCGTCATCGCAAAACAGCTTTCATGACCAGGTAGTCGAGCGGGCAACACTTTTAAAATTGTGCCGTCAGCCTGAATGAAGTGCGCCATTAATCGCTCTGGCTGGGTTGAGTCTTGTAAAATAATGCCAATATCACCATTAAATAACCCAAGATTATAATCATTGCTTTTAATAATAATTGGTCGCCCTAGATAAAACTCTTGTGTCGCATCAATGAGTTTTCTTTTGGTGAGTAAGTCGGCGATGTAATGATTAATGCCTTCCACACCGTAATCACCTGCTCGACTGGCACATAATATTCGGAATTGGTTAAACAACTCAATAACTTCAATGAGTTGGCTATCTGCCACGGTTTCATGGTTGTGATATCTATCTTGTAAATTTTGGATTTGTAGCAAGTAAGGGCGATAGTACTCTACTGCTTGATTCATCATGGTAACTAAACCGATATTCTCAAGTTTATTGGCTGAAATGATGCCATGGCCTAACCAACTTAATTCTGGATATTGTTTTTGCCAAACTTGCATGACTTTGTTCAAATTCGATTGATTTACCGCAGTGGCTAATAAACCAATGCCTGCATCGCCTTTAAATCGATGACTATGCTGTAGCATGCACACACAGTCACCAAAACTTTGGTCACCATCAGCAAACTGATTCAAATAAAAACCGGATAATTGCGTCAGTCGTTCAGCTTGCTGGTGAGAATATCGCATTGTCCATGGCTGTTCGATATCTTCGGCGTTAAATAAGCCTGAGCTGATATCGGCGAGTACTGCGCCGGCTTCAACCGAAGCCAGTTGATCTTGATCTCCTAATAGAATTAAACGGGCGTGATCGGGTAGCGCAGAAAGCAGCTTGTGCATCATGGGCAAATCCACCATGGACGCTTCATCGACCACCAACAAATCTAACCTTAACGGGTTATCTTGGTGATAACGAAATTTATGTGAATCTGGAATTACGCCTAACAGTCTATGTAAGGTAGAAGCATCTTCAGGGATACTTTCTATTGCATTTAAATCCAGTTGATCGGCAGCGTGCTGTAATTGCTGCTTTAATCGACTTTTTGAGGCTTTTATTGATTCGGTTAATCGAGCCGCCGCTTTACCTGTCGGCGCGACCAACTTGATATTGAGCGATTGTTGTTGCTGAATTAAAAACAATAGCTTGGTGACTGTGGTGGTTTTACCTGTGCCAGGGCCGCCAGTTATCACTGCTAACTTTTTGGTTAGCGCCGTTGCAGCTGCTATTTTTTGCCAATCGACGTTTTCATTTTTAGGATCTAACGGGAAAACTAAGTCGAGTTCTTTGGTTAATCGGTCAATATCGACATTTAACACCGGCTTTGCTAGTCGATTAAAGGTTTGTGCCACTTGTAATTCAAACTGATGATAACGTTGCAGGTAAAGGCGGCCTTGTTCAAGAATTAATGGCGTTTGTTCGCTAGCGTTTTCGTCGAAACGACTGATTGCGGAAAATGACAATAACGCTTGCTCTAGTTCTTCTCCCTGAACAGCAAATGAGCATAAACGTGGAGATTCATTCATTGGGTTGCCATGATCAATGTGTTCTAACACTAGGCAGCTGTTTTGGGTGGATAACTGTTTACTCAAGAGTGCGCAAATCAATAAAAATAGCGGTTCATCAATGTGATGCATTTTGCCCATTTCAATCGCGAAATGCCTATCCAGTGGCGTGATCAGCTTTTGTTGCTGCCAATACTTTAACAGTTCAGGCATAGGTTTATTACAGTAAATCATTGTGCAGCCTCCTCTGAAGACGCTTGAGTTATATTGCCTTCGAACAACTGATCAAGTCGCTGGATAAGTTTGGTTGGAGGTCTGTCGTAAAAGACACCTGTAGTTGGATTATTGGCTGACATGCCACGTAAAAATAAGTAATAGCAGCCACCAAAGTGAGTATCATAGTCATAATTGGTAATGCGTGTTTGCAGGTATCGATGCAGAGCCAGACTGTAAAGAATGAATTGTAAATCATAACGGTGATCGAGCATGGTTTGTGACATAGCGCGAGTCCCGTAGCAATCAAAATCATCACCTAAGTGATTGGACTTGTAATCGGCAATATAGTATTTACCGTCATGTTCGAAAACCAAATCAATAAAGCCTTTTAACATGCCTTTTAAATTATCAAAATCAAGGTTATCGCCATAACCAAAATCGATTAATGTTTGATTGAGATTTTTGGCACTTAAGGTTTTTATTGGAAGGTAAAATTCCATTTCAACCAATTTTTGTTGATTTGCTAATTTGTACAAACTAAGGCCATCCCATTGTTGAGGCGCGGGTCTTAGCGGGGCACCGAGCAAATCTAAATACCATTCCATTAAAGGCGTCAACCAAATGTCTTCGATACCATATTGTTTCATTGCGTCAGGTAAATGCTTCTCTAGATCAGCTTTGGCGTTGGTAAAATCAATGAGCTCCAATACTAAGTGTAAAAAGCTACCGGCATTGGCCCCTTTTTCAAAATTGAAACGGTCGAGTTTGGTCATCGAGTTAAGCACGGGCTGAGTGACATCAGTTTCACAAAATGTCTCAGCTAAGCCCAAACCTTCATCATCAATGCCAGGCAATACCCGAGCATGGGACATGTTTCTGACTAAACCTGAATAACTGCCTACACGCCAAGGTGTTAGCATGATTCTATCAAGGGTTTTGGCTTCAAGTGCTACGCTATCTTGGCTGGTTTGAGCTAACTGTGTGGTATCTATGGCATTGGCAATAATTTGCTCGCTACAGATTGCTTCATTCGTTAATGTATTTGCTTGTTGCTCAATTAAAGTAAAATCACATTGTTTATCCCTGATCCCAAGTAAGTAACCAATCGCTGTTTCGTGTAGTTGGCTAGTTAATCCAGACTTCTTGGTAAAGCGACTGTGGTTGGCTATCCCTAGATAGCAACGGTAAACAGGTCGAGTCAGCGCCACATAGAGCAAGCGCAGATCTTCAGCCAAGGTTTCTTGTTTTTGTAAATCCCAACCTTCATCCGTTTGTTCTATGTCCCAAAGTAATTGCCCATTTTTGTGATACATCATTGGGGCAGGGCGACGGCGATTGTCTCTGGCGAGGCTCACAAACGGCACGAAACAAATTGGATATTCTAAACCCTTACTTTTATGTATTGTCACAATTTGGACTAAGTTTTGTTCGCTTTCTAAACGAAGTTGTTGTTCGTCGCCTGAGCTGGTGGTAATTAATTGTTGTTCGAACCATGATAATAGTGCACTTATTCCGTCTAGCTCAGTAGATTTCTGTTGTAACAACTCTGCTAGGTGGCGAAAGTCGGTGAGTCGTCGTTCGCCGTTTTGTTGTTTGAGCAAACGATTGACTAATTGAGTTTCGTTAGCAAGTGATAATAATGCTGGGATGATGCCTTTCTTCAACCACAATTGATGAAGGTTAAAAAATTGCTCAAGTAGTTGTTGGCGTAAATTCTCGTCAACATTAAATTGATGGATTTTTTGCGCATGGTAACCCAGCAATTGCGTGGCTAACGCATTACGTAAGTTTCGTTCATTTTTGGGATCTGCAAGGCTTCGTAGAATTGTCACTAATTCAAACGCTTCGATACTGGAAAATACACTGTCACGACTTAAAAATACTGCGCCAATATTTCGTGAAGTAAGCGATTGCTTGATCACGGCTGCTTCGTTTCTATCTCGCACTAAAATTGCAATGTCTTTGGCTTGCAACGGCTTACCGTTTATGTCGCAGTCACCATCAGTGGAAGCAGACAACAAGCGAACAATTTCTGCGGCGGTATCTTCAGCGAAAACTTTTCTGGCTGTGGTTTTATTAAGTCCTTTGCCATCTTCCTCACTCAGTAATCTAAGGCGAAGTGCTGCAGAATTATCATCCTCATCATTGAGTTTTTTATTGGCGGCACTTGCTGGTGTACCAACTTTTTCGAATTTGATTGCTTCACTAATAAATGGGTCATCGGATAGAGCAAAAAGCGCGTTGACACCAGTTACCATCGCTTGGCTAGAACGATAATTGGTTGCTAAATGATAGTGGGCTTGAGTTTGCTCTCTCGCCTCAATATAGGTATGAATGTCAGCACCACGAAAAGCGTAAATGGCTTGCTTTGGGTCACCGATCATCAAAAGCGCATTGTTAGCATGTGCCTTGTCATTCGTTCGTGGATGCGATTGCGGATAGATGGCTGAAAAAATATCAAATTGCAAAGGATCGGTATCTTGGAATTCATCGATCATGGCAACAGGAAAGCGTTCTCTGATCTGTTGTGGCAATACATCGGCATTATGTTCAATCGCATAGGAAAGCTGAGTCAACAAGTCGTCTGGCGTCAGCACATTTTTCAGTTGTTTTTGCTGAACAAAATTGACTCTAATTTCGGCTAACGCTTGATAAAGAAATGCTGGTTTTAATGTTTTGATTAACTCATTTAAGCGTTCAATATGTGCCAGTAACTTTGCTTGTTTAGGGTGGGGCAATTCACCACCTTTATTCAGTTTAATGTTGGATAATGCCAGCTTGTCCATTTCATCTTTAGGTGGCAAGCCGGTACCGAACTTTATCCAATCACCCAAACGCTGAAACATCATATCCAGTTTCGGGAAATCATCCGCAGCTTTACCAAAGCGCGCGCCATTTAATGGCAAAGCTTTTAATTGTTTTAATGCTCCATTATGTTCGCTTTTCCAGCGAGTTTTAAATTCAGTTAAGCTTTGGGTTAACTTAGTGGTTAATGTATTAAAGGCTTCTGGCGTAATCACAGCTTGGCTGTTTTGGCTGTTTAATAATGGGCGGATCTGTCTTAATAAAGCATCAGGATCTGAAAATTCAGACTGGACAACGTGAGCAAGCGTGCTATCCAGTGGATAACAAGATTGTCGCCAATAATCGCGCACTGCATGGTGCAGGTATTCACTGTCATCGATGGTGAATTCGGTTTCAAACAAGAGTGATGATTCGAATGCCATGTCAGTTAATATCCGCTGACAAAAGCCATGAATGGTATAAATAGCGGCTTCATCCAATGATTTTAATGCCAGATCCAGTCGCCGAAGAGCAATACTTTTTTCAGCTTCATTAATGTCTGAAAGTATGTCGATAATAAAAGTGTCATCACAAGGAAGACCTAAAAAAGCTTGATAAGCAAGGCGGATGCGATTGCGAATACGATCTCTTAATTCTTCTGTTGCAGCATTGGTGAAAGTTACCACTAATATTTGCTCGCAAGTCATCGGGTTTTGTCCACCATGACCAAGCAGCAACCTGAGGTATAAACCTGAAATGGTGTAGGTTTTTCCCGTTCCGGCACTAGCTTCAATGAGCCCGCGTCCACTTAATGGCAAAGTTTGTGGGTTCAATGGTTGAGAGTTGCTCATTTTGAACCTCCGTTTAATATTGCAGTATCAACAAAGTGACTCAGTTCTGCCAAAGTGTCTTTTTGGTAATGGGATAATAATGGCTTGAGAATTTGCATGCTTGTTTGCCCGAACTCTGTTTCATTGAAATCATCCGGGAAAGTAAATAATCGCTGGTAATGAGGATCATTACCTTCTCCTAGCTGGCTTTGCTCATCTAACCACTGCTTTTGTGCACTCATCAGTTTCTCGAAATGATCGCCATCTTCGGTTACATAGGCGAAAGAGGTTTTTGGAATGAAACACAAAGGTTGTTTGAGCCCTTGATAATAATGATTGATCAAATTTGTGAGCTCTAATTTGGCTTGCTCAGGCTCTATTGGTGTGAGCACATGATAATGGCTGATGTCTAATAAAAAACTATGTTTATTAAGACCACTGGCATTCATGGCCAAATGCCTTATATGCAGGCGAATTAAGTCGCGGCCATGCGCTTTTCCAGGGCGAACATTAATCAAGCCTTTAGCTGAAACATCATCAATTCGTCCTGTCAATTTAAAGTTTTGCGCCACGCCATTGAGCTGTAGATCTAGATTGAGCGAAGTTGGTGTGCTATCACCACGAATAAATAAACATCGACTCACAAGTGGAGTAATGTCTTTTTGGTACTGACCAATTAATAATTCGTCAAAAGGAGCAACAGGAAGATCGCCAGTGGCTTTTAATTGATTGATGAAGCCTTCATCAATGCTTTCAGTGCCAACTTTAATCGCACGTTGGATCAACTTATCTTGTAATAGATAACGTTCTAGCGCATTAAGAGCGAAGGGTTCATCATTCTCAGTTTCAACAATATTCAAGTTGAGATCTAAGTTCAAACTGCGATTGAAGAAATATTGCGCTGGATTGCGATAGAAACGAATGAGCGCTGATATATCTAGCTCATCTTTTTCGACTTGGTTGTCTATTTGCGTGTCTTTAGTAATAAAAGCGTTATCAGTATCTTGCCGCTTGTTTGTTGGCGGACACCACTGTGGATCATAGCTGGTGATTGCTGTATTACTCTGTTGTATTTTGTTTTTCTGTAAATAAAGGTTTGGATCAAAAGGCTGTAATGGTTGTTGTTTGAATAATTGCTGCAATATGTCGTTACTGCTACCTGTGCTTGTAGCAGTTTTTTCGCTGCGGTAACACAATTGGCAATACTCAATTAGCTCCGAAACCAACATCGAGGGAATACGTTCACTGTTATCACGCTCGCTAGCACCGATGTAGCTAATATAAAGCTGCTGCCTTGCTGATAATAAGGCTTCGAGGAATAGGTAACGATCATCAAGCCGTCTAGAGCGATCTCCACGCTTTGCAGGAAACTTAGCCATTAAATCGAAACCGATAGGGTGCTGAGTACGCGGATAAACTCCATCGTTCATACCCAGTAGGCATACGACTTGAAAAGGAATGGAACGCATTGGCATTAAGGTACAAAAATTAATGTTACCTGCAAGATAACGTTGACCAACACGAGATTCGGTCAATACAGACTTAAACCACGAATGAAGAATACTAATGTCCAACGGTTGGTCAAACCCAGAGTTCATTAACTCTGTTTTTAACTGAGTGATGGCTTCGCGCACCTCTTGCAATTCAGGCAACTCGTCATTAGTGGTAAGGTAAAAATCTTCAACTAACGACTCCAATTGATAAAGCCGTTCACTCGCGGTTGATTTATCGGCAAATTGTTGGTGATATTGATCTAAGGCCTCAATAAAATTGAGTAATTTCCCCAGAGCTTGTGTTGATAAGCCTTCTACACCTTCTACTTTTAGACTATCGAGATATAATGGGCTGTCGTCACTTAAGGCATAACCTAAAATAAGACGCTTTAAGCCAAATGCCCACGAGTTTTGTTGGAACTGCGGTAATCCAAGTTGCTGACGATTGTCACCATCTCGTCCCCAACGAATGCCTGCCTGATTGAGCCAACGTTTGATCAAGTGCACTTCGTCTTCATCGAGTTCAAACTTACGCATGACGGCAGATACTTCTAAAATACTAACGATCTCGGAAACTGAAAAACGGCTTTGACTGATGGACATGAGATTAAGAAAACTATTAACCAGTGGCGATTCTTGTGCTGCACCACGATCGGCAATGGCGTAAGGGATAAAATGTTTGCCCTGTTTGGAAGAAAATACCGCATCAATGTATGGCGCATAAGAGGCGACATCTGGCAGCATGATCACAATATCTTTGGGCTGAAGCTTAGGATTCGCTTCTAGCTTGGCCAATAAATGGTTATGCAGTGTTTCTAGCTCTCGTAACGGACTGTGGCAGCTTACCAATTTAATTGAATCATCGTCTTTGGCTAATATGCGTTTGTTTTGTGGCTTTTGATATAGTTCAGCATTAGGGCCTAAAGACTCGCCTAATGTTTCCATTTCTAAGATATCATGCTGAACACCATGAAGCATGGATGGTGCATTTTCATTCAAAGGACTGCGGAACGATTCAATCGATAAATCACTATTGTCTTCAGGTAACTCTAGTAACAGATCCAACAGCTCACGTCCCATTTTGCCGTTATTGGCGAGGATCGGGTTACCGACTTCAAGCTTATCTTCCCATTGTTCTGGTAATTGGTGTTTGTTCGCAAATTGTAGCGCCATTTTTGCCCGCAATTTAGGATCAACAATATCGCCCCAGTAATGTTGACAAGGGCTGAGGTTAAACATAAATACGTCAATTCGCTGCGCTAGACTGTGGAGCACTTCTAGCATTTGTGGTGGCATTGAAGAAATACCGAATACGAATAAACGCTTGGGAAACTCATCAAAGCTTGTGTTGTTGTCGCTTAATGCGGCAAGTAATGTTTGATGGAGATTCGCGCGATGATAATGACTTTGCTTTAAGTGATTATTATTTAAGTCGAGTAATGTCCGCCATAAAATGGGTTGCCATAATTGGTTTTCAGGCAGTTCAATTTCGCTGTCGTTGTTTTCCCACGCGTGAATCCACTCAGGACGATACACTAAATATTGATCAAAGATGTCAGCAATACGATTACTCAGTTGGTACATTTTCAATGCAGACGTTTGTTGGCTATCTTCGTTGCTTTGTTTATCGCTCAAATAGTCATGCAAACTGATAAATTCATCTAAATGAAGCAGGTGAGGTAATAAAGACATGATCTTCCAAGTCATCATTGGCTTGGTGAAGGCATTTTTCTCAGGAACATCGGGTAAGAATTGATGGCAAAGTTGCCAGATAAAACTCGACGGCAAAGGGAAGTCTAATGCGGCGGCGATGCCATTGTGTTTGGCGACTTCAAGTCGTAACCAAGTCGACATACCGGGGCTTTGAACTAAAATCTGTTCGGTTTGCAATAAATTTGAATTTTGTGGCGCTTGCGTAAGAAGCTCAGCCAATTGTTGACTGAGTGATTCCATCTGATTTGACTGGATAAGATAGAACATATTTAGTCCAAAGCATTTGTTGAAGGAGTTATTCTATGTGTCTGATTTATTGGATTCAATAGCTAATAGTCTGCATGAATAAAAGTTAAGTTTAAAGTGACGGTAAATGCTCTAAAACATGACTGATGCTACCAGCAAGGACAAATTCCACCCCCATAGCTGCGATGATCAAGCCCATTAATCGGTTGATGATATTGGTAACATGTTCGTTGAGTATTTTGCCGAAACGTTTAATTAAACTAAAAATAGCTAAAATAAATACGGTGTTAGTTAAGATTACGCCAGTCATAAACAGTTCATGCTCCAATGATGGGTGCATATGAGTGTAAATAACAATGGTACTAATGTTGCCGGGACCGACCAATAATGGCATGCCAAGCGGCACAATGGCTATCCCTAATGGACTTGAAGAATGTTCACTATCTGCATTTTTTACTTTGTCTTTTTTGCTGTTGACCAACTGCAAGGCACTTGTAAACAGAATTATGCCGCCTGCTATCTTAAATGCGTTAATGGAAATGGAAAAAAAGCCCAGCACATTTTCACCAAAAAAGGTGAATAGAGTAAGAATGCAAAAATACATTGTAGCGGTAGCAAATATGGTTTTTTTCTTGTCACTATCACTGTAATCTTTGGTTAGCCCAAGATAAACCGCAGCGGCGGCAACAGGAACGGTGATCGCAAATAAACTGATGGTGAGTTTTACATATTCATTGATGTCGAGCATACAGGCTAGCCTCCCAAAATAACTATTGCTTAGCTTAGTACAGCCTGTATTTTTTGCTTGTTGTTAGGTGATTAAAAATAAAGAAAAAGTTATTTGTTTTCTTGCTCTGCATCTAAATTTTCATTAAGCGCATCATCTAAAAATGCATTGTCTATCTTCTTACTCGTTTCAACACCCAATTGCTGCATTTGGTGTGCTTGGCGAATTAGATTGCCTTTACCAGTAGATAATTTCTTCATCGCAGTATTGAAACTGGCATCCGCGGTTTCTAATGCACGACCAAGTTTTTGCATATCAGCTAAGTAGCCGCACAATTTGTCATAAATTTTTCCAGCGTGTTGCGCAATGCGCTGAGCATGTTGGTTTTGATACTCGTAACGCCAAATATTATTGATGGTACGTAAGGCAACGAGTAAGTTGGTTGGGCTGACTAACATCACGTTATTTTCAAGGGCATAATTCACTAAGTCGCCGTCATGTTCTAAGGCAAGTAAAAATGCAGGCTCAATCGGAATGAACATCAGTACATAATCAAGACTTTTAATGCCATGCAGTTGCTGATAATTTTTTTGACTGAGCCCCTTTATATGAGCACGTAGTGAGCTGATATGATCTTTGGTTGCCTGTATTTTTTCGACGTCATCTTCACTATTAAAGAATCGCTCATAAGCAACAAGCGACATTTTTGAATCAATGACCACATCTTTATTTTCAGGTAAGTGAACGATAACATCGGGTTTAAAGCGTTTACCGTCATCGTTCTTCAAATCGGATTGTGTTTGGTATTCATGCCCTTCACGCAAGCCACTTTCTTGTAATACTCGGTCAAGAATAACTTCGCCCCAATTACCTTGTTGTTTGTTATCGCCTTTAAGTGCATTAGTCAGGTTAATGGCGTCTTGGCTCATTTTCAGATTGAGCGTTTGTAAGTGCTCAAGTTGATGTTTTAATGCGCTACGCTCATTTTGCTCGTGGGTATAAGACTCTTTAATTTGTTGGCGGAATCCTTCTAGCTGTTGCTTAAATGGATTTAATAAATGAGAAATACGCGAATCATTTTGTTGGCTGAATTTTTCAGTTCGTTCTTCAAAAATACGGTTAGCCAGATTTTCAAATTCGGTTTTAAGGCGAGCTTCTGCAGATTCCAACATCACAACTTTATCCTGTAGGGCTTGAGATTCAGCCTCATGTTTTGCTTGTAATGTTTTTTGCATCGCGTTGGATTTTGAAAGAGATAGCTGCGCTTCCATCTGTTTATGTTGTGCTTCTTGTAGCTTTTTTTCAACTTGAGTTAACTGCTCAGCTTGAGCTTGTGTTTTGCCTAATGCTTGACTGTATTCTTGCAATCTTTGCTGTGCTGTCGCTAATTGCTCTGTCAATTCATCACATTTTTGTTGTAATTGATCAGTGATAGCTTGATGCTGTAACTCATTACGTTGAGTTAATTGCTGCCAGCGCGAACGGGTCATTTTTTGGTTAAAAAGTGCACCTATCAAAATAGATAAAACACTTACTCCAGCTATGACTATAATTTCAGCAATAGATAAGGATTCAAAAGGTGAAAATTGGGGCATTTTTGTGCTCAATAAAAATAAAATATTAAAACAAGAATCATGGCATGCTTGTTAACTTGCTTCAAGTTTCAAATAGATAAATTAATACGGCATATTATTTTTATTTTTTGGGAAAGATTAACGCGTTAGATACTGTCCTATAAGCAACAGACTTATTCTCTATAGAGAAGTACAATCGGGGTGTGCAATGACAAATAAACGAAATTTTACCAAAGGCATTAGCCAAAAAGCTGCATGGGATTTGCCTGAACAAGACGTCACGCCAGAATCAGTATTCAAATCTCGTAGGCAAATTATTAAAGCATTGGGGTTAGGCGCGGCAACTGCCAGTTTATCAACCAATGTTCAAGCTGGTTTATTTGATGTTTTTGGTGAGAAAAAACCGAAAGACATGTTCAAAGTTGCGCCGTTAACATTTTCTAAAAATAACAACTTTCAAACGTCGGAAATTTTAACGCCAGAAAATAAAGTAATCACTCATAATAATTTTTATGAATTTGGTACGCGAAAAACCGATCCTGAAGAGAATGCGCAACAGTTTAAGGTTAACCCTTGGCAGCTAACTATTGAAGGTGAAGTGGATAAACCGCTTACTTTGAATTATGACGATTTATATAAACTTATTGCCCTTGAAGAAAGAACTTATCGACTTCGTTGTGTTGAAGCATGGTCTATGGTGATCCCGTGGGTTGGTTTCTCGCTGGCTGATCTAATTAAAAAAGCTATGCCAAACAGTAAAGCGAAATACGTGGCGTTCGAAACCTTGTATGATCCTGAGCAAATGCCAGGGCAGCGCAATCGTTTTGTCGGTGGTGGTGTCGCTTATCCTTATGTTGAAGGTCTAACGCTTCCAGAAGCAATGAATGAATTAAGTTTCTTAGCAGTTGGTTTATATGGCAAAACACTGCCACCTCAAAATGGTGCGCCAGTACGATTAATTGTGCCTTGGAAATATGGCTTTAAGAGCATAAAATCGATCGTGAAAATCCGTCTGGTAGATAAAGAGCCGCCAACCAGCTGGAATATCTTGGCACCGAATGAATATGGATTTTATGCTAACGTCAACCCAGAAGTGGACCATCCTAGATGGTCACAAGCAACAGAGCGACGTATAGGCGCGGGTGGTTTGTTTTCAGCGAAGCGGATCCCAACCCAGATGTTTAATGGTTATGCTGAACAAGTTGCATCTTTATATAAAGGGCTAGATTTGAGGAAGAATTTTTAATGCGACGAGTGACAAAAATACAACTTAGGTGGATAAAAGCATTATTTCATTCGATTGCGATTATTCCGATTGTGTTTTTAGTATTGAATGTAATGGATGGTGGCGCTGGCGGTGATCCCGTTGAATACATCATTCATTACACTGGGATAGGTGCATTAAATACACTCTTACTTACTCTGCTGATAAGCCCTGTAGCGAAGAAATTTAAGTTACCATGGTTGATGCAAACCCGCCGTTTAGTGGGCTTATATGTGTTTGCTTATGCAAGTTTGCATATTCTCTCGTATGTTAGCTTTGACCTTGTATTTGAATGGCATTTACTAGGGGAAGAAGTTTTTAAACGGCCTTATATTTTAGTCGGTGTAGCTGCGTACCTTATTTTATTTGCTTTAACGGTTACCTCGTTTAAAAAGCTTATGGCAAAAATGGGGCGAAATTGGCAAAAGTTGCATAACTGGATATATGTCGCTGCAGTATTAATCGTCATTCACTTTTATTGGTCAGTGAAATCTGAGATCATCGAGCCCAGTATCTATATTGCTTTAACATTCGTTGCGTTAACATTTCGTTGGCAAAACCTGAAACGCATCTTTAAAAAATAGTGAACATATAATACTAAACGTGCGACAAAAAAAGCGCCTAAACCTAAGCGCTTTCTTGGGGGACATATTTAACGTTTTACTTGGCGTTCATCAATGCCACTGCATTGTCTAGCATGCGGTTACTGAAGCCCCATTCGTTATCATACCAAGACATTACTTTGATTAAACGTCCGTTGACACGAGTTTGTGTGGCATCGAAGTTTGAAGAGTGTGCGTCATGATTGAAATCGATGGACACCAATGGCTTTTCGTTTACAGAAAGTACTTCTGACATTGGAGCAACACTTGCTGCACGCTTAATAATGTCATTGACTTCCTCAACTGTTGTATCGCGAGAAGCAATAAAAGATAGATCCACGAGAGAAACGTTTACCGTTGGTACACGAACCGCCATCCCATCGAATTTGCCTTGTAGTTCAGGCACCACAAGACCAACAGCAGCCGCAGCGCCAGTTTTGGTTGGGATCATTGACATCGCAGCCGCACGAGCACGACGGACATCAGTATGATATACATCCGATAAACGTTGATCGTTGGTATACGCATGAATAGTCGTCATTAACCCTGATTCGATGCCGATTGCATCATTTAACGGTTTCGCGAACGGAGCTAAACAGTTTGTTGTACATGATGCATTTGAAATAACCGTCATATCTGAAGTTAATACATCATTATTCACACCATAAACAACAGTCGCATCTACATTTTTGCCTGGCGCTGAAATGATTACTTTTTTGGCGCCAGCGTTTAAATGAGGCTGTACAGCTTCTTTTGAAGTAAAAATACCCGTACATTCAAACACGATATCGACATTCAAGTCTGACCAAGGAAGCTTTGCAGGGTCACGCTCTTGGAATGTGAGAATTTTGTCTCCATTGACATAAATCGCTTCATCATCGTGATCAACTTTCGCGCTGAAACGGCCATGAACTGAGTCATATTGAGTAAGATGAGCATTAATTTCAGAGTCGCCTAAATCATTTAATGCAACAATTTGAATTGGGTAATCTTTTTCACTTTCATAAAGTGCGCGTAATACATTTCTGCCGATACGGCCATAACCATTGATAGCAACGCGAATTGTCATTTGATATCCCTCAAAGCTGGGTGAAAATAAATTGGTTATAAAATTACAGTTTTAATGGCTTTAGTCAAGATTTAATGCCATTTTCGTGACTTATTCTAAGGGTGTTATGTAATTTTCCAACATCGATCGCATTTTTAAGGCTAGATATGCTGTTTTGAATTGCAACGTTAGTAACAAGAGGGGGGAGAATATCAGCCTATCGTTGTTCAGTACGTGATAAATATCACGTGGCGGCCGAAAGTGATGGTTCGGGTAGGCCGCTTTATCTAGCTAGTGGTACAGTTGTAACATGAGCAGTAAACAGCGCAAGATTGGTTCATTATAGGTGAGTTAACCCATGCTAATGTTTCGATGATGCAAAAATCGACCATCAGAATGCTAACAATAAAAATTTATAAAAGGATTATTTTTACATTATTTAATCCTAACTGATTGATTATCAGTTTAAGTTAGTAAAAATTTATCAGCGATAACACTATTTGATGTTTTATTACAAAAAATAAGCTTATCAAATACCATTTTAAGTGAGTTTTTATAATAAAATTACAAGGTTGCGACTCATCAGTTTGCTGGCATATCGCGCCAGATTTCATTACAATTGCCGCCGATTCTGGATGACAGAAACCTCTAACCCCTACAATTGATCGATTTTCACAACGAGTTTCTGGCTCGTAGAAATGTGAAATAAAGGATGTATAGATGAACGCTGATAAACACCTAAAGAGTTGGCAAGAACGTTTCGAAATGGCAGAGGCTATGCAGCCTTTGTTGGGTAAATTGTACCGAAACCAAGGTGTAGAAGTTGTTGTTTATGGTAAGCCGCTTCTTAATGCGTCAACAATTGACATCATCAAGTCTCACCGTTTAGTTCGTAAGCATGTTGGTGAAAAACTGCGTTTACGCGAAAGCTTTCCATTTGTTGAAGCGCTTAGTAAGCTTGATGTGAAGCATTGTAAAGTTGATATCGGTAAACTTGCTGTAAACTATTGGCGTGATCATTCTGATGCAAGCAACATTGAAGCTTACATGGCATTAGAATTAGCTCAAGGCATTGATCATAGTACAGATGTTGAACCAAAAGATGTTGTACTTTATGGATTTGGTCGTATCGGTCGCCTATTAGCACGTTTGTTGATTGAAAAAACAGGCCAGAGCAATAAACTTTGTTTACGAGCTATCGTATTACGTGGTGGTCGTAAAGGGGATTTAGAGAAGCGTGCCAGCTTATTGCGTCGTGATTCTGTACATGGACCATTTAATGGTTCAGTTGAAATTGACGAAGAAAATAATGCGATTATCGCCAATGGTACGTATATTCAAATTATTTACGCTAACTCTCCTGATGAAGTCGATTACACAGAGCACGGAATTAATAACGCACTGGTTGTCGATAATACTGGTATTTGGTCAGACGAAGCAGGCTTAGGTTTACACTTACAATCTAAAGGCGTTGCTAAAGTATTGTTAACTGCGCCAGCGAAAGGTGCTATTAAAAACGTGGTTTATGGTGTTAATGAGAACGATATTACGATGGAAGATCGTATTATCTCTGCTGCGAGCTGTACCACCAATGCCATTACACCGGTATTAAAGGCGATCAATGATAAATATGGTGTTGAAAATGGGCATGTTGAAACCATTCACTCATATACCAATGATCAAAACTTGATTGATAACTATCATAAGTCAGACCGTCGTGGTCGCAGTGCTGCTTTGAACATGGTTATTACTTCAACAGGTGCGGCTAAAGCAGTTTCTAAAGCATTACCAGAAATGGAAGGTAAGTTAACAGGTAATGCGATCCGTGTGCCTACGCCAAATGTTTCAATGGCGATTTTGAGTCTGAATTTGAAGAGTGAAACTAATCGAGAAGAAATGAATGAATATCTTCGCGAAATGGCATTGAATTCAGAACTTAAAAATCAAATCGATTTTACCGAATCCACGGAAATTGTTTCTAGCGATTTGGTTGGCTCTCGCTACGCAGGTGTAGTCGATTCACAAGCGACCATTGCTGAGGGGCAACGTGCCACTCTATACGTTTGGTATGACAACGAATTTGGTTATAGCTGCCAAGTATTAAGTGTGATGCAAAAAATGTTGGGATTAACGACACTTTCGTTACCGAATAGCTAACAGCATACAGATTTGTTAATAAAAGGCATTCCAATTGGAATGCCTTTTTTGTTCAAGTTTAATTCAGATGAAAAGGGGTACAGTTTCATTTATTTAATTGAGACTGGGTATGGCTACCGCCCCAACTTACATTACCTCAGTGGTGAATCCTATCGGTGCAAACATATCGCATTTTGACCCAAATGAGATATGTAAGCTCAGTGTGTTGAATCTAACAAAAGTGACAGAGAAATTATTTAGCTCTGGTCAACCAACGAGTGGGGAGTTAGAAGCACTTCATCACTATGGAATTGAGTGCGTAATTAATCTGATACCAGAGACAAGCGAGCAATGGAAAAAAGAAGAAGCAGTGAAACTTAAACGATTAGGTGTTGTTCTTCACAAACTACCAATAGTGGGAAAAGAGGGCGTCACTTTTGAAAATGCACTCGCACTTAGAAAATTGTTAGATGACGCTAAAGACCAGCCAACATTATTGCATTGTGCGACAGGAAATCGTAACGGTGCGTTAAAAGCATTAATTGAGTTTTTAGAGAATGGACAAGATAGTGAACGGGCAATAATTGAAGGGAAACGATGGGGATTAACAAAACTAGAAAATCATGTACGAGAAGTCTTAGACACTGAAAAACAACAACAAGCTTTTTCTAGCCAGTATAAATTAAACTAAAGCATCAATCATTTTGCGTAAATGTCACTGATTTTATGTCAAAACGATCGTTTTTTGACTTCATTGTAGAAATAATCCTCATGCAAACTCAAATTCCATAAAAAACACCATATCGGCGTTGACTCGATTAATTAAATCCGTAGAATGCGTCTCGCAGTCAAGGGAAACAACTTGTTAATGCATTTTGTGTTGAAAGGTTTCTTGAGAATGGCGCGATGGCAGAATGGCTATGCTGCGGATTGCAAATCCGTCGATCTCGGTTCGACTCCGGGTCGCGCCTCCAATTGATTGCAACATCTAGTTTATTATTTATCGGTGATAAACGCGTTAAGATGCCCGAGTGGTGGAATCGGTAGACACAAGGGATTTAAAATCCCTCGCTGAAT
>JBMYXI010000048.1:0-24282 GCA_049608225.1 Parashewanella sp.
TTTGACCATCGAACATCATCCTGTCGGCACTGATGGTCCAATTTGAGTCTGATAAACCGATAATAGCTTTTGCGAGTAGGCTACGGCCAGATCCCGACTCTCCAACCAGTCCACGGATTTCTCCTGCATTGAGGGTCATACTTACTTTCTCAAGGGCTTTGACTTTGCCATGAGGTGTATCAAGTTCAATGGTTAGATTGCGAATATCGAGTAAAGGCATAGTTAACTCCTAGCTGGTGTTAATGCCGAACGAAGACCATCGCCAACAAGATTAATGGCGAGCACGCTAATAAGAATTGCAAAACCCGGAATGGTAACAGTCCAAGGTGCAATCAAAAAGTGTTCAGTTCCTTGTATCACCATCGCTCCCCACTCAGGGCTCGGTGCTTGCGCGCCTAAATTTAAGAAACCCAGTGCCGCAATATCTAAAATCGCCACGGAAATAGCCAAGGTGGTTTGCACTATTACTATTTCCCAAACATTAGGCATGATCACATACCAATATATTTGCAGTGAATTGGCACCATCGAGGCGTGCAGCCGTGACATATTCTTTCTGTAGTTCTTCGTGGACGGCCTGATGGATTGCTCGCACAAATTGTGGCACTAAAGCAATACCGACCGCCCAGAAGACATTAAATAATCCTGTCCCTAAAACAGCAACCACTAACATTGCTAAGATCAATGATGGAATCGATAATAAAGCATCTAATAAGTGCCCAAGAATACTCGATTTGAGGCCTTTCATCATTCCGGAAATAGAGCCTATTACAAAACCAACAATTAACGCACATAAGACAACAATGAGCGATAATCCAAACGTCAGGTGGGTACCATGCAGAATTCGACTAAAAATATCTCGTCCAAGACCATCTGTCCCTAAAAAATATTCTACTGAACCATTGGGATCCCATGATGGCGGTATTAACAGGGAATTTGGATCTTGCATTTCAGCAGGAAATGGCGCTATGGCACTACCAAAGACAACGATAAGACCTAACAGCACCAGCATCCATAATCCAACTAAAGCAAACGGATTAGCTGAGAAAGCATTCCATGTTCGAGCTGCAGGAGAGGGAATAGAATCGTCCTGATAAATTTTAATTTGTGGCATAAAGTTCTTTCTTGGTAATCGGATTGGTCGCTGTATGGATCACATCAATCAAAATATTTAAAAAGATGATCAGCATAGCAACCACAAACACACCGCCTTGGATCACGGTATAATCGCGCTGATAAACACCAGATACTAACCAGTAGCCAACACCTGGCCATGAAAAGCTCACTTCAACCAATATTGCATAACTGGCAAACGACCCCAGCATCACCCCCAGTTGTTTCAAAACTGGAATTAATGCGTTGGGCAAGGCATGAGTCAGTACAATTTGAATCGTACTCAGTCCTCTTGCTTCTGCGGCGCGGATATAGGTCTTATTCATTACCGTGATCATCGCGGCGCGAGTCATTCTTATCACTACAGTTAATGGTAAAATGGATAAGGTCACAGCGGGTAAAATTAAATGTTGCAGTGCATCATAGAAAGCAGTCATACCATAAGTTTTGGTCGCAAATAAACTGTCGATAATGATAAAACCAGAAACGGGCTCAATTTCATACAATAAATTAATCTGGCCTGAAATGGGTAACCAATCTCTCTGTACGCCAAACCAGTGAGCTAAGATAAGCCCCAGCCAAAACACAGGCAGCGAATAACCAGTTAAGGTGCTTGCCATTATTACATTCTGTGTCATTTTGTGCTGATTAAATGAAGCCAGCACGCCTATTGGAACCCCCAATATGATGGCAATTAGGCCTGCAACAAAAGCTAACTCGAACGATGCAGGTAAAACAGAACTCAATTCGTCGATAACGAGGTGATGCGAGGTCGTTGAAATACCAAAGTTGCCAGTGACCCTTTGCTTTATATAGGCATAAAACTGACTGAGCATATTGCTATCAAGGTGATATAACTGGCGAACTTGTTGTTGCACTTCATGGTTTTGAGACGTTATTCCACTCAATGCCGTTATTGGCTCAACGGGAAACAATTTAGTTGATATAAACAGTACCAATAACATCACAAAAGAAGTGGCGATGAATAAGTTCAGCCGACGCAGTAAATACCAACTCATTAATTCAAATCCTTTGGAGGTTTTGGTTTCGTAGGTGCTGATCCTGCAAGCTTTGGTTCTCCGAGTATTGCATCAGCAAAAGAAATGCCTCCAAATGGCGTTAAATGTACGCCATGAAGGTTGTTACGTTTAAGCACCATCCGATTACTGTGTGCTAGTGGAACAACAGGTTGTTGCTGCATAACAATGGTTTCAGCGGCTTGATAAAATGCCTTACGGGTTTGTTGTGTAGTCACCGATTTAGCTTTAGTGAGCAAGTCATCAAATGAACTGTTGCACCAGTTGGAGCGATTATTACCTGATTGCAATGCAGCACAACTTAAAAATGGTGAAAAGAAATTATCTGGATCACTATTATCGGCATTCCAGCCAATTAACACTGAATCGTAATTTCCTTTACTTAGTCGCTTAACAAATACGTTCCAATCATAGCTTTTTATGCGAGCTTTAACGCCAATTGCAGCAAGATCGGCTTGGATTAATTGCGATGTTTTAATGGGATTCGGGTTATATGTTCGGGCTGTTGGTAAGGTCCATATATCGAGTGTAAGATTATTAACGCCTGCCTGTTGTAATAGTTGTTTTGCCTTAACAGGGTTATATTCTTGAGTATCCAAGCTTGGGTCGAATGCCCACGAAGCAGGCGGTAATAAACCGTCAGCTATGCTAGCCGAATTGTTATATACGGCTTTTAAAATCGCTTGTTTATTGATGGCTAACGCCAATGCTTTACGAACACTCACGTTATCAAAAGGTGGCTTGTTAGTATTAAAAGCCCAATAAGAAACGTTCATTCCTTGTTGCTGCTGTAGCTTAACATGCATGTTTTGCTCAACAACAATCAACTCTGAAGGCTTGGGTAGTGCAGATACACTGCAATCATTAGTAATTAATTTTGCTAATCGCTTTGAACTCTTACGCGTGATATCAAAAACTAAGGTTTCGACCGCCGCCGGCTTGCCCCAATAGGCATCATTACGTGCATAGCGTATATATTCATTTTTAACATACTGTTTTAGTTTAAAAGGTCCTGTACCAATTGGGTGTTGATCAAGATACTTAGGTTTATTTATTGACAGTAAAGTATCGGCATATTCTTTCGATAACACTACGGCAAAGTCCGTCGCTAAATTCGCTAAAAAGCTTGAGTCACTTTTTGTTAGTTGAAAAACAACTTTATTCGATCCGACAGATTTGATGCTTTGAACTAGCCCTGAAAAGTCGATACTTTGGAAAAATGGAAAGCCATTCTTTGCTGTTTTATAAAAAGGATTGTTTTTATCAATGATCCGTGAAAAAGAAAACACCACATCATCGGCGTTCAAATTACGTGTAGGTGTGAATCGCTTAGAATGATGAAACTGCACATTCTCACGAATAATGAAGGTATAAGTTTTACCATCACCACTGACAAACCAAGATTTAGCTAAAGATGGGGTGACATCACCCGTGAGTGGATCATATTTGATCAAATGTTGATAAATTTGATGTGACGTCGCATCAATGGTCGTTCCCGAGGTAACCAATTGAGGGTTGAATGTTTGTGGATTACCTTCTGAGCAATAAACTAAACCGCTAGGAGATTGAGGCGGTTGACACGCAGCTACCAATAATAATGTAGCTATGATGAATAAACCTCGTGTTATCCTGATTTGCGACAGGCTCATAAATTTAATTATATTTTGTAGGATTGTTAGTGCCATTTTAGCAGTGTTCGATAAAATTGAGCAATCAACAGAGTTTTGATATTGATAAAAGCTTTATCTAAATCAAGTTAAATGCTGTGTATTTATTCAAAGATATTGTTATTGTTTGTCTAATAAATTGTACTTTTTCAAAATTCCACGCAGTTGATGATAACTTAAGCCTAAGTTTTCAGCGGTTTTCTTTTGATTAAATTGGCTGATTTCAAGAGCCTGTTTGATCATATCAATTTCATACTGTTCACTTGACTCTTTAAAGCTCAATGGAAAGCGAAAACAAGATGCTGGTTTTTTATCCTCTGGCTCTGTAGTTTCAGTCAACGCTTCTTGAGTCTGATTTGCAACTGGAGTTGGTGTTTGCTGCGACAAAGTTCGCACACGTTTACGGGGTCTGAATGGCGACTCAAAAGGGTCGAGGGTGATGACTTCAATTGGAGTTGCTTCAGTACCGTTACGATAAACACTTCGTTCGACAACGTTTTTGAGTTCGCGAATATTACCTGGCCAAGGATGTTCGAGTAATTGCTGTATTGCTTGTGGTGAAAATCCAGCAAAAAAAGGCATTTCTAATTGTTTGACCATGCCGAGTGCAAAGTATTCTGCTAACTCCCTAATGTCATCTTTACGAAATCGCAAAGGTGGTAGAGTAATAACATCAAAGGCTAATCTATCTAATAGATCTGCACGAAATTCGCCAGCTTCTGCTAAGGAGGGTAAATCTTCATTGGCGGCGCAAATTAAGCGTACATCGGTTTTAATGGTTTTGCTGCCACCAACACGTTCAAATTCGCCGTATTCAATTACACGCAGCAGCTTCTCTTGTATTAAGCCTGAGGTGTTTGCAAGCTCGTCTAAAAAAAGTGTTCCGCCATTAGCGCGTTCAAAACGGCCTTCATGTTTGCCTTTGGCACCTGTAAATGCCCCCGATTCATGACCAAACAATTCACTTTCAAGTAGGTTTTCGCTCAGTGATGAACAGTTAAGCTTAATAAAGCTTTGATCCCAACGACTGGAAAGGTAATGTAATCGCTCAGCAATTAACTCTTTACCTGTGCCACGTTCACCGATAATAAGAACGGGTTTCGCAAGTGGCGCAATTTGAGAAACATGCTCTAATACTTCTAGAAAAGCATTAGATTGACCGATTAGATTGTCTTGCTTGAACGAGTTAGCCACTTTTTATTGGTCTTATTTACTAATTTTTGGTGAAATTTATGATAATGCTCAAGTAGAATAAAAGAAAGAAAAAGTTAACAAATTGTTTATGTTGTTGATTTTGTTCGGTTTTGCAAGGTTGGCACAAAGTCTGTATTAGTTAGTTCGACACAATTATTAATTGAGGAAAGGATTATGGGTATATTTTCACGTTTTGCAGACATCATTAATTCCAACATCAGTTCATTATTGGATAAAGCCGAAGATCCACAAAAAATGGTTCGTTTGATTATTCAAGAAATGGAAGATACGTTAGTTGAAGTTCGTTCAACTAACGCAAAAGTTTTAGCTGAAAAGAAAGAGCTGTTGCGTCGCATGACTAAAGCTGAAGAGCAGGTGCAGGACTGGCAAGCCAAAGCTGAGTTAGCTTTATCTAAAGATAGAGAAGATTTAGCCAAAGGTGCCTTGACTGAAAAGCAAAAATGCAGTGATTTAGTTAAAGCACAAACTGATGAATTGTTAGTGATTGAAGAGCATTTAGTGCGTTTAAAAGAAGAAGTGGTTCAACTGCAAGAAAAACTTGCCGATGCTAAAGCGCGCCAGAAGACGATCATTATGCGTACACAAACCGCTTCTTCTCGCTTAAATGTTAAGAAACAACTTGATTCAAGCAAAATGCAAGACGCTATGCTCAAATTCGAGCAATATGAACGTCGTGTTGAAGATCTTGAATCTCAAGTCGAGTCATACGAATTAGGTAGCAAAGGCTCACTGGCTGATGAATTCGCCGCACTTGAAGCAGAAGATAAAGTTAACAGTGAACTTGAAGCACTAAAAGCAAAGGTTAACGCTAAAAAAAATAAATAACTTTAGATAGGGATATATCGAGGTGAATATGGTTTCCGACATTATTATCGCGCCAATTATTATTTTTATGATGATAGTGGCTCCACTTTGGTTAGTACTTCATTATCGAAGTAAAAAACAGGTTAGCCAAGGTTTCAGTGATGATGAATACAAATTGCTTAACGAGTTGATTGAACGAGGCGATAAAATGGCTTCTCGTATTGAAACACTGGAAAAGCTGTTAGATTCGGAGTCTCCAGATTGGAGGAAAAAAGATGACCAATCAAGCTAAAAGAACACTTTACCGCATTCCTGAGCAAGGAAAAGTGTCTGGTGTGTGTGCAGGCGTTGCTGAGTACTTTGGTTTTGAAACTTGGTTAGTTCGAGTGGTGACCGCTTCTATTTTTCTGTTGGGTGGCTACGGAATTGTTTTCGTTATTTATATTGCCTTATGGATGATATTGGACAACAAGCCTGATACCGCGAAATCTTCGAGTTTGAAACGAGACATTGAGGTAAAAAAGAAGATTTGGCAATCTGGTGAGCCAGCCAAAGAAGCGTTGCAAGATGTGAATCAACAATTCCGAGCTTTAGAGCTACGATTACGCAACCTAGAGCGACATGTTACTTCAGAGCAGTTTGATTTAAAACGTGAAATTGAAAGTTTATAAGTTGAACACATCATTATGAGAGGCGCAGATTGATTTGCGCTTTTTTGTTTTAAACTTTTCACGTGAGTAATACTCCACGATATGAATTTATTTTCAAACAGTCTTAAAAAAGCAAAACGTCAAACTGAATCTTTGGTAAAGCGTTCAACCGATAAACACATTCGCTTAGCTGTTACTGGGTTATCTGGGGCGGGTAAAACCGCGTTTATTACTGGGTTAGTGAACCAATTGTTGAAATCGGGCTATCCAAATAAAGGTGCCAATTTACCCTTATGGCAGCTGAGTCGAGAACAACGACTATTGGGCGTAGAGCGTGAATTACAACCTGATCTGGCGATCCCGAGTTTCAATTACCAAAGTGCAATGCATTCATTGACACAATCGCCATCGCGGTGGCCAGAATCAACACGTAATATTAGTCAAATACGCTTAGCGATCCATTATCAACCTGAATCTGGAATTATTAGTAAGTTCACTGATAAGGCCAAATTATTAGTAGATATTATTGACTATCCAGGCGAATGGTTGCTCGATTTGCCATTGCTCGATTTAAGTTTTAGTCAGTGGTGTCTTCAGCAACAAAAGCGAATGTCTATACTAAAAAACTCGCCGTTATTTACTGAGTTTGAACAGCAAGCAGGTCAGATCAAACTGGTTGATGAAGTCGATGCTAGGGGCATTGAAAAGGCAGCAAAACTCTATCATCAGTTATTGAATGATTTAGTCGACAATCAAGGGTTTTATTTGGCTCAGCCAGGAAGAATGATATTACCTGGTGAGCTGGAAGGCTCACCTTTGTTGACGTGGTTTCCGATTATGGGAGTATCTGAAAGTGAGCTTGCTGATTTAGAAAAAAGCGCAACGAAAAATTCGAATTTTGCTGTGTTAAAAACGCGATATCAAGCTTATGTGTCGAACGTAGTCAAACCATTTTATAAAGATCATTTTTGTCATTTTGATCGTCAAATTGTTTTGATTGATAGTTTGAGCGCATTGAACCGAGGGGCTGCGCAAGTTAATGACATGAGTGATGCTTTATCACAGATACTAAAAAGTTATCAATTTGGTCAATCAAATATCCTGAAGCGTTTGTTCTCACCTAAAATTGATAAACTATTGTTTGCGGCCAGTAAAGTTGATCATATAACCCGTGATCAACAAGCTAACTTGCTCTGTCTATTAAATGACATGCTCGCCAGTTCACAACAATTCGCAGCGATAAAAGGTTGTCAGGTTGAAACCATGGCAATTAGCGCGATAAAGGCAACTAAGCATGGCATGGTTCAATCCGACGGCAATGACATTGAAGTGGTAAAAGGACGAAACCTCACTGGTGAAGCTATCACCATTTACCCAGGTGAAGTGCCTAAGCGGTTACCCAACATGGCGTTTTGGCAGCAACAAGGGTTCAACTTTACTCAATTTAGCCCGCCTCAGGACATTGAACAATTGAATGATCCTCAACTTGAACATATACGGTTGGATCATTTATTACAGTTTTTATTAGGAGATAAGCTTGAGTAAACAAGACAATAAAGTAGAGCTTAAACCTGCAAAGGAATTTTCACAAAGCATGCAAGATCAGCAGACTCAAGTGCTGTTAAAGTCAGCTAGAGAATTTGACGATGCTGATTTTCATGAAAATGAACTCTCACAACTCTTGGATAACATTGATGATAAGCCAATAAGCCGTATTGCGCATAGAAAAAGCCGAATGTCTAAGTTAGCTAAATGGTCGTTAATTGCATTCGCAACTTTGATAGCTACCGAGCTGGGCATTTCTTTATATGAGATTTGGCAACAAAATGTTGGGTTGTTTTCAATTTATATTATCTGTATTGGAATAATTGCGATTTGGGTCGTGAAATCAATCGCAGTTGAATACCAAAAGCTAAAAAAACTAAAGAACATTGAGTCGAAACAGCACGTGTCTCATCGCCTGTCTGAAAGCATGCAAACGGGAGAAGCGGAAGTCTTTATAGCAAGCATAAATTTAGCCTTTGTTGATCCAAAAGTAATGAGTTCATTTCGTGATGCATTAAATAATGATCAAAATGACCGAGAAAAAATGCAGCTATTTGAGTCGGTTATATTGACTGAACAAGATCAGAAAGCGAAAAAAATTGTTCATAAATATGCCGCTGAGTCTGCGTTGATCCTCGCTGTAAGTCCGTTTGCTTTGCTTGATATGATGCTGATCTTGTTACGAAACCAGAAAATGTTGAATGAACTTGCGCAGTGTTACGGTATTGAATTGGGCTATGTGAGTCGGCTCAAATTGATCAAACAGATCATTAGTAATGTTATTTTTGCTGGTGGAAGTGAAGTGATAACTGATATTGGTGGTCAATTGTTATCTCTTGAAATGACAGGAAAACTGTCGGCAAAACTAGGGCAAGGTTTAGCTGGCGGGCTGTTAACGGCACGACTTGGCTATCAAACTATGCGTTTATGTCGCCCTGTTGCTTTTTCAACGAAAACAAAGCCAAGATTACGGGACATTCATAAGGTGCTTATTTCTGAGTTAATTGGTTTATCTAAAACTAAATCAAAAGGTTAAGTTTTTGTGTAACTCAGGTTTTACAAATTTGACTTGTTTATTTCTTCGATAAATTGCAGGTTGTATTTTTGTGGTTGTATGGTATTGATTCTTTTTTAATACAAATACAATAAAAAGTTTTCAACGGGGGAAGTATGCAAGAAAAATGGGATATCGCAACTAAAGCCATTCACGCAGGACGCGAGCAGGAAGCAACAGGGGCTTTAGCTTCACCTTTATATCAAAGCGCCACGTTTATTTTTGATTCAGTTGAACAAGGTGGTGCGCGCTTTAGCGGCGATGAACAAGGGTATATTTATACGCGCCTTGGTAATCCAACCACCAGTGAACTTGAAAGAAAAATGGCAGCACTTGAAGGTGCAGAAGATGCAGCAGCGACGGCATCGGGCATGGCTGCCGTGTCTGCCGCATTGCTCGCCAACTTACAGGCGGGAGATCATCTTGTTTCTTCACAAGCAGTTTATGGTTGTAGTTACGCATTATTAACACATCAATTGGCTAAATTTGGCATTGAAGTAACGCTGGTGGATTTTGCCAAGTTAGATAATGTTACAGCCGCCATAAAACCTAATACCAAAGTGATTTATTGTGAAACACCGGTCAATCCTCATTTGGATGTTTATGACCTAACTGCCATTGCTGACATAGCCAAAGCGAATGATCTTGTTTCTATAGTCGATAACACCTTTATGACTCCGTTACTTCAACGACCGATAGAGATGGGCATTGATATGGTGATCCACAGCGCGACTAAATATTTAAATGGTCATGGAGATGTTATTGCTGGCGTTATTTGTGGCAATGCCGAAGTGATGGCTAAGGTTAAGTATGAAATTTTAAAAGATATTGGTGGAGTTATTTCACCACATGATGCTTGGTTAATTTTACGAGGTATAAAAACTCTTGATGTTCGAATGCAGCGTCATTGTGATAATGCAGAAAGGGTGGCTGAGTTTTTAGAACAAAACACTAAAGTGTCGAAGGTCTATTATCCAAGCTTAGCGTCGCATCAAGGTCATAGGTTTATTGGTGAGCAAATGAAGCGCGGTGGTGGAGTTATTGCTTTTGAATTAAAGGCTAACATTGAGCAAACTATGCAATTTGTTAACAATTTAGAACTTTTTTCAATTGCGGTCAGTTTGGGTGATGCTGAATCATTGATTCAACATCCAGCTTCAATGACACATTCACCGTACACGGCCGAAGCAAGGCTGGAAGCCGGTATCACCGATAATTTGATTCGAATTTCAGTAGGGCTTGAGTCTGTAGAAGATATTATTGCTGACTTGAAAGCTGGGATTGATAAACTTATGTAAATAAAATTTAATCACTTTGTTGTTTGCTTTCTCTGTAATTGGCTGTAGGTTTAATAATTACACATGATTGTGTGACTCACAGGCTTATGCAATAGGAGAAAGCAATGAAGGGAATAATTTTAGCGTCGTTATTTGCTGTGACAATATTTTCTACGCCATTGACGGCGAATGCAACTGAGCATAATTCAGTAAGAAAAGCATCTTCATTACAGACTGTAAAAAAATCAATGATGGTCAATGTTAATACTGCAGACATCAGTGAATTGCAATTATTACGAGGAATCGGGGTGTCAAAAGCAAAAGCGATCCTTGAGCATCGAAAGCAATTTGGTAAGTTTCGCTCCAAAGATGATTTACTCAAAGTAAAAGGGATTGGTAATCGAATCATTGAAAGTAATAAAGCCAATATCAGCTTTTAAGTTAAAAACGAGTGTGTTAGCTGTTCAATCTTCAGCTTAGAAAGGGATGACATCTGTGTTATCCCTTTTTTATTTGCTGTATGATCATCATCTTTCCCCACAAACCGATTTGTTATGAAAATTGTAGCCGATGAAAATATGCCATTTGTTGAAGACTTATTTTCTGACTCTTTTGAAGTGGTAACCGTTAATGGTCGAACTTTATCTGCAACCGATATTCAAGATGCAGATGTTGTGCTTGTTCGCTCCGTTACTGAAGTAAATAAGCAATTGTTAGTGGGCAATGAAACGATTAAATTTATTGGCACAGCAACCATAGGTACCAATCACATCGATCAAACCTATTTGCAACAAAGAAATATTGCCTTTAGTTCAGCACCAGGCTGTAATGCTATTGCTGTAGGGGAGTATGCGTTTATTGCTATGCTGGAGTTAGCCGAAAAATTTTCAGCGTCATTAAAAGATAAGGTTGTGGGCATTGTTGGCGCAGGTAACACTGGTACGGCGTTGGCTAATTGCCTTGCAGCATACGGCGTTAATACCTTGCTATGCGACCCAATCAAACAGCAACAAGGTGATGGTCGAGATTTTTTCTCATTAGAGCACATTATTACCGCTTGCGATATTATCAGTTTGCATGTTCCATTAACAAACAATGGAGCAAATAAAACTTGGCATTTGTTTGATGAGCAAAGACTGCAACAATTAAAACCAAACACATGGTTGTTAAATTGCTGTCGTGGAGAAGTTATTGATAATCAAGCGTTGCTGAAGTTCAAACAATACCGAGATGATGTCAAACTGGTATTGGATGTGTGGGAAAATGAACCTAATCCGTTGGCTGAGTTGATCCCGCATTGTGAGTTGGCGACGCCACATATTGCAGGTTATAGCATCGAAGGCAAAGCGCGTGGCACATATATGCTTTATCAGCAAGTGTGTATGTTATTTAAACTGCCGATAAAACATGCAATTGAAGATTTGTTGCCAGAATATACTTTTTCCGACATTAGCTTGAATCATCAATTGCAGCAAAGAGAACTACTTAGGCTGTCGAGGTTAGTTTATGATATTCGCGATGACGACAGGAAATTTAGAAAGTTAGACTTTAAACGGCAACAATTTGATAAAATGCGTAAATCTCATAAGCATAGACGAGAGTTTAGTGCTGTTAATATAGAAAAGAGCAATCAATTTACGATAGATTGGTTAGGTAATTTAGGTTTTAGGTTAGGTAATAAGTAATGCAGCAATTTAGTGTTGTGGTTTTGGGGGCTACAGGTAGTGTCGGCCAGTCGTTGATCGAAATTTTAGCAGAAAGAGATTTTCCTGTTGCTACTTTGTATCCATTAGCAAGCAGTCGCAGTGCTGGTGAAACAGTTAGCTTTAACGATAACGATATCACCGTTGAAGATGTCAATAGTTTTGATTGGTCGCAAGCGCAAATTGCATTTTTCTCGGCGGGGGGGGACATTTCTGCAAAGTGGGCACCCATAGCAGCAGAAGCGGGCTGTGTCGTTATCGATAATACCTCACACTTTAGATACGATATTGATGTGCCGCTAGTCATCCCTGAGGTGAACCCACAAGCGATTGCAGACTTTAGAAATAGAAATATAATCGCTAATCCCAATTGCTCAACGATTCAAATGTTGGTAGCGCTAAAACCAATTTATGACAACTTTGGTATTGATCGCATTAACGTCGCGACTTATCAATCGGTATCCGGCGCAGGCCGTCATGCAATTGAAGAGCTTGCCAAACAGTGCACTAAGCTATTGCAAGGTTTACCGATTGATCCAGAGGTGTTCAGTAAACAAATTGCATTTAATGCATTACCTCACATTGATGACTTCATGGAAAATGGCTATACCAAAGAAGAAATGAAAATGTTGTGGGAGACGCAAAAAATCTTAGGTGATGACAGTGTCATGGTGAATGCTACTGCTGTGCGTGTTCCGGTTTTCCATGGTCATAGCGAAGCTGTTCATATTGAAACTCGTCAACCAGTTGAACCTGATGAAATCAAAGCAGTACTCTATAGTGCACAAGGTATTGAATTAATGGATGACGATACTGATTATCCAACTGCAGTTACTGATGGATCAGGAACGGACGATGTTTTTGTTGGTCGGATCCGCAAAGACTTATCACATCCTCATGGCGTAAATTTATGGATTGTTGCTGACAATATCCGTAAAGGGGCAGCCTTAAATAGTATACAAATAGCAGAAATCTTAATTAGAGATTACTATTAATGACGTTAAGGCTTGCTGTGCAGGCCTTATTTTTATAGCAAGATAAATATTTCTAGTTTATAGTAAACTGAGGAAATACAAGTGCCTAATAGTGTAGCTTCTGGGTCTTAGTAATGAAGCGCAAGAAAGGAAAGGATTAATGAGCTTTCGCATGTCACATCGATATGGCCAATTGGCTATTCTACTTACGGTTTTAATCAATTCTTTTACTTCTGTATCGGTCAATGCAGCAGACACTTTAAAAATCACTGGCCCTGAAGGGCAAACTAAAGTTGTTAACCGCCAGTATGGACCGACAACCAAAGCGGACACGTTTTGGAGTATCGCACAAAAAATGCGGCCGAATAATCGTGTTAGTGTGTATCAAGTTATGGCAGCGATTTATGATGCCAATCCTCACGCCTTTGCTACCGCTAATTACAATAGTCTTGAAGCGGGTATGTTTTTATTGATCCCTGCTGTCGATAAGATGTTGGCAATTTCTGCTGATGTAGCGAAACAGCGAGCAACAAATAATGATAAGAAATGGAAAAACGAACGAACGCCCAAGGCTACTAAAACTAAGTCGAAAAAATCGATTATTTCAGAAATTAAAAAAGTTGAAGACCAGCCGGATAGTGCAAAAAAGATTGCTGAGCTCGAGGCACTGATTGAAAAAGAACAGCAACAGACGATTTCAGTGACCGATGAGCTGGTGAGAACCAAAGATAATTTAACGGTTGCACAAGATGATTTGAAAGGGCTTAAGCAAGAAATTAATGAGTTGAATGATAAGCTAGCGACCCTAAATGAAGTGCTCGCAGCAATTCGTCAAAAAAATGCGGCTTTACGTGCTGAAAATGAAGCACTAATGCAAGCTGCAGCAACTCAACCTGTTGAACAACCGCAAAATTTTTGGCGTTCATTAGCAGATAACCCATTACTACTAGCTGTTTATAGCGTGTTACCTGTGTCGCTAATTATTGCTGGCATTATTTGGTTTTTCCGTAGAAAAAATAAAACGGCTGAAGAAAAAGAACAAGTTGAAGAGCAGCCAGTTACTGAGCCTCAATTAAATGAAGCTGAGCCACAAGATATTGATCTGGCTGTAGCGGATGAAGATGAATTACAACAATCGGAGATAGCTGTACATTTAGATGACTCAGACAAGGTGAGCGACGGTCTTGATGACTTATTAGAAGCGCCGACGGATGAACTTGATGATTTATTAGAGCAACCTGCCGAAAGTGTCGATACCAGCTTAGATGATTTGTGGGCTGAAGCGCTTGATGAGCAAATTGATGGGAAAGAAATAAGCTCTGATGTATCAGATTTATTGGATCAACTGGATAATATCGAAGAGCAGCAGCCTGAAGAAACGTCAGAAATTGATGACGTCTTAGAAACGGTACATTCTGAAATTACTGAAAATAAGTCTGAAATTGAAAATCAATTTGCCCTTGATCAACAGATTGATGATGCCATTGATTCAAACGTGCCAACAATAGGGACGGATTCCTCTGAGATTGGAGCTGAAAGAAACGATACTCAACTTGATGAATTGAATATGGAGGTTAACGCAGATGTTGCTCATTTAAATGATGAACAAACTGTTGTGACTGACTTGATTTCGCAAACTGAGGAAGCAGAATCGCTTGATCTTAATGTCGAGCAGGCTGAACAGCAAAGTGCTGACACTCTAGATTCAGCAATGGATCTGGAACCCACTGATGATTTTCTATCAGCTGAAAGTACGTTACCTGAAATCGCTGATGAGTCGATTGCAGAGCAAGCTATCGAGGATGATATTGATTTTGATTCATTATCTCAGGCGCAGGATATAGCGCTCTCTAACTTAAATCATGTAAATGAAGAGAGTGTAACCTTAGCTAATGAGACTATGGTTGAAGGAGTAGACAGCGAACAAACACAAAGTGACGATGCTTTTGACATTCCACTTGAATCCTCAGAGCAAGTAACAGACGGGTTCGATTCAGAGGCCACTGATGTTTCTATGGCAGCATCGGCTCCTGATCACTTAATTGATCATGCTGCAAACATTTCCGAAGCAGCTACCGAAGAGCTTACTGAGCAATATGGTGAAAAGCTTGATGACTTAGACGCATTGATGGCTGAGTTTGGCGTTGAGCCAGAAACAAGTTCAGAACCAGTGGAATTTGATGTTGATCCAGACGTTATCGAATCGCAGTCGATTGAGGCACCAACAGATCCAACACTAGATATCAACACAGAAGATAGTTTAACGACAGAAGAATCACCCGTTGCAACAGGATTACCTGTTGATGAAGAGTTGAGTGATGATGATTTGTTAGCTTCATTCTCTAATATAAAAGATGAAATCTCTGATATTGATTTACCGTTTGAAAACGACAATATGACAGTCGACGAGGCTTTAGCAGCTTTAGACGGTGAACAGCAGGAAAATGACACGAAGGACTCAGCCAGTGAACCGCTAGTTTCTGATGGCGATTTAACCGACTTCAAGAATGAAAATGGTTTTATTGATATCGATAAATTGCTTAATGATGCAGATCAATCGACAGAGGATGTTGATTTATATAAAGATGTCGACGTTGATTTAAGCGCAAACACAGAAATGGACAATTTGCTTGATAATACCTCTATGATAGATGTAGATGATGCAGAAAATACGGTTAATGCAAAATTGGATTTAGCTAGAGCCTATATTGAAATTGAAGATAAAGACAGCGCTAAGGCATTATTAGAAGAGGTGAAAGCCGATGGCAATGAGCGTCAACAAACAGAAGCTCAGGCACTAATCGAAACCATAAGTTAACTTTTTCTCTGTCAAGACTTAAACGGCAACCGTTTCTAACTGTTGCCGTTTTTTATTTTACGGTAGAATGCGCGGCATTATCGAGTTTTGAGAAAGAATAATGCGTATAGCACTAGGCGTTGAATATGATGGTAGCCAGTATTATGGCTGGCAGAGACAAAAAGAAGTTGATTCTGTGCAGGCTCAACTTGAGAAAGTTTTATCTAAAGTCGCAAATGAACCGATCCAAGTGCAATGCGCAGGTCGTACCGATTCAGGTGTACACGCAACGGGACAAGTGGTTCATTTTGACACTAATGCAAATCGAAAGATCAGTGCTTGGACGTTAGGTTCAAATGCTAACCTTCCTGATAATATTGCTGTACGCTGGGCAAAACAAGTTGATGAGGAATTTCATGCTCGCTTTAGCGCAACAGCAAGACGCTACCGTTACATTATTTATAATTCAAATTTGCGCCCTGGCATTTTACGCCATGGTGTCAGTCAATATCACGGTGATATTGATGAATGCCGAATGCATCAAGCAGCACAAGCGTTAATCGGAGAGCAAGACTTTACCAGCTTTAGGGCGATCCATTGTCAGTCAAATACGCCGTTTCGAAATATTCACCATGTGAATGTGACCAAACAAGGGCAATTTATTATTGTCGATATCGCAGCTAATGCTTTTTTACATCATATGGTTAGAAATATCGTCGGTTCGTTAATTGAAATTGGCCTTGGTAATCAGCCCATTGATTGGATGGCAACTTTACTGGCATTAAAAGATAGAAATCAAGCCGCAGCAACGGCGAAAGCTGGCGGTTTATATTTGGTCGATGTTACTTATCCTGACACTTTTGGTTTACCTAAACCATCAATTGGGCCGTTATTTTTAGCTGACTGAGTAGTAATGACATTATGAATGAAATAACACCAGATCAAGACTCCAGTCTAGAGCAATGGCTTGATTATCTATTACGGCAGCATCCGATTGAAATCGATATGGGCTTAACAAGAGTGACTGACGTCGCTCGGAATATGTCTTTGCTCACTCCCAATAAAACGGTGATCACAGTTGGAGGCACAAATGGCAAGGGCACAACTTGTCGCTTGATTGAAAGTGTACTGACTGTCGCAGGAAAAAACGTTGGAGTTTACAGTTCTCCGCATTTGCTAAAATTCAATGAAAGAATCCGTATATGTGGCAAAGATGTGACAGATGCGGCGTTGATAAAGGCATTTTATGCTATCGAATTGAACCGTAATGATATTTCATTAACATTCTTTGAATATGCAACGTTAGCGGCACTTTATATTTTCAGCCAAGCTGATTTAGATGTCATCTTACTTGAAGTTGGCTTGGGCGGGCGTTTGGATGCAACGAATATCATTGATGCTGATATTGGCGTGATCACCTCCATTGACTTAGATCATCAAGAATATCTTGGTAATACTAGGGAGTTGGTCGGCATTGAAAAGGCGGGAATTAGTCGTGCAGATCAGCCATTCATTATTGGTGAGCCGGATTTACCTTCACCAGTGCTGCGATTGCTAAAGCAAAAAAGTGCGATACCGATTTCAGTAGGTACTGCTTTTGAATACGCAATCAATAATAACGATTGGGAATATAGTGGAGTAGATAGCAATGGACAACGGCATATTATTGATCTGCCGATGCCTGAATTACCATTACCCAATGCAGCGACCGCGATTACCACGATATTACAATATTCAGCAGACATTACTGATGAATACATTAGAAAAGGGATTGCCTGTGCCTCGATGGCCGGTCGATTTGAACAATTAAGTCAATCTCCGAGAATATTGCTTGATGTGGCGCATAATCCTCATGCGGCGAAATTACTCAAGCAGCGGCTAAAGCAGCTTTTACATAAAGAGTTACATAAGAAAGTTTATGCGTTATGCGGCATGTTAAAAGATAAAGATATTGGCTCAGTGCTGAATGTCATGGCAAACGTCATTGATGATTGGAGCTTGGTAGATTTAGAGGTCGAACGCGGTGCTCAGGCTGGACAATTAAAGCAGGCATTGATAGATGAAAAGCAAGTGCATTGTTTTGCATCAATTTCGGATGCATGGCAACGACTTAAACATAAAATTACCGACGAAGATGTGGTAATTGTCTTCGGCTCCTTTTACACTGTATCAGGCTTTAAGAAATTAATAGAACAAGGATAATTTGTGTCGAATCAATTTCAGAATCGTTTAGTTGGCACCATAGTTGTCGTTGCTTTAGGTGTGATATTTCTGCCTGATATGTTGGATGGTAAAAGTGAACGTCAACAAGAAAATTTTTCTGAAATTCCACTTCGTCCAACCTTTAATGGTGAACTAAAAACCGCGAGCGAGTTACAAACGGGCGATCAACCTATGGTTGAAACCGAAGCGGAGAAGGAGCCTGAGGCGCCTAAGTCAAAAGACAGCGCTAACCTTGTAGCCGACATTAGTACCCCTCCAGCAATCAAGGCGGCTGTCACTCAAAAGGATGAGGTTGCTTTCACCATTCAATTAGGTAGCTTTAATAATGCTGAAAATGTCAATGCGTTAGTGAAAAAGTTACGCAAGGCAGGACTTACAGCATACACACTACCGAATAAGCCGATAAATAATCGCATGACTAAAGTGTTTGTCGGCCCTAATATTTCGAAATCTAAGTTGCAACAAATGCAGACAAAAATTGTCAAGCTTACGAAGCTAAAAGGCAAAATTATCGCTTATGATCCGTTAAAGAGAAACTAAATTTGTAAAACTAGACAATTATTTTCATTGATAAGGTGAGAAAGTTGTTCGGCTTTGCTAAGATCTTGTCGACTTAAAGCCCATGCAGGAAAATTCCCATCAATGGTTTGGATTGATTACGCTATTTTAGGCATTGTCGCATTATCAACAATCATTAGTTTGATCCGTGGTTTTGCAAAAGAAGCGATGTCGTTGGTTGTTTGGATTGGGGCTTTTTTTATTGCCAGCCAGTTCTATCAAGATCTTGCTGTTCATCTCACACAAATGCAGGATGAATTCTTACGAAAGGGTGTCGCCATTGCCATACTCTTTGTCACGACGTTAATTCTTGGCGCATTACTCAATTACTTATTAGGTCAACTTGTTTCTAAAACGGGACTTTCTGGCACAGATAGAGTACTCGGCCTGTGCTTTGGTGGGTTACGTGGCGCATTGGTCGTCAGTGCAATATTATTCTTTTTAGATGCTTTTACCGGCGCACCCAATAGTACGTGGTGGCATGCATCAAAGTTAATCCCTGAATTTGGCGTTGTGATCCAATGGTTTTTTAACTATTTAGAAACAAGCTCTAGTTTTGTACCAAAATAAATATGTTCTCAGACTGTACCCTATAAAAAATAAACTGCTGAGAATAGGCTGTAATTGAACATCTATTAACGAGGATACTTACCCATGTGTGGGATTGTAGGAATTGTTGGCCAATCTGCGGTTAACCAAACGATTTATGATGCATTAACTGTGTTACAACATCGAGGGCAAGACGCCGCGGGCATTGTTACTGAGGATAAAGGCGCTTTTCGTTTGAGAAAAGCCAACGGCTTAGTAAAAGAAGTATTTGAAGCGAAGCACATGCAACGTTTACAAGGTAATGCAGGTATCGGCCATGTGCGTTATCCGACTGCCGGTAGTTCCAGTGCTTCAGAAGCTCAACCTTTTTACGTTAATTCACCGTTCGGCATTTCTTTGGCTCATAACGGCAATTTGATTAATACTGGCGAGTTACTCGAAAACCTACAGTTGAAACGCCGTCATATCAATACTACTTCCGATTCAGAGATTTTATTAAATACGTTAGCGGATGAGCTTCAGCAAGTGAGTGGCTTGTCATTAACACCTGATGAAGTCTTTAGCGCGGTTAAACAAGTTCATCGTAAGGCAAGTGGTGCTTATGCGGTAGTCGCGATGATCATTGGTCAAGGTTTAGTTGCTTTTCGTGATCCTTTCGGTATACGTCCGCTGGTACTTGGAAAGCATGAAACAGCAACGGGTACCGAATATATGGTGGCTTCAGAATCTGTTGCTTTAGATGCTGTAGGTTTTGAAGTGATCCGCGATGTTGCGCCTGGAGAAGCGATTTATATTGACTTAAAAGGCAACTTACATACTCGTCAATGCTCTGATAACCCGCAATATGCGCCTTGTATTTTTGAATATGTGTATTTTGCAAGACCAGACTCAACCCTTGATAAGGCGTCTGTTTATGCGAGCCGTATTAACATGGGTACCAAATTAGGCGAAAAAATAAAACGTGAATGGGGGGATGAGCATGATATTGATGTGGTGATCCCTATTCCTGAAACTTCCTGTGATATTGCCTTAGAAATTGCGAGTTCGCTCGATCTTCCTTACCGCCAAGGTTTTGTTAAAAACCGTTATATTGGCAGAACGTTCATAATGCCTGGTCAGGTTGAGCGTAAGAAGTCTGTTCGCCGTAAATTGAATGCGATCGGACAAGAGTTTAAAGGCAAAAATGTGCTGTTAGTGGATGATTCAATTGTTCGTGGTACAACTTCGGAACAGATTATTGAAATGGCACGTGAAGCGGGAGCAAAGAAAGTCTATTTCGCTTCTGCTGCGCCTGAAATCCGATTCCCAAATGTGTACGGAATTGATATGCCTACCTCTAATGAGCTGATTGCTTATGGTCGTGACGTTGACGAAATTGCGCGAATTATTGGCGCTGATGGCATGATTTTCCAAGACTTAAGGGATTTAGTTGCTGCAGTGCAAATGGAAAACCCAGATCTACAAGAATTTGAAACTTCAGTGTTTGATGGACATTACGTCACAAAAAATGTTAACCAAGCCTATTTAGATCACATTACTCAGCTTCGAAATGATGACGCTAAGGCTGCCAAAAATCAAGATGTGGGTACTAATCTTGAATTGCACAATGTGTGTCATCCTTAAACTGTAATTTTAACTAAAAGAAGTCAAGGTGGTTTTGGCTTCTTTTAGTCTAAAGTTGACCGCAAGTACAACTGACGTAATACCATTATACATTTTTGAAAATCACTTATTTCTCTTGTGTGGAAGTAACGGTCTAGCAAGAATAGTCCAGCCTTTATTGGAACGCGGTGACCTTCTACTTCCATACTTAAAAGCGGGCTTAAATATTCTCTTATACCTCCAAATGAATTAGCTTCAGGATTAATCCTAAATAGGTGTTTATCAGTTGTTTCTACTGAAAAGCTCTCATATCGATGATTATTAAATTGATCGTAAAGGAGTTGAACCCTTTCCTCTGCAGAGCCTGTTAGCTTTATTGTTTTTTCAAGCTGTGATGGTGACTGAACATTGGCTTTTACTGGATAGATATCCCGAGAACGAGAATAAATCTCCTTAAAACTAGAAAATGGAGTTAACGCATTAAATGAGATTGAAAGATTCACTGCCATAAGAATATTCCTGTCATGTAACTCGCTAAATTTGGAGTTTAATTCAAGTGAGTTTAAGAGACCATTGATTCTTGATTAATCTCTATTAACCTAATTTATTAAATGTGAATTGCTCAGAAAAATTTAGTGAGTCTAATAAGCTAATCACAATATCGAGCAAAATGTGTTCAAAAGCATTTGAAGTAGCGTGAATTGTTACTTATACCGAATTAAAGATATTGGTTGTTTACTCGTTGCAAGCACATGCTACAAGCGCCTTCTTGTATAAGGCAAGCTATTTACCGCTAAATGATATTAATGATTGTGTTCACTTAGCTTTGTGTTTACCATCTCTGTTTGTGGTTAAAAAACCACTGTGAAAACAGTGGTTTGAGTTTATACCTTATAGCCAAAAGTTTGCTGGTTATTTTTAATTTGGCTTTTTAAATTTCAGGGTCATACGGTCACTTTCGCCAATGGCTAAGTATTTGGCTCTGTCCAAATCGCCAAGTCTTAAACTCGGTGGCAATGTCCAAACACCACTTGGGTAGCTTTTAGTATCTCTGGCATTGGCATTGATTTCACTTGAGTCGACTAACTTAAACCCTGCTTTTGCAGCTAATTGTTTTACATACTCTTCAGTAACATAACCTGATTCAATCATAGTTAGTCTATCTGTTCCGGGTTTAGCTCTGTGCTCAACAACACCAAATATGCCACCGGGTTTAAGAGCTTTATACGCTGAGTTAAATACAGTTTGCTCTTGATTACGTTTCATCCAGTTATGAACATTTCTGAAGGTTAAGACTACATCAGCTGATCCGCTCGGTGCCATTTGTAGATGTGAAGGTGGCGCGAAGTCGGTGACGCTTATTTCACCGTAGCGTTCAGGGTGAAGCGTAAACTTTTGATCAAACTTAGCTCGGTTAACTTTAAAAAAACGAACGTTTGAGTCTTTAGGCCAGTGGGCAGCAATAAATTCACCTTTCCCTTTTAATGCAGGGGCTAAAATTTGTGTATACCAACCACCACCAGGCCAAATTTCAACCACGGTATCTGAAGGCTGCACACCAAAGAATTGTAATGTTTGTTTTGGGTGACGATATTTATCCCGCGCCACTTCTTTTTCTGAACGATATTGATTGCTATATGAAAGTTTTGATTCGGTATCGGTTGCATTTGCGACAAAGCTTAGGCTTGAAATGCTTACCGCGATAGTGAGTAAGGTGCTGGTTAATTTTGAGTTCATGAACGACTCCTCATTTTAAATTCAGTTTGTTATAGCTGATTTTTAATTTAGATGCGACTACTAATTATCTCCTTAACATAAACTTACAAAATGGCTGCTTAGTGAGAAAGTGGATGATTTATAAACAGCCACCTGCTAGTTTTAAATCTACTTCACTTGACATGAAGATTGAGACTGTGGCTACTGGAACCACACGGTCAACAATTCAATTGCGTGTTAACAGTCTGTACTGTGAAAGAAACACAAGGTTTTCAGATCAAAGCAGTGGCTCTTTTACTGCAAATATTGAACTGGAAAGTCGTAACTATTTGGTAATGGTCACGAATTGGAAATGGATTATTGCCATCTTATCCGTGATGATGCGCATGATGGTGTAAGGTCAGTTGAGAGTGTGGTTAAACAAAAGTTTAATGCTCAGAATTGGTTGCTTATTTTCAATGAACATACGCAAAAAGGAAAAAAGGCGGCGTGTCCTCAATTTTTGCGTCAAGCCTGCACAGCTGTTGAGCGATCTTGGATCCGTTCATATCTGAATAAAGATCTAAATGATTTTACTCTCAATAATTGTGTTGATAGAGTTAAAGTGATGCAGTTTTCTCGCACAAACCTTGCGTGTTCAACATCGTTAGCAACTAAAGAAGTGAATGATAGGAAAGTTGAAGTTAACGCCCATCGACATCAACAAGGTTCGTTAACTTCAAAACGACAAAAATGGCATTAACTTATATTAATCACGTAATTTATAGTATAGGTTACTTAATCTTCTGGTTTCCATCTTTGAAGCGCTGAGGGCAGTTGCATTCCTTGCGCTTGGATCAAATTAATACGGTTTTGATAAGCGGCACCATTGATCAAATGGCGAGCTAAATCAGCTGCACTTCGATTACGGTAATCGTCTAAATAACTGCCTTTTGCCCAAGCATTAAATGCACCTAATGCAGGTCCCGCCCAAATTTGGTAATCCATTTCACGACCCATTTCGCCTTGATTTGACCATCGGCTTGATAAACCTAAGTACCAGCGGAAGATTAATGCCATTTTACGTTTTGGGTTATCTTGTGCGCGTTCAATTTGTTTTGGGTCGCGTGCGTTAAAATGGTCAACGGTACCTTGCCAAATCTGCTCAAGCGGTGCTCGAAAAACTTGTTGCTCTAATTTTTGCTTTTCGTCTTCAGGGATTGCTTCAATGGAATCGTATTTTGTGTAAATGTCGTAAAGCTTATTGGCACGCATGGGGAATAATGTACCGCGCTTTACTACTTGCAATTTTACGCCCATTTCAAACATATCAGCTGCTGGCGCCATAGTGACATCGGCCATTTCCGTGGTTGATAACAATTTGCGAGTGTGTTCGCTGGCACCAGCTTCAACACAAGCTTGATTAATGGAGCCCGTGACAATGTAAGCCGCGCCCATATTAAAGGCGGCTAATGCGGCGTCAGGTGTTCCAATACCTCCGCCTGCGCCAACCCGAATCGGCATCGGGTAGTTAAATTGTGCTTGTAACTCATCTTTTAATGCTAATAAAGTCGGTAGAAGGGTGACCAAAGGTCGATTATCAGTGTGACCACCAGAATCTGCCTCTGCAGTAATATCGTCAGCCATAGGAACTTGCATCGCCATTTGCATTTGGTCTGCTGAAATTCGCCCCTGTTCGACTAATTTCGATAATATCTTTTCTGGTGCTGGCGACATAAAGTGGCGTGCGATTTCTGTACGGCTGACTTTGGCAATAACTTTATTGTTTATCTGAATATTGCCATGTTCATCTCTGCTAA
>JBMYXI010000049.1:0-24270 GCA_049608225.1 Parashewanella sp.
CAACAGGGGGAAACTTGAGTGGATATCTTATATTACGGATCCCGAGAGTGACCGCAGACGATATAGACAAACCCAAGAGCCAACGTCATGAATATTGGAATGTTCTAATCATATCCAAAAACAGTACATCAAATATTACTGTGACTTCTTCAGCCAGACGTTGCAACCCAGCGATGCTTAGCAAAATAAGCAGCCTGCTGACTAGAGCGGCAGCAGCATTCCACTCAAGTGAGCCATCTGTCAATGTTCAAGCTGTTCCATCAACAGCAGCGAACCTTGCGAGTCGTGAGCTTAAATTATCGAGGAAACAAAAAGAGAATGTTTTTTCTTTAAATAAAGAACAGATACAGTTAGTTGCAGACGAAGCGTTACTCAGTTCTGTGGTGGCATTGTCTACTGCGTGGGATCATAGTGCTAATCGATTTTTATTTTCAGCATCGGCGTTAAATGATCGTGTACGCAAAGATATAGAAAGCATCAAACAAGAGTGCTTGTCTCAAAATAAATGTGTAGATAAGAATATTATCCTTAAAGTTCCCATAGTTGGTACTACTTCTAATCATGAGTATTGGAATGCGACACTTGTTTTTACTGATGCTGGAAGGATAACTTGTAGCGTATCGTCAGTTACTAGTTTGAGGACGAAGACCGATAGAGCTACGGCAAGTATTGAGCTCAACAAGGTTATGAATTTAGTCGACTCTACGATCGTCAATCTCGACGAAGCAGCGCAACCCCAACCGCAGACAAGCCCCCAAACTTACCCTATCCCCGCACCATTTGATCAGAAAAACTTATTACAGGCGAGATGGAGTAGTGATGACGTGCTGAAATTCACAATTGTTGAACCTCCCAAGAAAAGCACCAATAGTGTGTTTCACTTTTTCCGTTCTAATTTGGGAAGCTGGTTCAGTTAAGTTGAAATAGTAACAAGGGTTAGGGATAAATGTCATGGTTTGTAAATCATATCTGACGATATAGAGCAGATAAATCCACTAATTGGACCAATAAATACTTGCTTTACGTTCGCGTAAACGTCACATTAGGGCAAACTCAATAAAAACCGGCCGTTCGGTTTAAGTAAATTTAAGGTTCTGGAGTGGATATGACCTCTGAAAAACATGATCAAGATATCGTAATTGTTGCAGCTAAGCGTACCCCAATGGGGGGATTTCAAGGTTCTCTTTCAACCGTAGCCTCACCTAAGCTGGGCGCTGTCGCGATTAAATCCTTAATATCTGACACTGGCATTCATGGCGATGAAGTCGATGAAGTATTGATGGGGTGTGTATTACCAGCGGGCTTAGGCCAAGCGCCAGCACGTCAAGCGACCTTAGGCGCAGAGCTGCCGTTGTCAGTCGGCGCGACTACATTAAATAAGGTGTGTGGTTCAGGCATGAAAACTGTGATGATGGCACACGATCTCATTAAAGCGGGCAGTGCAAAAGTGATTATTGCGGGTGGCATGGAAAGCATGAGTGGCTCACCTTATCTATTGGATAAAGCGCGCGATGGTATGCGCATGGGTCATGGTAAAGTATTAGATCACATGTTCCTTGATGGGCTAGAAGATGCTTATACTGGAGGCGCAATGGGCACTTTTGCTCAAAAGACAGCAGACGAATACGGTATCACTCGTGAAAAAATGGATGAGTTTGCGTTAAGCTCACTTGAAAAAGCTAATGCGGCAATTGCCTCAGGTGCTTTTAATAATGAAATTGAGCCAGTAACAGTAACAAGTCGCCGTGGCGATACTGTCGTCGCTATTGATGAACAACCAGGCAATGCTCGCCCTGAAAAAATTCCAGCATTACGTCCAGCATTCGCCAAAGATGGCACTATCACTGCAGCCAACTCGAGCTCGATTTCAGACGGCGCTGCAGCGGTAATGTTAATGAGCCGTGCTCAAGCGAACGAGTTAAATCTAGATGTTTTAGCAACCATCAAAGGCCACAAAACCCACTCTCAAGAGCCAGCAATGTTCACGACTGCACCAGTGGGAGCAATGATGGATTTATTATCAAATGTGGGGTGGTCAAAAGATTCGGTTGATTTATATGAAATCAATGAAGCGTTTGCTATGGTGACTATGTTGGCTATTTCTGAGCTTGGTTTAGATGCTGCGAAAGTGAATGTCAATGGCGGTGCTTGCGCGTTGGGCCACCCAATTGGATGTTCAGGTACTCGTATTCTAGTCACTCTTATTCATGCGTTAAAAAATCGTGGACTAAAGCGCGGCGTAGCTTCACTGTGTATCGGTGGTGGCGAAGCAACAGCAATGGCTATTGAAGTCGAATAATATGTTACAAGGCTGAGTATAATATTCAGCCTTTTTATTTTCTAGAGGTTAAATACATAACAACAAAAGCAGCCTCGCAATCAACAAAAGGATTGGTAAATGACAACTCAAGTGAAGCATTATATTGGTGGAGAGTTTGTGCTTGGTGAAGGTAGCAAGCAAATCTCTGTAACAAACCCTGCAAATAACGAGACCATTGCTGTTGTAAACGCAGCAACAGAAAGTGAAGTATTAACCGCGGTTGAAAGTGCGAAAGCGGCTTTCGTTACTTGGAAAGAAGTCCCCGTTTCTGAACGTGCCCGTGTGATGTTGCGCTACCAGCACTTACTGAAAGAACATCATGATGAAATTGCGACAATTTTAGCTAAGGAAACAGGCAAAACTTTTGACGATGCTAAAGGCGACGTATGGCGCGGAATTGAAGTCGCCGAACATGCTTGTAATGTGGCGTCTTTATTAATGGGCGAAACAGTTGAAAATGTTGCTCGCTCAATTGATACCTACAGTTACACTCAGCCATTAGGCGTTTGTGCCGGTATTACCCCATTTAACTTTCCAGCAATGATCCCGTTATGGATGTTCCCACTCGCCATTGCTTGCGGTAATACCTTCATTTTAAAACCGTCTGAGCAAGACCCAATGACGCCACAGCGTCTGGTTGAGTTATTCGAACAAGCTGGCGCACCAAAAGGTGTGCTGCAAATGGTCCATGGTGATAAGACAGCCGTGGATGTATTGCTAAACCACAAAGATGTTAAAGCGATTTCATTTGTTGGTTCTGTTGGTGTTGGTCAATATATTTACAAAACAGGGACTGATAACCTAAAACGCGTTCAAGCTTTTGCTGGCGCGAAAAACCATTGTGTGATCATGCCTGATGCCAATAAGCAACAAGTTATCAATAACTTGGTGGGTGCTTCGGTCGGTGCGGCTGGTCAACGTTGTATGGCTATCTCGGTTGCAATTTTTGTCGGTGAAGCTAAAGAATGGATCCCAGAAGTGAGAGATGCGATTGCTAAAGTAAAACCGGGTTTATGGGACGACAAAAATGCGGCGTACGGGCCTGTCATTAGCCCTGCGGCCAAAGAGCGCGTATTAGGGTTAATTGCCCAAGGTAAAAAGGAAGGTGCCGATTGCATTCTTGATGGTAGCGATTTCACAGTTGAAGGTTACGAATCAGGTAACTGGGTTGGTCCAACCGTATTCGATAATGTAACCACTGATATGACTATTTATAACGAGGAGATCTTTGGTCCAGTGCTTTGCTGCATGAGTGCCGACTCTCTGGATGATGCCATTGAGATTGTCAATAACAGTCCATATGGTAATGGAACGTCTATCTTTACTGCGAGCGGTGCAGCAGCGCGTAAATATCAACACTTCGTTGAGGTTGGACAAGTGGGCATTAACGTGCCAATTCCAGTGCCGTTACCATTTTTCTCTTTCACTGGTTGGAAGGGTAGTTTTTATGGTGATCAACACGCCTACGGTAAGCAAGCTGTGCGCTTTTATACCGAAACCAAAACCATTACTGCTCGTTGGTTTGAGTCAGATATCGCATCTGGACCAAATATGACCATTGATTTGAAGTAAGTTTTGATTATGAATTTAGGGCAGATTATTCTGCCCTTTGCTGTTTTTATTTTCCCAGTAATTAGATGATTGGGAAATTGACACTGGAGTTGTCATATGGATTTTAATTTAAACGAAGACCAACGTCAGTTTGCTGATTTGGCACAACAATTTTCAGAAGAACAACTTGCGCCATTCGCAAGTAAGTGGGACGAAGAACATCATTTCCCAAAAGACGTAATTCAACAGGCTGGTGAACTGGGCTTTTGTTCGCTTTATTCGCCAGAGTCCGAAGGTGGAATGGGGCTGTCGCGTCTTGATTCATCAATTATCTTTGAGCAACTTGCGCAAGGTTGCACTGCAACTACGGCAATGTTAACCATTCATAATATGGCAACTTGGATGATCACCACATGGGGCTCTGAAACATTGCGTGGGCAATGGTCAGAACAATTGACAACAGGTCAAAAGTTGGCGTCCTATTGCTTAACTGAGCCAGGTTCTGGCAGTGATGCGGCCTCATTACAAACTAAAGCTGTAAGAGATGGAGATGATTACCTGATTTCGGGTTCAAAGATGTTTATCTCAGGTGCTGGCGAAACTGAAATGCTGGTTGTTATGTGTCGTACTGGCGGCGAAGGGGCAAAAGGTATTTCGGCGATAGCGGTACCAGCAGATTCAGCAGGTATTAGTTACGGTAAAGCCGAAGACAAAATGGGCTGGAATGCGCAACCTACACGTTTAGTGACCTTTGAAAATGTACGTGTTCCGGTCGCTAACCTTTTGGGTGACGAAGGTCAAGGTTTTACTTTTGCAATGAAAGGGTTAGATGGCGGTCGTATTAATATTGCCACTTGCTCAATTGGTACTGCGCAAGCTGCACTGGATCGTGCCACAGATTATATGAACGAGCGCAAGCAATTTGGTAAGCCTTTAGCTGCGTTTCAAGCCTTGCAGTTTAAATTAGCTGATATGGCAACGGAATTGGTTGCCGCACGGCAAATGGTTCGTCTAGCTGCGTTTAAATTAGATACTCAAGATCCTGAAGCTACAGCCTACTGTGCGATGGCAAAACGCTTCGCTACCGATATTGGTTTCCAAGTTTGTGATGCCGCATTGCAAATTCATGGTGGGTACGGCTATATTCGCGAGTATCCACTTGAGCGACATGTGCGCGATGTTCGAGTGCATCAGATTTTAGAAGGTACCAATGAAATTATGCGTCTAATTATCAGTCGCCGTTTGTTAGACGAATCAGCATCTGAAATTCGCTAAAAGGAAAATAATAATGGCAAATGTTCAACAACGAATTGAAGGTAACACCGCGATTTTAACTATGTGCAATCCACCTGCTAATACGTGGACGGCAGAAAGCTTGCAACAGCTCAAAATAATTATTGAAGATCTGAATCAAAACCGCGATGTATATGCGCTGGTTATTACTGGAGAAGGTGAAAAATTCTTTTCTGCTGGCGCAGATCTAAAATTATTCGCAGATGGTGATAAGAGTACCGCAGCTTCTATGGCAAAACATTTTGGTGCGGCATTTGAAGCGTTAAGTAGTTTCCGTGGTGTTTCAATCGCTGCTATTAATGGTTACGCCATGGGTGGTGGCTTAGAAGTGGCGTTAGCTTGTGATATTCGAATCGCTGAAGAGCAAGCATTGATGGCACTGCCAGAAGCAACAGTTGGTTTACTGCCATGTGCAGGCGGCACTCAAAATTTAACCGCACTGGTTGGTGAAGGTTGGGCCAAACGCATGATCCTTTGTGGCGAACGTGTTGATTCGACGAAAGCCGAAAAAATTGGATTAGTTGAAGAAGTTGTTGCGCAAGGTCAGTCTTTAGAGGCAGCAATTGCTTTGGCTGCGAAAGTTGCCAAACAAAGCCCGAGTAGTGTGACCGTTTGCAAGCAATTGATTCAAACAGGCCGTACCATGCCGAGAACGCATGCTTTACCATTAGAGCGTGAGTTATTTGTCGGACTGTTTGATACTCAAGATCAAAAAGAAGGCGTTAATGCCTTTCTTGATAAACGTAAAGCACAATGGAAAAATTGCTGATGACTCTACAATCGATCATTTCACAAACATTTCCGACAGCCTCAGGTAAGAAAGTTGCAGTTGCAACATTGAATGTTGAAAAGGCACTGAACGCGTTAAATTTAGAGATGGTGCGTTCATTAACAGAACAATTACTTGCATGGCAGTCGGATGATTCTATTGCTTGTGTGGTATTAGACGGCAGCGGCGATAAAGCTTTTTGCGCTGGTGGTGATGTCCGTGCAATTTATCAAGCATCAATCGCTCAGCCTAATGTTATTCCTGAACAAGCCAAGACTTTCTTCAGTGAAGAATATCAACTCGACTTTCTTATCCACAAATTCGGCAAGCCGATCGTGGTCTGGGGAAGTGGTATTGTGATGGGTGGCGGTGTCGGGTTAATGGCGGGTGCAAGTCATCGTATTGTTACGGAGACGTCACGTATTGCTATGCCAGAAGTCACAATCGGGCTTTTCCCAGATGTTGGTGGCAGTTATTTTCTAAATCGAGCGCCCGGTAAAACAGGATTATTTCTTGGTTTAACTGCGTATCAAATGAACGCAGCAGATGCCTGTTATGTTGGTATGGCCAATCATTACTTGAACAAGGATGACAAAGGCCGCATGTTTGATGCGATGAGTAGCCTAGATTGGAGTGATGATGTTGCTATCAATCATCAACGATTAGATGAAGCGTTAAATGAATTAAGTCACCAAGCAGGCATTCCGCGAGGTGAAAGTGTATTGTCTGAAAATCAAGATATTATCGATTCATTAATGGCAGGCTCAATTGAAGAGATATATTCTCGTGTGAAAAACATTGATGCCGATGTAAATTGGTTAGTCAAGGCGAGAAGTGCCATGCTAGCGGGTAGTCCTATTAGTTGTCACTTGATCTATCAGCAAGCTCAGCTAGGTAGTGATATGACATTGGCGGATGTATTTCGTTGGGAGCTTGGTGTGAGTGCTCAATGTTGTTCAATTGGGGATTTTGCTGAAGGTGTACGTGCTTTGTTAATTGATAAAGATCGTAATCCTCAGTGGAAATATGACAATATCGCCGATGTACCGAATGCATTGATTTCTGCTTTGACGAACTCACCTTGGGAGCAACACCCATTATCTGAATTGGGTAAGGCTTAGATCAACAGCTTTCATTGAAAACAACAAGGAAAATAAAATGAAAACTATCGCATTTATAGGGTTAGGTAATATGGGCGGCCCAATGGCAGCTAACCTCCTAACATCTGGATTTTCTGTAAAGGTTTTTGATTTGGTTCCAGCGGCGATGGAGGCTTTGGTCTCTCAAGGAGCGGTTGCCAGCAGTTCAGCACTAGAAGCCGCAACAGGTGTCGATGCTGTTGTTACTATGCTTCCAGCAGGAAAGCATGTTAAAAGTTTGTACCTTGGCAATGGCGCTGATCTACAGGGCTTATTAGATGTTGTCAATCAAGACACCATTTTGATTGACAGTTCAACGATTGATGCAGATAGCGCTAAGTTTGTTGCTGATAAAGCCGCTGAACGTAACATTGAGTTTATGGACGCGCCTGTTTCTGGTGGTACAGCAGGGGCAACAGCAGGAACTCTAACTTTCATTTGTGGTGGCTCGGACATTGCTTTTGAAAAAGCGCAACCAGCATTAAATGCAATGGGTGGCAACATTTTCCATGCTGGAGCGGCAGGGGCAGGTCAAGTTGCAAAAATCTGTAATAACATGTTACTTGCGGTGTTGATGGTTGGTACCTCTGAAGCGCTGCAACTTGGAAATGACCATGGTTTAGATCCAAAAGTGCTGTCTGATATTATGAAAGTAAGCTCAGGTGGCAATTGGACATTGGATAAGTATAATCCTTGCCCAAACGTGATGGATAATGTGCCTTCATCTAACGACTACCAAGGTGGCTTTATGGTAGATTTAATGGTTAAAGATTTAGGTTTATCTCAAGAAGCCGCATTATCGAGCAATTCAAGTACACCTATGGGCGCACTAGCTCGAAGTATGTATGTCAATCATGCCCGCCAAGGGAGTGGTCGTAGGGATTTCTCTAGCATTTTCGAACAGTTTGAAAAAAAGAATTAGGAATAGGTAATGGAATTAAAAGATAAGGTTGTAGTCATTACTGGTGGTGCAGGCGGTTTAGGTTTAGCAATGGCACATAAATTTGCTGAAGCAGGCGCTAAATTAGCACTTATCGATGTTGACCAAGAAAAACTTGAAAAAGCCTGTGCAGATCTTGGTACGACAACGGTTCAAGGTTATGCGTTAGATATCACCGATGAAGAAGATGTAGTTTCAGGTTTTAAGTATATTCTTGAAGATTTTGGTCAAGTTAATGTACTGGTAAACAATGCCGGTATTCTACGCGATGGCATGCTATTAAAGGCTAAAGACGGTGAAATCACCAAGCGTATGTCACTTGAGCAATTTCAATCAGTGATCAATGTTAACTTAACAGGTTCATTCTTATGCGGTCGTGAAGCGGCTGCCGCAATGATAGAGTCTAAGCAACAAGGCGTAATTGTGAATATTTCGAGCTTAGCGAAAGCAGGGAATATAGGTCAAACGAACTATGCCGCTTCAAAAGCGGGTGTGGTTGCTATGTCTGTCAGTTGGGCGAAAGAATTAGCTCGTCACGGTATTCGCAGTGCAGCCGTTGCACCAGGCGTAATCGAAACTGAAATGACAGCAGCGATGAAACCTGAGGCATTAGAGCGCCTTGAAAAGATGGTACCTGTTGGTCGCCTAGGGCAAGCAGGTGAAATTGCATCAACCGTTCAGTTTATTATTGAAAATGATTATGTAAACGGGCGAGTATTTGAAATCGATGGCGGAATTCGCTTGTAATATTTAATGTGTATTTGTTATTAAGTCGGGGCTGGTCTCCGGCTTTTTGTTTTTTAATTTAATCAGTTTCCAACAATTATTCATGAATAAAATAGAAAAAATAATCCGATTTTTGATGTTCGTGATAGGTATTGTCGGTGGCGCGAGTATGTTATTAGGTAATATTTTCTTATTGTATAATGGGATATCTCCAGATCCACTGTCGTGGTTGTTATTGCCATGCCCGTTACTTTGTCTATATTTCGCGTTATCAACATCTCAACGTGAGCAATTGCTATCCTTTTTCAAAAAAGGTGCATTCTTTAAAGCGTAATTTACCGTTTCGATTTTTTTGAAATTATTTTTGAGATACTGAGGTCTTATCAGAAATTATTTTACTGATGGACGTTATTGTGGACAAAAAAACACAAAATATTGCTTTGATGCTTTTGGCATTATCTACTGGATTACTTGGTATCAGTATGTTGTTGATGGGAAGCCATGGGCATATTAAGCTGATAACTGATTTTTTTTCTCTCTCTGATATTGTTTCTGGCGATACCTTCAATACGGTTGCAGCATTAAGCTTTTTATTGGTCACTGCATTATCTTTACTTGCAATAAAAAAACAATGTGTACTGCGTCATTTAGCCGTGACAGCTATTGTCGTAAGTGCTATTCCATTATTGGGACTTTTTTCTGAAAAAATGTGGATAGGATCGTTAGGTGGATTTCCTGCAATCGGTGCAGGCCAAGGCGTTATCAAGTATTTCGCTTTACTCGCTATAGGTATCTTATTGTTTAAACCAGAATTACCTTTAATAGCAAAAAAGTTGATCGCGGCTTTTCCTGTGATTTTAGTGCTAGTGTGGATTGGAGGCATGAAGTTTACTGAAATTGAAGCCAAAGGCATTGAGGATCTTGTTGTTAGTTCGCCACTAATGTCTTGGATGTATTCAATTTGGGATGTACAAACGACATCGAATTTAATTGGTGTTTATGATTTGATTGCAGCAGTATTAGTATTGGCTACGATATTTAAGCCTAGACTATTGCTTCCAGCTGTTGTCATGTCAGGTGCCGTATTTATCGTGACACAAACTTTCTTTTTCAGTTGGGACGGGGCACTTTCAAGTGAGACTTTGTTATCAACAAGCGGTCATTTCTTGATAAAAGACGTGTGGTTTATTATTAATTTGGTTTTTTTAGTAAAATTCGTATCGAAAGATTAATCCTTCAACTACTCATTAGGTGTTAGGGCTGTCGATACAGCCCTATTTCTGTTCATAAAGATGTTTCATGACATCTTTTAACGTAAACAAATTATATTGATCACAGTCCCTTACCTCATGATCACTGTCCATTACAGACATAGAATGATGAACCTCTAGCATTTTTCTCAAGGCAGCGAAGTCAATATCTGAACCAGAATAATGTGATGATACATAGTTTATAAAATACTCATCTGTTATTTCAGGGATATTTTCATGCCCAGCAGAAATTCCCTTGCTATGCTCTTGTTTAATTTTTTCTCTGAAATAATCTATCGTTTCTTCATTAGATATCATTTGCTTAGCTACAGAAAATGTGGATTTGTTAGCAGTGTTAAAAAAATTCACAGCTGCTCTTTGCGCATCATAAGCAGCAGTAAATTTTGCTTGTACGTGACGTTGTTGATGATGAGATATTCTCTTAGGTGACTGCAGAAACTCAATATTGGGGAGATTGTTTGTCGCCACGCTTTTTTTAGGTTTAGTGGTAGGACTGTTTGGTGTCATTCTCAGTTTGATTTGCGCTGCAATTTTCTTAACTAGAGAAGGAGATACAGTAGGTTCTGGTAGGGAGTTTCTTTTTGAACCCGATAACATTTCTCGAACTCGACCAGTGAGACTTTTGGGTTGTTGACTCTCATGAACGATGCGTTCTGCGTGTTGTGGATCTGTGGTATCGGTTGGTAATTCTTCAAATTCAGACACGGATGTCGCGTCTTCTGGAAAAACTTCAAACTCTTCATCTGCAGCATCAGTTTTCTGAATTTCCTTGTCTGAAATCATTTCGAACTCTTCAATCACTTCAGAATTCTCGGTAGAAGCAGGAGGTGGCGTTGCCGTGAGGCTTCTTAGCGTTTGGTGACTAGCGTTGGAACTATTTGAACTCGAAAGCTCTTCTGCTCTAAATTGTTCGGAAGATTGTGTTAACGCGGTTGAATGTTCAAGTTGTTCTTCTCTGGTTGGATTAGCCTGTGCTTTTGCTTCTAAATATGCTTGTAATATTTGACTTCTGTTTGCTTGTGACTGCGCAATGTCGTCAACTCGTGTTTCGTATTCATTGAAAGTGAATGTAGTGCTGTAAGTAGAAGCTGAATCCCCGTGGCTTTGAGTATAGGCTTGAGTTTGTCCACCTTTATGAAAAGTACGTAATGAAGTCATGTATTTTTCATTTTCAGGAGAATCACTGGGCTTTTCCACAAGCAAACCAAATGCTTTTACTGCCATTGTGTCAGTAAGATCTTGCCTGCCGGGCACGAAGGAGTGTGTTAATGACGGAGAGTTAACTGGAGAGCCCATAAAAATCCTTAATATCAAGCGATATAATAAGGATAATCTATGATTTAAGCTTTGCGAATTTTCAATAAAAAAAGCCGATGATTTATGTCATCGGCTACAGGTTAAGGTGTCAGCTTAAATACAAATTAGAACTTGTATTTAACACCCACTTTTACTTGCCAGTTAGAACGACGCGCACTGATGTCATCGTAGTTCTTCCCATCTAACTCACGTGCATCATAGGTGTAAGTTTTGGTTGTTGGATCATAATCAAACTCAAGTAGAGCTTTGTTACCAAAGCGACTTCTTTTAACTACACCCCAGTCTTTGTTAAGCATATTAAGTACGTTACGTACGTTAACATACAATACACCACGATGCTCTTCACTAAAGCCAGGCACTTCTTGTGAGAAGTTTAGGTCAAGTTGTCTCGTCCAAGGGGCGTTGATAGCGCCTTTTGGTAAGATTTGGCCTTGATACTTAGCAATGCCCAGTTCGTCAATGGCTTTTTTCAACTCATCATAGCTAAAGTCTTTTGCATATTTAACATTCGGGTCGTTTGGACCTTGTGGAATATATGGTAGGTAAGCTCCATATGAGAATAAGCGACCTTGTTCGTTGAAGCCACCACGATACTTAGGGATCATAGTTAAGCTGATTGGGCGACCTTTACGAGCGTTATAGTACAAGTTTACGTTTGTTTTGTAACCAGCTACGAATTCAGTCTCATAACCTAAAGATAGATTCAAGTTATGTGGTGTTTCATAGCGACCAGTGCCGACTAGTGCTTCATTACGGTCGTAAGCGGTTGCTGAGTGCTTGTAGTTAGAAGAAGCCTGTGAAGAGGTACCAGGGAAACCTTCTTTCACTCGGTTATGAGCATAACTTGCGCGGAAACGAAGGCCATTATCCCATACTTTTCCAAGCGTTAAGCCTGCGGTAGCGCTATAGCCGTTGTTTTTCGCATTGGTAAATAATAAATCATATCTTGAAGAGCGCTTGCACTGTTCTGCTTCTGGTTTTAAGAAGTCACAGGCTTCATAAATGGTTCTGCCAGTGTTGTCTTTACCAATCGCTTTACGAGCAAGATCTTTCCAAGCTACAGCGTTTTCTTGCTTGATATATAAGAAATTAGCGCCAATTTTCCAGTTGTTACCTAAAGCGCCCCAATCCCAAGTAGTATCAACTTCTAAGTTAAAGCGCCAGTCAGATGGTAGCTTAAAGTTAGGGTCTAATGCATCAACGTTATCACGGCGAAGATTGGCATGAATATCGTCAGGGATCTTTGAGAAATCTGGACGAGTTCCATTCCATCGTGTGTTAAGTAGGCGAGTTACACCATTGCCTGAAAGTGTGTTTGATACCCAAACATTTGGTTTACCACCACTAAAACGACCAATGCCACCTCTAAAAGTTACATCATCACTGAACGTATAGTTGAAGCTAAAGCGAGGAAGAATAATGTCTTTGCCGTCTAGTGTTGCAGTATTTGCAAAATTGTAACGCTTCACAAAGTCATCATTTAACGCTGGTGCAGTTCCCATGAATAACTTTTCATAACGAACACCAAAGTTTAATTCTAAATCATCATTAACTGTCCATGTGTCTTCAACAAATAACGCGAGCGTTTTCATATCAAACTTGGCGGTAATATCGTCAAGATTTTTAGATTTTGCATTAGAATATAAGAACTGATATACCTTGCCTTTCTCAAAATCAGAAATACTACGGAATCTCCAATAGCCTTTGTTACCGGCGGCAAAGAGATTGGTTACGTCTAATTTATTAAATTGGAAACCAAAACCGAGGCTGTGGTCTTCAAGCGCGTAATCACCTGCAAAATAAATCTCAAGATTTTGGTTTTCTAATGCGTTGGCTTGACGGTACTGATCGGTACCAAAATGTACATCGCCACTTATTCTCCTGCCATCTTCAACGCGTCTTGTGCCAATACGGACGTGACCAATACCTAAATCATCAACAGGCTTCTGACTAGTCTCGGTATTTTTGTGAGCAAGTTTGAATTCCGTTGAGAAATCATCGCTCCAATCACTGTATAAATTGAAAGAGTAAGTTTTTAAGTCTTCTTCTTTATTGTACTGGTTACTAGACAGTCTTAAATTACGCTCATCACTGGTATTATGGGTTCTGTTACCAATCGTGCTTTGGTGAGTAAAAGAGGCACGATGATCATCATTAACTTCCCAGTCAACTTTAAGCAGTAGCTTTTCGTCTTTTTCAATGGTGTTGTTATCGGCAACGCCAATATTGTTCAAGCCATACTTTTCAGCTGCAATTTTTTTGATTTTATCAAAGTCAGCTTGTGAAGTATTGGTTGGATTTGCACCATTTGGTGTAAATGTTTGAGTGGTCGGTGCATCAAATTTTTCATAGCTACCAAAGAAGAACAATTTATCTTCGATGATTGGCATACCTAATGTTAAACCATAAGTGGTCTCATCGAATTTATTGAGCAGTGGAATTCTATTACCATCTTTATCTTTTTTGTCGCTTAATGCTTTACGACCAGCTAATTTATCGCTAGTAGTTTCCCAAAATAGCGAGCCTGTCACTTCATTGGTACCAGACTTAGTGACGACGTTTACTTGAGCGCCGCTAAAACCGCCTTTTCGAGCAGAGAAAGGTGCAATGTCTAATGCAACACTCTCAACTGCATCGACTGAAATCGGTGAGCGTTGTGAAGGGTAACCGTTACCATTTAGGCCAAAGTCATCGTTTTGTTGAACACCGTCAACCACAAATGAGTTGAACCTTGGATTTAATCCAGCAACAGAAAGAGATGCACCGTCACGACCGCCAGTTACCACTGCAAAAGGATTTTGACGTAGCGTTTCTTTAAGATCACGATCAATACTTGGCGTGTTTTCAATGGCATCTGCACCAAAGTAATCAGCATTAGCATAATCGCGAACTAAAGATGCATTGCCTGTTACGCTGATGCGCTCAATCATTTCTTTTGAGGTTAGGCTGCGATTTAAACGGAAGGTTTCACCTACGTTTAAGTAAACACCTTCGATAGTGTCATCAGCAAGAGATTCTGAATCTAGGATGATTTTATATGGACCACCAACGCGAAGACCACGTGCGCTAAAGTTACCTTTGCTGTCTACGTGAACTTTTTTGATTGATCCTGTTGGTTGGTGAACGATAGAAACTGTAACATCTTGAACGGCGTTACCTTGTTGATCGGTAATGTGTCCACGCATATTACTAGCAGTGTCGGCTGCCATTGCGGGTGCTGATAAACCATAACTTACGCATAGAGCGAGAGCGATACGGCTAAATCGGTTGTTGAACCCCTTCATCATTTTTCCCTTATTTAGGTGTTATATAAAAGTTTGCTTTGGTGTTACAAATTTTTCGCGCATCATACCTGATGTTGTATGGCATTTTAATTACAATGTGACCTGTGTCACAAAACAGTGAGTTCTGTATTGAGAATAGTTGGTTTTGTGAGTGGAAGATGGACTATTTGCTTGTTATGTGCATCGGATGTAACATGCTGCTAGTTTGATTTTCTAACTAAATATTGATCAATATTTTGTTAATCACTTAAATATGGGGCGCAAAGAATTAATGAAAAGGTCACTTAGATTTTCAATCGCAATTGCAATAACAGCGGGACTAATAAGTGGTGCTGCTAATGCCTTTGGCCCTAATGGCCATCGAATCGTTGCGCAAATCGCACAAATCAATTTAACACCCAAGGCAAAGACTGAATTATTACGTATTTCAAAAGGATTGCCTTTGGCGCGTTTATCAACTTGGCCTGACGAGATTCGCTCTGATCCAAGCTGGCGCCGTGCTTCACCTTGGCATTATGTATCCATTGAAGATAATGAAACTTGGAAAACGGTGAAGCGTAGCCCTAAGGGTGATGTGCTTGAAGCATTAGATCGCTTTGAAGCACAACTGCGTGATAATTCTTTATCGGATGAAAAAAAATGGCAGGCACTTGCATTTTATATCCATTTCTTAGGTGATTTACATCAACCATTGCATGTAGGGCATTCTTATGATCGTGGTGGCAATGATGTTAAGGTTAATTGGTTTGGTGAGTCTTCAAACTTGCATCGTGTTTGGGATTCACAGTTAATTGAAAATCAACAGCTAAGTTATACTGAATATGTCGAGTTTTTGCCTGTAACACAGCAACAGCGTGTTGATTGGTCAAAAGGCAGCTATCAAGATTGGGCAACGGAATCGAAAAATATGCGTGATCAAGCATACCAGTTTGAAAAAGCGGATAATGGTGAAGTATATTTGAGTTATCGTTATGTATTTAAGCATCGTGATCAAGTGGAATTGCGATTAAAACAAGCGGGTATTCGCCTAGCTGTAAAACTCAATCAAATCTTTAACTAATTTTAATGAGCCTCTCAGGAATGAGGCTCACTTTTTGCCTCAGAAACAAATTGTGGCTTGACCGCTGGTTCTTCAACTTGTCTAAAACAGGATTCAATACTGTTAAAATATCTGTCTAATGGTGTGTCAACTTCTGCTGCGAGTGCCGCTACATGAAGCTCTATTTGTGATTGCATAAGACTAGTGACTTTTTTACAGCTGGCTAATTGATATTGCGCATGAGGCTGATTACTGATCAACAGTGCTTGCCCTTGCAACTGTTCATCTTTAAGTAATTTAAACATAGTGTCAGCCGTATTTGCACGATCTGGCTCGTCGTTTCTTATTACATTTTCAGCTGTGATTACTTGTATTTGAATATTATGAAACTGCTGTTGATGTAACAGTGCGAGCAAGTTAGCAGCATCAGCCTCTGTATTAAGCTGTGTTGTTGTTTTACTTTGATAGCTCGATAGCTCATCTATATCTTGTTTAAGTTTTCTACTGCCGGTTAAAATATAGATCGTTTTTACGCCGAGCGTATTGGGAGCAAGTGTTGCGAGGTGTAATAATCTTTTTTCCATCATTGGTATTGTGCAACCAAGTACGACAGCATGATCATAATGTGTTTCAGTAGGGGGGATTTCAGTCAGTAATCCCAGTTGCTTGAAAGCGCAATAACATTTGGCCTTATTGGCATCAGACAATTCGATTTTTGATTGATGCCAACGCTCTTTTCCCTGTGCTCGTCGAAACTGCTTCTTCATTAATTGCTTGATGCTGTCCATCGATACTTGCTCAGGCAGGGAAAGCGCATCAATCAGTTGTTCAAACGGTGCAGTAACACCTTGTTGCTCAAGTTTGAGTATGATTTCGCATGTTAATAGCTCATTAACTCGTTCATAGCGAACGCGTGCGACTTCTGCGTTATGAATTTGGTCTTCGCTAAGGTCTCGACTCTTTGAGTACCGAGTAACCATTTGTTTTTTTAATGACTCAATGCTCCAGATATTTGCTACGGTATGGCTAAAATCTTTGCATTCAGCGTAGTTCAAACCGTTTTCTACTTTGCGGACAACATAAACAGCGGCACTGTTGGCGTCTAAAATTGGCGGTTGATATTGTTCGCCATCACAACCTGATTGGATAATGGCTATCACAAGTTGTTTTTCTCCTACTACCGCATTATTGGGAGATAGGGTGAAACGATCAAAATATCGGCTGTCAGGTATAGTGGCATGATCGTGTTGAGGTACGCGGCAAATGCCTTTTACATCATAGCGATTGAAAAATTTATCTTGTGGCTCGCGGCATAACTGTGCGTTTTCAATAAAGTCGATATTATTTTTATCAGGAGAGAGACCATTAACAACGAGCAGATTATCGATGCGTTCTGGAGGAATGGATGATGTTGTCATGAAATGCTGACTTATTGCTAAACATAGTTTAACTCTAAATAGACGAATGATTTACATCAAGCTTGATAAACAAAGATTAATTAAAAGAAAATACTGATTGCGGATTTATGCATTCTTGATAGAATTTCACTGTGTATAAATACAGTGTGAGGCGAAAATGGCAGTAATTACTCAATATGTGGTAGTGAGAGAAGGAAATGAAAAAATGACTTTTACTTCAAAAAAAGAAGCAGACGCTTACGACAAAATGCTCGATATTGCCGATGGTTTAGTGCCTTTTTTGCAAAAGTCTGAAGTGACAATGGATGAAAATACGACAGAGCAACTTGCATTCTATTTAGCTTCACACAAAGATGATTTATTATCTGTGCTTAAAGGTGCGCCAATTACTAAGTCTCTTTCAAAGAAACCCATTAAAAAATTAGAAGCAGCATAACCACAGAGCAATATATGAAAACAGAATTTTATGACACACTAAACCGTCAAGTACTTGCTATTTTTGAAGGTGAAACCGATTTAATTGCTGGAATGGCAAATTTATCCGCTTTACTTAATGAAAATTTGGAAGGGATAAATTGGGTTGGTTTTTACATTAAACGTGGCGATGAATTAGTGCTTGGCCCTTTTCAAGGAAAGTTAGCTTGCGTGCGTATACCACTGGGTCGTGGAGTTTGCGGAACAGCGGCTTCTGAAAATGTCACTCAACGTATTGCCGATGTGCATCAGTTTGAAGGCCATATTGCCTGTGATTCAGCAAGCAACTCTGAAATCGTGATCCCAGTACGTCAAAATAATCAAGTGGTTGCAGTGTTGGACATTGATAGCCCGAATTTCGACCGATTTGACCAAGCAGATCAACAAGGACTGGAAACGATCGTTAATAGCTTCGAAAAATGTCTACTTGGTTAGATTTTGGTCATATTATTGTAAATCATGTTCGCATTTGAGATTAACAGCTTTATAATAGTCGGCTGTTTTTGACTATTAATAGTCTGTGACTGGTTGTTACCTCATTAATAAGGTAGCCTGTACGTCTTTTTGAATATTGACGATGATAAACGACAAAAGCCGTTAGCCTAATTAATAGGTGAGGCACTGTCCTTGTATACGTGGAAGTAATAATGGAATCAACAGACAAGTTGACCGATACGAAAGAAATTCTCGCTTATTTATGTGAAACTTTTCCTCAGTGTTTTATCGCTGAAGGCGAAGCAAAGCCATTAAAAATTGGCTTATTCCAAGAACTTGCTGAAAAGCTCGCCGAAGAATCTAAGGTAAGCAAAACTCAGTTACGTGTAGCGTTAAGACGTTATACCAGTAGCTGGCGTTACCTTAAATGCATTAAAAAAGGCGCAGTCCGTGTTGATTTAGCGGGTGAAGCTTGTGGTGAGCTAGAAGAAGAACACGTTCTTCATGCGCAAAAAACATTAAAAGAGAGCCAAGAGCGTGCTAAAGCTCGTCGTCAAGAGAAAGAAGCGAAAAATGCGGAAACTCAGAGCGATAATTCAGCAGCGAAAAAACGTTCGGCTCGTAAGCCTGATTCTAAACGTCCACGTAAAGATCGTAACTTCAGTGCCGTACAAGCTAAAAGTTCACGCCCAGCGAAAGCTGCAGAGTCAAAACAAAACTTTGTTCAAGCTGAATTAGCACAATTGAATAAAGAGCAACGTGTAAACGTTAAGTTAGGTAATGATCCTGTAGCTGGTGTGATTTCTGACATCAAAAAAGATGATGTAATGGTACAATTAGACAGTGGATTAACCGTTAAAGTTAAAGCCGAACATATCTTACTGTAATAACTGTTTTCCTCTTGTTTTCTGTAAAGTTATTTTCTAGCTTTGCAGAAAACAGATGCAGATTAGTCAAATCTGTGTTTATATCACCATTCTACTTTTTAAAATAAATCTATACTGAGGTTGATCCTAAGTTTTAGTGGTATTTATTCTTCTTAGCTAGCGTATTGTGGAAACCTCAAAAGGAGTTACTTGTTGATGCAAAAATTTAAATTGGCCTTGCCGCTTGCCACTTTGATGGTAGGTTTCAGTGCTTGGGCGGTACCACCAAAAGTACAGATCAGCGAGTTACCTCAACTCCAACAACAACAGCAACATCGAGTCGTCAGTAAACGCGTTACCGATCTTTTTACTCGCTCTCATTATCATCGCTTCGAGTTAAATGATGCCTTTTCAGAAAGAATTTTTGATAAGTACCTTTCTATGCTTGATTTTCGTCGTAATGTGTTAACACAGCAAGACGTTAACAGTTTGATGAAGTATCAAGATGATTTTGATGACATGCTTAAAAGTGGCAAATTAGCTGATGCCTTTAAAATTTATGATTTAGTGCAAAAGCGACAGTATGAAGGTTTTGCTTATGCGTTATCACTGCTTGATAAAAGTAAGCCATTTGACTTTACAAAAGCCGGCGATAAATATGAATATGATCGTGAGGACGCAGCATGGCCAAAAGACGTAGCAGAAGTGCATGAACTTTGGCGTCAACGCGTTAAATACGATGCACTTAATTTGAAACTCACTGATAAAAAGTGGGACGAAATTGTTAATATTCTTTCTAAGCGATATAACAACGCGTTGAAGCGCTTAACTCAAACAAAGAGTGAAGACGTTTTTCAAATTATTATGAATGCGTTTGCTCGTACGATTGAAGCGCATACCAGTTATCTTTCACCGCGTAATGCCGAGCGTTTTAAGCAAGAGATGAATCTAAGCCTTGAAGGCATTGGCGCCGTGCTGCAAGCGGAAGATGATTACACGGTTATTCGAAGTTTAGTCAACGGTGGCCCTGCAAAAAAGAGCGAACAACTTGCACCAGGTGATAAAATTATTGGTGTTGGACAAGAAGGTAAAAAAGTAGTCGATGTCATCGGCTGGCGTTTGGATGATGTCGTTGATTTAATCAAAGGCCCAAAGGGAAGCAAAGTTACCTTACAGATCCTTCAAAAGAAAGCAGGTTCGAATGCTAAGCCAGTTAATGTCATTATCACTCGTGCCAAAATTCGCTTAGAAGATCGTGCAGCTTCTTCAAAAGTGATTGAAGGCGACGTAGGTGAATATAAAAATCGTAAAGTCGGTGTGGTTGAAATTCCTGGCTTTTATATGAACCTATCGCGTGACGTAGCGAAGGAAATACATAAACTGCAAAAACAAAATGTTGAAGGCATTATCATCGATTTACGTAATAATGGTGGCGGTGCACTAACTGAAGCGACGCTGTTGACGGGTTTATTTATCGATATGGGACCAGTGGTTCAAGTTCGTTATAGTAATGGTCAGGTCATTCAAAATCGCGATAACGATGGTAAAACCTTATATAAAGGCCCATTAACGGTAATGGTCAATCGCTATAGTGCTTCGGCTTCAGAGATTTTTGCTGCGGCACTACAAGATTATGGTCGAGCATTAATTGTGGGGGAATCGACCTTCGGTAAAGGTACTGTACAGCAACATAAACCGCTACAACGTATCTATGATATGTATGACAACCCGATCGGCAGTGTTCAGTATACCATTGCTAAGTTTTACCGTATCAATGGTGGCAGTACTCAACTTAAAGGTGTTACACCGGATATTATGTTCCCAAGTGCATTGAAAGCAGGGGAGTTCGGCGAGTCGGAGCAGGACAATGCACTGCCGTGGGATCAAGTACCTGTTGCAAATTATCACAAGTTTAACGATATTACGCCAAAGATCATTAGTGAATTAACCGCTGATTATCTTCAGCGCACTAAAGATAATGTTGAGTTTGGTTATATTCGTTCAGATATTGCTGATTACCGTAAGCGTCGTGATGAAACCAGTGTGTCACTGGTTGAATCTGAGCGTTTAGCTAAACAAGATGAAGAAGATCAACAATCGCTTACTCGTGCAAATGAGCGTCGTGTAGCTAAAGGTGAAAAACCTGTTAAAGATCTCGATGAATTAGCAAAACTAGAGATTAAAGATGATGCGCCAGACGTACTGTTAGAACAAACAGCAGACATTACGCTGGATTTGGTTGATTTAAGCCAAAAGCAAAACTAATCAAGGTATTATTTTAAATTTTAAAACGCGCTTAGGCGCGTTTTTTTTCAAACTAACAAGCTATTGCCCAAACCAATAAAGAGGACCACTATGTCACAGCCTCAAGCAAAATATTTAAAAGACTATAGTGCACCAGATTTTACCATTGAACATATCGACTTAACCTTCAAATTAGCAGAGCCTAAAACTCAAGTTACTGCGCTAAGCAAAGTAAAACGATTAACAAGTTCAGCCACTAAACTAATGCTAAATGGTGATCATTTAGACTTAATTTCCGTTAAAGTTGATGGCGTAGAGACTGAATCTACGTTTGAAAATGACATGTTAGTTGTTGCGGTTGATAAAGACAGTTTTCAACTTGAAATCATAACCACAACTGAGCCTGCAGCAAATACTGCGCTTGAAGGCTTGTATTTGTCTGATGGTGCATACTGCACTCAATGTGAAGCCGAAGGCTTCCGCAGAATTACTTATTATCTCGACCGTCCAGATGTACTCGCTACATTTAATGTTCGAATCGAAGCTGATAAAACTCAATTTCCATATTTACTCAGTAATGGCAATCTTGTTGATTCTGGTGATCTCGCTGAAGGCCAGCATTTTGCTTGTTGGCAAGATCCTTTTCCTAAGCCAAGTTATTTGTTCGCTCTGGTTGCAGGTGCTTTTGATTTACTGGAAGATAAATTTATCACTAAATCAAATCGTGAAGTTAAACTGCAAGTTTTCGTCGATAAAGGTAATTTAAGCAAGTCCCATCATGCGATGGAATCATTGAAAAAATCGATGAAATGGGATGAAGAACGTTTTAATTTAGAATATGACTTAGATATTTACATGATTGTTGCGGTTGATTTCTTCAACATGGGTGCCATGGAAAATAAAGGCCTGAACGTGTTCAATACTAAATATGTTCTGGCGGATAAAGAAAGTGCAACCGATGATGATTATCATGGCATTGAATCTGTGATTGGTCATGAGTACTTTCATAACTGGACTGGTAATCGTGTCACTTGTCGTGATTGGTTCCAATTAAGTTTAAAAGAGGGTTTAACCGTATTCCGTGATCAAGAATTCAGTTCAGATCTTGGCTCACGTGCCGTTAATCGTATTCATGCAATTAAAGTTGTTCGTAATCATCAGTTTGCAGAAGACGGTGGCCCAATGTCGCATCCAATCCGTCCAGAATCTGTGATCGAAATGAATAACTTCTACACAGTAACTGTTTATAACAAAGGCGCTGAAGTTATTCGCATGCTGCATACCTTGTTGGGCGAGCAAAAATTCCAACGAGGTATGGCATTGTATTTTGAGCGTCATGATGGTCAAGCGGTAACCTGTGATGACTTTGTGAGTGCAATGGAAGATGCCAGTGGCATTGATTTGAAACAATTCAGACAATGGTATAGCCAAGCAGGCACGCCAACGGTGAGTGTGAATGAATCTTTTGATGAGCAAAAGGCACAGTACAGCTTAACTCTGACTCAGTCTCGTCCAAAGATAGCGGGTAATAATGCTGAACCAATGCATATTCCGTTTGATATTGAATTACTTTCGGCTGAAGGTTCTAGCATCACTTCAGAAGTATTGAACTTCGTTGATAAAGAGCAGACATTTACTTTTACAGGCATTGCTCAAAAACCGACGGTTTCTTTACTGCAAGACTTTTCAGCGCCAGTAAAAGTGGAATTCGATTATACGGTTGAGCAGCTTGCTCATATCATGCGTTACGGTAATAGCGAAGTAGCAAGATGGGAAGCGTCAGTGAGCTTGTTCAGTAACCTTGTTTGGCAAAACGTCGAAGCCTACCAAAACAAGCATGTTATGCAGGTAAACCCGATTGCTGCTGATGCTTTCAAAGGGATCATTCTTGACAGTCACCTTGATAAACAGCTAATCGCAGAAATCTTATCTTACCCAGCAATAAGTGAATTAATAGAACAAGTCGATGCAGTTGATTTAGATAGCTTGATTGTCGCTCGTGAATTTGTTGTTGATACCTTAGCAGTTATTTGTGAAGACGAGCTGAATGCTCGCTATCATGAAGTGCTCAATGATGACTCTGTACAAGGGAGAGCATTAAAAAATGCCACGCTTTATCATTTAGTAAAAGTTGGCGATCAATATGAAGGTCTCGTTGAACAGCAATATCAGGCTGCAACGAATATGACTGATTCATTAGGAGCTTTAAAAGCGCTCAATACGACTGATTATGAGAGCAAACAAGCGCTCATGACATCATTTCAACAAAAATGGCTAGCGACACCACTTGTTATGGATAAATGGTTTGTATTGCAAGCAACGAATAATTCAGACAGTGTTATCGAAAAAATTATTGAGTTGACTGAGCATCAGGCTTTTAGCTTTAATAATCCGAATCGCGTTCGTTCACTAATTGGTACTTTTGCCGCTGCAAACATTGAACAATTCCATCGTCAAGATGGCAAAGGGTATGAGTTTATTACCGATATGCTGATTCGGTTGAACTCAGTGAACCCTCAGGTTGCCGCTCGCATTATTACGCCATTGATCCAGTTCTCTAAGTTTGATGAAGCGAGACAAAACAAAATAAAACAATGCTTACAAAAGTTAATGGATTTGCCCGATCTTTCTAAAGACTTGTTTGAGAAAGTATCAAGAGCCTTGATGAATTAATTCACTTATATTTTGGTCGTTGTGAATGGATCACCTCTTTTCGGTGATCCTAATTTATTAACCGAGTTTAATTGGCCATTTTGCTTAGAAGGACATACTTGGGATAATACCTGTTGTAGAAATTGTTGTTATAACTTTCTATTGGGTTAATTGTTGAACTCGTACCAATTGTACTAAAGGCTAAACATAAATATTATTAAGCATTCTTTATTTTTCATAAGTAGTTATGGTTTTCCAATTTAAAGTATCATTAACTTACGATCAGTTTTTTGAGTTTTACTCTGGTGCTGTTCAGCGAATTCAGGTGACTGATACTAAAAGGCGCGTATTACATATTCATGCTCGGCATTTTAGATCTTACATTACTCGGCAGGGGATTGATGGCTTTTTCGAAATGAAATTAAACTCAAATGGTGAATTACAGTATTTAACCAAATTGCTCTAGAGTACGTAGCTTTAAGGTTATGTTCTGGTGATCTCTTCTTAGGCTTTACCCTCGTGAATATATTGA
>JBMYXI010000050.1:0-23934 GCA_049608225.1 Parashewanella sp.
AATATCGACATTTAGCAATACATCTGAAAAGCCGCTCTTTGAGCGGCTTTTTTGTATCTTCTCTTTAATAAAGAGAGTGCGGTCAACGATAAGATGCGGAGCTGGTTCATATTTTAATCTTGTTGCAGATCATGTTTAACTGGAGAAATAGATGTAGATACATCACCGCTTTCTCCTTCTGTTGGATTAACCAATAGCCAATCATCATCTACAGCTTTACAGTTTGTGAGCTCATTTATTTTTTGTTGTTCTTTTCGTTTTATTGCTTCTTGTGCCTTTATTGCTTCTTGTGCCTTTATTGCTTCTTGTGCCTTTATTGCTTCTTCCTTTTCTCGTTTTGCGGTTTCCTTTTCCAGCTCCGCATAGCCCATAAATTCTTTTGGGAGCTCAATTGAATCAAGCCAATTACTTAACAATTGAATATCTGGTTTTGAAATTTGATTTATAACATGTTGAAAATCAGCTAGTGTTTGTGGCCAATGACGACGGTGACAATGAGCTAGATACATAAGCAATTCAGCAATGATGTATGTGACTACCCTTGCGCAAGTGCTGCCATCATTTTTAGGTTGAAATCCAGTTTTGATAGTTGCAATATTAGGATATCCTTTTCTTTTCGGTTCAATTAAAAAGTAACCTTCATTAGTTAACACGCCTAATATCGTGTGACCGGCTGTGTTTGCTTCTTCATGGGATTCTGGGTATGTAACCATAGGTACAAAGCGTATTAGAGAATAGGGCTTGTCTAAGTCTGACTTATCATCCGTTATCTGTGTGGTAACTTTATTTCTAGATATAGGTAATAAGGTTGTTTGTTGCTGTTCAAGTACATTGTCAATTTCATTTACGCTTGTTCTTGTTAGTTCTTGACAAGAAAAACCAATCAACTTCCCACGTGGTAATCCCTGATGTATCTTACTTATCACCTCCGCGATTACGTCAGCAATTTGTAACTCTTGAAGAGGGGGGATATTGGCGTTTACCATTACTTTTTTTTGTATTTTATTCTGAATTGTTCCTGCAAATTGTTTTATTTTACAAGCTCTTTTACCTCCTGCCGCTGCTATATCGTCAGCTGAGATGTCATCATACTCTTCTTCAGAGTTATCTGTAGCCGATGCTTGATGCTCTAATGCAATACGGTCTGGTGATTGTTCTGGCTCTAGCCCTCTAGCAGGAGACGATTTGACTGGTAATTTCTGTTTAAGTGCTGCTGTTAGAGCCTGATCCGTTGCGGGTGTCAATGCTTCTAATTTAATGCTTGGGCCTTTGGGGGCAAGAAAAGCGACAAACTGAGGCGGCGCTTGTTTTTCTGTAACCTCCCAATTTGCAGATTGTAGCATTGCTTTGTATGCATTTTGAACGCAAGGTAAAGTTTCGAATATTAACTGGTCTGATTGATTCTTTTTTATTGGAGGCCAAATAGATGTGACATCTTCTATATTACCATCAGATGTTACCGTGTAAGTAAATAAGCTTTTTTGGTTATGATATTGGTAGATTGCACAAACCTTTTCGCTGTTTTCTTTGCACGTTGAATTATTCTGGGCGTTTGCAGGATGCAAAGATTCAATGCCGTATATTGCAGCCTGAGTTGGCGAATAAATGAGTTTTGGAAAAGCCATATTAGCGAATGCCAAATAATTTGTGGTTTTTTACTAACATCATTACTTGTAACCTCGGTTTGTTAAGCTCTTCTACTCGAGATAAGCATTAAACTATTCATGTGTCAGAAACTTTCAGGCCATATGATATCGCTGAATTTTTCTGACAATAATTAAACTTTGTTCAGTTGTACTTCACTATCAAATAGCGTGTTAAGCTGCTTTGCTGTTGGGATTGGCATACTATTGAGAAGTATTTTAAACTCACTGCGTTGCCTCGGATTGCTTTCAAGTGCGTTGGCAAGATATCGCGCTGTATATGCCGTTAATCGAGTGCAATCAACAGTATTTAGTGTGAACTGTCGACGGGTATAAAATGTTTTGAATGGAGCATAAGAGTGAAGCTGTTTTTGTTCGACAATATAAATGGCTGTGCGAGATATGAGTGCCAGTGTCGCATGGTGAGAATCGAAACTGCCTTTATCTGTAATACCTAGAGGTAAGAAAACAATTCTGTCGGACTCTACTTTTGCTAATTCTTGCTTTATTAGCTCCAGTGTGTCTGTTAATTGCTCTTGTGCTAATATCTTGCTCTTTCTGATTTCTACTGTTTCACATTTGCTAGGAAGTAGCTCTTGTTGCTGTTCTAGGTAGCTATCAACATCTGCCATGTTCGCTTGTCCACGCTCTCTATTGGCCCAATTTAAGACTGGGTTTACAACTTTCCTAGAAACTGCCCCTATGGCTTTAGAGACTAGCTTATCGGTTGGCATTATTGCTTGTCGCTCCATATCATCAGGAATCAAACCTTCATCTTCAATGTCAAAAAAACTTTCTTCATCTTCTGGAATTAGGTTTTTATCCTGATTAAATCCATTTTGGCTAACTTTATTGGCTGTAACATCTTGATTAATAGCGTTAACCGCATTGCTTAGCCTAACTAAGAGATATTCATGTTGCTCTTTTTCACAAGGTTGTTCTAATGACGCTTGTTCATGAAATTTAGCTATCCAGACACCTTCTTCTCTAGTGAATTCACACTTTACTTGATAAGACTGTTGAGTCTCTTCGTGAACCAGTACATAAACCTGTGGCGAAGATCTGCTTTGTTTAGTACTTGGAAAGTCAATACAGCTTAAATTACTGAACTCTTTGGTAGTTGGGTTCCATCCGATTGTATGATTAGCTGCCATATCGCTACGTCTTTACTCATTAATAAAGAGAAGATAGTGCGCAATAAGCACTCAGGCAATGAAGATGAACAATATTTAAGGCATGCTTTATTAGAAGGTTAAGATATAATAAAGTCCTTATTGAATAGTTTATTGATAGTAGCAGTGAATTTATTGTCTTGTTTTGGTGTCACAAGTTGCGCGAGCTCATTACCAATGGCGGTTAATCGATAATAGCGGATTAATAAATGGTGGCGTTTGGGTATGTAAACGTGCTGATCGCGAGCGAAGGTAACCTGTACTTCTTGACCTTTGGTCAATAAGCCTGTTTCTAATTCTTCTGGGTGGATGATGCCAGCATTAATCAAGGACAAAATGTTGGAATAAGGCAAGCCAAACTGAGATAAATCTAGCTGAATCTTTGGGGTCTTGCGAAAGTATAATGCTAAACCACCTGTTAAACGATAACCGTTAATTAATTTAAGGCGAGTTTCGTTATTGGTGGTACAGGCGAGGGATAAAGCTTTTTCTAATACTTGCGCTTCACGTTGTGTCAGTTGCTTTAACGTGGTTAAGGTGTGAATGCTAAAATTACCAGGATTGACCACTTCTTTTGCTAAAATGCGCGCCCATAATTCTTGCATTTTCGGGCTATGTATTTGCTCAGCCATTTGAAAAAAGTTATGCAGCCAGTCTGGGTCGAGATCGATACCCGTGACCTCGGCATCTGTAATTTCCAATGCTTTTTTATATATGCGTTCTAAATTATTCTGATAGTTAGCCAGTTGTTTACGTGCACGATGTTCACCGCGAACCGCAGCGGAAACGTCTGAAGGTTTGTATCCCTCTTCTGATGCAAGCCCTAACTGTTTGCCTAAGTAAAGCACTTTCCTTTGGGCAGAAACGCGAGTGTTATCCATGTCATCTCCCTGATATCAATCAATAAAAATGGCAGCTTAAGCTGCCATTTTTAAACAACGAATTAATGAGTTAACGTTAATTCGTTGAGTAAGTTATCTGCATGATCCACTTTATCCATCATCCACAAGATATAGCGAAAATCAACGTGGATAGCACGGGTAATTTTGGTGTTAAAGAACCAATCTTTAGTGATGGCTTCGTAGGTTGAGTCAAAGTTTAATCCAACTAACTCGCCTTTAGCGTTAAAGACAGGTGAACCTGAATTGCCGCCAGTGGTATCGACGCTTGATAAGAAGTTTACTGGAACCGAGTTAAATTGCTCAGGCTTGGCTTCGCAAGAGAACAGGCGACACAAGAAACCACGGGTATCAGGATAAACTGAATTCACTTCATGTTTGCCGTAATCTTTGCTATCAATGGCTGCGATTAGCTTTTTCGGCGCATTGAAGGGCGCTTCATTGCGATTCTTTGCTTTAATGCCTTCAAGACGAGTAAATGGCTGTTTATACATACCATCTTGTGCCTGATAACCATCAACCATACCGTAAGTTACACGAAGTGTACCGTTAGCATCAGGATAAACCGGTAAGCCCAACTCTTTGTTATAGGCTATAATAGCAGCCATGTATTCAGGGCGTGCAACCGATAGCTTACCAGCTAACGTCTTGGCAGCCTTTTCTTTTTGCATGTTGATATCGTATAACGCCACAGCTAATTGAATGAAAGGATCATCACTGGCTTTAAAGTCGGCAACACTGGCTTTCATCCATTTTAAACGCTGATCATTGTTTGCTAAACCTGTGGTTTGATACATCTTGTTCACGCGTTGGCTTAATGGCTGGTTTACCGAGGTAGCAATCCATTTATCTAAGGCTTCAACACGTTGACTTTGGTTGGTGTAGGCTTGTAAGTCTTGCATCCAAAGACGTTGATCAACACTGGCGTTAAAGCGAGTATCTAAACGTTTCATGCGACCAGCAAACAACTTCATATCACGCTGTTGATAACCTTGTTCACGTTTGGCATCTGGTTTTTGTTTCTCTTGTGCTAAACGATATAAACGCTTGGCGGCACCTAATAGCGCACTTGATTGCGCATTATCGAAATAGAAGTCTTGTTGATATTCAGTTTGCTGAGTTTTCAACAAAGACTCTAATTGTCCAACCACCGCCATTTTGTCTGCTTGGTTTGCTTTTAACCAGCTATTGAATGCATTTTCTTTGCTTTGCTTCATTCCAACAATGTCAGTGGCTCTAAAGCCATCAAGCAAGCCATTGAGCTTTTTCATGCGATTTTCAGTAGAAGCAAGCGTGCTGGCGTACTGAATTTTAATGGCTTTGTCTGCCGCGCCCATTTCTTTAATGGTATTAATGCGTGCTTGATAGCGTTTCGCCATTGCAGGGTATTGCCAATCATTGGCAAACTTAAGTTCGCTGGTTAAACGGTAGCGACTTGTGCGTCCTGGATAGCCAGCTGCAAATACGCCGTCACCCGCTTTCACGCCGCTAGCGTTAATGGTTAAAAAGCCTTTTGGTGCATATGGCACATTGTCTTTGCTGAAACCGGCAGGCTTACCATCTTTGCCTACATATGCACGTAAGAAGGTGAAGTCAGCGCTGTGACGTGGGTATTCATAATTATCAATATCACCACCATAAGCGGCGGCACTTTCAGGTGGCGCATACACAAGGCGCACATCACGAATGATCAATTGCTTAATTAAATAATATTCCAAACCATTGTGGAAACTGCGTACAGAGCAGCGATAATTATCGTCAGACTCACACTCTTTGATGATGTCCTTGCGGCGTTGCTGAATTTCTTCAAAACGTTGTAGTGGCTCAGAAACAAGGTCTGCAGTGACTTTTTCTGTAACGTCAGTGACTGCCTCAGTGACGTATAATCGTTCATTAGAACCAGCAGGTAACTCTTTTGTTAGGCTTTTAGCTAAAAAGCCGTCAGCTAAGTAATTATGTTGTTTATTACTGTTGTGTTGAATGGCACTATAGGCACAATGATGGTTGGTCACCACCAAACCTTTAGGTGAGACAAAACTGGCGGTACAATATCCTAAGCTGACCACAGCGTTCATGGGGAATTGAGTCAAATCAGCCAGTTGTTTAGCTGGAATGTCAATACCGCGAGCGGTTAGTTTATCAGCGATAGATGGAAGTTGGTATGGCTGCCATTGGCCTTCGTCTGCGGTTGCAATACCGGATGTCAGAGCCAAAGCTGCGATCAATGCCTTACGCATAGTAGTTCCTTGATGTTTGAATATGCATTGCGAAATTGGGTTAGGTTAACGTACCTAATCATAAGTTTGTTTAATAATTTTTACGATCAAATTTAGTGTTATACAAGGCGCAGCATTGGGCACATAGCTCAAGCTATGTAACCTAAGTTGCAACGATGTAGAATGCTGAAGTTGGGCGTTAAAAAATTTAAGATAATTTATGTTTGGGTACTTATACCATATTTTTAATACAGCGTCTTAAAACAGGAGCGCGAATGTCACAACAGGGGACGGCAAAGCCAAAATTCAAAGCTAAAGATGCTCAGCTTGAAGGGGTAAAAATGCCCCCGCATTCTATTGAAGCGGAGCAATCGGTGCTAGGTGGATTAATGCTGGATGCCGAAGCATGGGATAAAGTCGCTGAAGCTGTGGTGCGCGATGATTTTTATTCACGTTCACACCGTTTGATCTTTGATGCCATGTCAAAACTGGTGGAAAGCGGTCAGCCATTAGATTTAGTGACCGTCACTGAGCAATTAGAGTTAATGAATCAGCTCGATGAAGCGGGTGGCTTTGCTTATATCAGTGAAATCACCAAGAATACCCCAAGTGCAGGTAACATTTTATCTTACGCTGAAATTGTGCGCGAACGTGCGGTTGTGCGGGAAATGATCCGTGTTGCCCATGATATTGCTGATGCAGGTTACAATACAGAAGGGCGTTCATCTGGTGAGTTGTTGGATTTAGCAGAATCGAAAGTATTTAAAATTGCAGAGCAGCGAGCCGATGCCAATGAAGGCCCTGAAGGCATAAAAAGTATTTTAGAAAAAACCGTCGATAAAATCGAAGAACTCTATAATAACCCGCATAACGGCGTGACTGGTGTATCCAGCGGCTTTGGTGATTTAGACAATATGACAGCTGGATTCCAAAGTGGTGACTTAGTGATTGTGGCTGCGCGTCCATCAATGGGTAAAACAACCTTTGCGATGAACCTGTGTGAACAAGCGGCGTTGCATGAAGAAAAGCCAGTATTGATCTTCAGTTTAGAGATGCCGTCTGAACAAATTATGATGCGTATGCTCGCATCTCTTGGCCGTGTTGACCAAACCAAAATTCGTACGGGGCGACTTGATGACGATGATTGGGCGCGAGTGTCGTCGACCATGGGCATTATGCTTGAACAAGGCAAGATGTATATTGATGATTCATCAGGCTTAACACCAACGGAAGTACGTAGCCGAGCGCGTCGGATCGCCCGCGAATACGGTGGTTTATCAATGATCATGATCGATTACTTGCAGCTAATGCAAGTGCCTGCGTTGTCGGATAATCGTACTTTGGAAATTGCTGAGATTTCTCGTTCATTAAAAGCATTGGCAAAAGAATTAGAAATTCCTGTTATTGCGTTATCACAGCTAAACCGTTCCTTGGAGCAACGCGCAGATAAACGCCCAGTAAACTCCGATTTGCGTGAATCAGGCTCTATTGAGCAGGATGCTGATTTGATCATGTTCATTTATCGTGACGAAGTGTATAACGATACCTCCGAAGATAAAGGCACGGCAGAAATCATTATCGGTAAGCAACGTAACGGCCCTATTGGTCGAGTTAGACTGACTTTCCAAGGTCAATTTTCTCGTTTTGATAATTTTGCTGGCCCACAATTTGAAGAAGATTGATCAACAACTTAAGCCAAAGCTAAAACAGGATTGTTTTTTGAAACCATTTCCACGCGCCGAAGTCAGTTGCCGCGCACTACAAATGAATCTGGCGCGTTTAAAGCAAATTGCGCCACAATCTAAAGTGATGGCCGTAGTAAAAGCCAATGGTTATGGGCATGGTTTGTTGAATGTTGCTAACTGTCTCAGTGACGCCGACGGCTTTGGTTTGGCACGTCTTCAAGAAGCATTAATGTTGCGTAATGGTGGTATTTCACAAAAGCTGTTGTTATTGGAAGGCGTGTTCCATGCAAAGGAATTACCTCTGCTGGTGGAGCATAAGATTGAAACTGTGGTGCATCATGAGTCTCAGCTGGAAATGCTGGAACAAGCCAAGCTTATTACGCCAGTGACGGTTTGGTTGAAATTAGATTCTGGTATGCATCGTTTAGGTTTTTTGCCTGATGAATTTCATCATGTTTACCAACGCTTATTAGCCTGTGATAACGTTGCAAAACCGATTCATTTAATGACCCACTTTGCTTGTTCAGATGAACCTGATAATCCATTAACAGCCCAGCAAACTCAATTGTTCTCTAGTCTTACGACTGAGCTTGCGGGAGAAACGTCTTTAGCCAATAGTGCTGCCACGCTTTATTGGAAACAAGCCCACGGTGATTGGATCCGTCCAGGCATTGCACTTTATGGCGTATCTCCGGTTATAGGTGACTTAGGTCAGCGTCATCAGTTAACTCCCGCAATGGCGTTAAAATCTGAATTAATCGCTGTTCGTCAGCATAAAGCCGGTGAAAGTGTCGGTTATGGTGCCTATTGGACAGCCAAACAAGATACACAACTGGGAGTGGTTGCTATTGGTTATGGTGATGGCTATCCACGTAATGCCCCAGAAGGGACACCAGTATTAATTAATGGTCGTCGAGTGCCGATTGTTGGCCGAGTGTCGATGGATATGTTGACTGTCGATTTAGGCGCAGACGCACAAGATAAAGTCGGTGATGAAGCCACCTTATGGGGAAAAGATTTACCCGTAGAGGAAGTCGCAGAGTGCATTGGTACCATTGCCTATGAGTTGGTCACCAAGCTCACGCCACGTGTGAGTGTCTGTCTAAGTTAGTTCACCTTTTAATCACCTTTATTGCTGTAGTATCGTTCCAAGAGCCTGTTGTCAGGTAGCGTAATTAGCGCAGATGGTCGCTTTGGAGCATAGCTGTATTATGGTGGTGAAAACGAAAAAAAATTTCTCGTTAGGGGATGAAGAAGTTGCAGTTTATAAAACAGGAAAAATGCACGTTGATATCACGCCTGACACTGTTATTAAAACGTTTCTTCCGCAACGAAGTAGTGCACGTCGATTTCAGTTAGAAGTAAAAGCGCTAAGTCTGTTATCTCAGCTAAAGCAAACCCCAGAGTTAATTGACGTTAATGATGCTCAGTTGCGTTTTAGCATGACCAGATTACCAGGCCACAGCCCTAAGCACTTATCTTGTTATCATCTTCAGCAACTTACAGATATTTTTGATGAAGTCATTGCATCAGGTGTAGCACGTCATTCATTGCCGCTTCGAGACTTATTAATTGATAACAATGATAGAGTTTATGTCGTTGATTTTGAAAGAGTGACATTGCGCGGTAATCCGTATTCTCCTATTTGGTTAATTGCAACTTGGGTGACACGTTATCATCTACTGCGATTAAAACTACGTCACCAACCAAGCATGTTGACCACCAGACAACAAGGCTTGCTTTCCGCTTTGCATTTCGTTCGATATGCACTAAAGCCCATTGGTAAATTAACCCGCTATATTAAAAAAGACTTATTACGGCTAACGTGATATTCAGTCTGTTAGTTAATTCAGCAAAATACCAGTTATCGTCATCTACACTGATAATTAGTTAATGAAAAAAGGTGGTGCAATGACAAATCAATTGGTGATCCGAAAAGCAAGCTCTTCAGAAGTGCAAGTACTATTTCAACGCATTGTGGAAGAAGGTTGGAATCCGGGCGTTTATGACATACAAGCCTATACCGATAATCGCAATATGCATTTTTTCTGTGGACTGATTAATGACGAGATCGTTTCGGCTATTTCTGTTTGTATTTACGATGTAGATTACGCTTTTGCTGGCTGTTATGTGGTATTAGACCCTAGTCAAAGAGGCAAAGGTTATGGGGTTGAGCTTGCAAGATACCTTTTGTCATATATGGATGAAAACGGAATCGCTGTTTCGGGGTTAGATGGTGTTTTAGCTCAAATACAAAATTATGAACAATGCGGCTACCGTGAAGCGTATTTACATCGCCGTTTTCAATATCAAATCAGCGGAGTGGAAAAGCTTGAGGGAATGGTGTCTATTGCTCCGCCTATTGCTGAAGAAATTTCAATATTTGACTCTCACTTTGTCGCAGAGCCAAGGCGCAGTTTTTGGCAATCTTGGTTAGTGAATGATCCCAGTAAAAAATTTGCATCAATTAAAAATTCATTTGGACAATTAACAGGATTTGCTTGTTTACGTAAAGCCACAGATGGATATCGAGTTGGCCCTTTATATGCAGCTAGCATCAATGATGCGATGAAACTCTTTGATGCTTTGATGAGTCAAGCAAAGACAGGTGAAAATGTTTACATTGATATACCAGAGGCGAATTGTCACAGTGACCACTTTATTAAGCAGCTATCGCTAACACCGATGAGCTTTGAGTGCATGAGAATGTATCGAGGTGTTGCACCTCAAACCGATCTTAATGCTGTCTATGGTGTGTGCACATTAGAAGTTGGCTGAGCGAATGTAGAAATGTTTTAATTAAAAGTCGCACACCAGTCAGCAGGGCGTCAGTTAAAGTACTAAATAATCAGTTTCTAAAAAGAGCTCTTTATTTGGGGTGAAATTATGAGCGTTGAAATTGGGCATCTTCAGCAACAAATTCTAATGCAAATGTATGTGACTGGTTTTTATAAAGGTTCCGATCAGCTGCATGTCGATGGCAAAAATTATACCGTCACGTTTGACAGAGAAAATGATAAGTTTGATGTTACTGCCAATACAAGCAGTACGTCTAAAATGACTGAGGCGTTTGTTAAGCTTTGGAACAAGTCTTTCAAGTCCGCTCCTATAGAAGCTGTTGATTTGTCAGTTCAACTTAAATCTGTGTTAAATGAACCTTCATTCTCTCAACGGATCTGGTTGGCAAATGCGGATTATCTAGTGCGCCATAAATGTATTGATGACGCAACAGTTGAAGCTGGCAAACAAAAACTGGATGAGGAACGTCGCCAGCAATTAATGAGTGAAGAAATTCAAACTCAAGATGAGCAATTGCTTAGCTTCATGGAAAAAGTGTTTGACGCAAGTGGTAGTGAAAGAGTGGACTTAAACCAGTCGACATCACTAATTAAATATTTAATTACGAACTATAGGACAGTAACCCCATTAGATACCAGCTCGATAACAAACCCAAGTTCAGAAGAATTAGCAAGCAAAGGCGTTGCGGAGTTAGTAAAAGCGATCCATCCCTATTTAATTCATCAATAAGCTCACTCGTAAAACCGCTCGTTCCGCTTTGGCGCAATGAAAACAAACCTGTTGAATTTCTTTATGTTAGAAATTCAACAGTTAAATATCCTTTAGGGTTGGGGCTGGATGGTTCTTTTTGCTCTTCGAGCTTGTAAGGATAATTGAACATGGACAAAAATTAACTGAAAATATCTTTTAAAAGTGCATTAATAGCAAGTAGCCTACCCTGTTAATAAGTTGACGTTATGGCAGCTGCAGTAACTAATGAAGTTCAATTATTATCGTTTCAGTCGTTAACGCCGGCAGGGTCACAGCCTGTTCCTCTTTTAGAATCAACAGAACTTAATGGTAAGCAGTTTGAAACTCATTCTATGCCTGACAAATATCAGCTGGTTAAATATCACAACGATGGTACTTATAGCCAAACTAGACTGGGTAGCAGCGCTAGAAAACCGAAAGTAGAAGCAATACATGACCAATTGATAAAGCATCCAATCGAACAAACTTACGATGCTTATTTGAGATCTTTGAGGGAGAAAGGTGATGATTATTCTCTTTCATCGCTTCATTTATTGCTTCAGGAAGTCAAAAAGGCGACACAAATTCATTTTTATATGTCTTTGATTGCTAGATCTAATTTAGGTGTGATTTTAGATGCCCAAAGGCAGATTATGCTGGTAATCTCAGGGAAAATAGAAACGAGCTCAGAGCGTGGAGAGGACTCAACACCTAAACAGACATGCATTGCGCTTAAAACGATAAAAGCAAAAATTACATTGGAATTATTGCTTACTGCAATGGATATTAGTGATCGCCAGTTATCAGAAACATTACCGCCACCACACGTTAGCGCAGGTGATGACTTTTCAATGAATATACTAACGGATGATAATTTAAAGTTAATCCGAAGATGGATTTCGAAGCATGTCAAACTAGATTTTCAAGATGTTGTCATGGACTTTCTTCGTAATCCAGAAAACGGTTGGAGTGATGCACATCATCTGGTTGATATGTTTCGCTTTAATCAAGTAGCTCCTAACGGAATTGAAAAGTCTTCGCGTCCTATGGGTAAATAGCTAAACCTTTCGACCTTGTGTCAATTAACTCTGTATCAGCGAAAGCTAAGATTTGTCATTACTTACAATTACTGCTGTTAATCATTATGATATGAATTCAGGAAACGATAACCAAACGATATCAAATGACATTTGAAATTATTATGTTAGCACTCGGTTTAATGTTGATTTTTGAAGGACTAGGTCCTTTATTTATGCCAGATATGTGGAAAAAGACATTAGCCTCAATTTCAGAACAGTCTCCATCAGTTCTTCAACGCTTAGGAGGCGCTTTAGTGACAGCAGGCATCGTCTTAGTCTTTATTTTTTCGTGATCGAAATATAATTTTGGCTAGTTTTAGTTCAAAAATCTGTTAGAATCCCGTTTTAACCTCAACCTACAGCGAAAAATGGGCAAAAACGTAGTTGTTCTCGGCACTCAATGGGGTGACGAAGGAAAAGGTAAGATTGTCGACCTTCTAACAGAACAGGCAAAATATGTGGTTCGTTATCAAGGCGGACACAACGCAGGTCACACCTTAGTCATCGATGGTGATAAAACCGTTCTGCATCTTATTCCATCAGGTATTTTACGCGACAATGTTAAATGCATTATCGGTAATGGTGTTGTGTTAGCACCTGATGCTTTGATGAAAGAAATCAAAATGTTGAAAGAACGCGGTATTCCTGTGGAAGAGCGTTTATTGATTTCTGAAGCTTGTCCTTTAATTCTTCCTATTCATTGCGCTTTGGATATGGCACGTGAAAAAGCACGTGGCAATAACGCAATTGGCACAACGGGTCGTGGCATTGGTCCTGCGTACGAGGACAAAGTCTCTCGTCGTGGTCTTCGTGTAGGAGATTTATTCAACAAAGAATTGTTCGCTGTTAAGCTAAAAGAAGTGATGGAATATCACAACTTTATGCTGACTGAATACTACAAAGTTGATGCGGTTGATTATGACAAGACACTCGCGGATGCGTTAGAACTTGCTGATTACCTAAAGTCGATGTGTGTTGATGTTACCGAGTTATTAGATCAAGCACGTAAAGACAAACAACCCATTTTGTTCGAAGGTGCACAAGGAACATTACTCGATATTGATCACGGTACTTACCCATTTGTTACTTCGTCAAATACCACAGCTGGTGGTGTTGCAACGGGCAGTGGTTTTGGTCCTCGTCATCTTGACTATGTACTAGGTATTATCAAAGCGTATACGACACGTGTTGGTGCGGGTCCATTCCCAACAGAATTGGATAATGAAATTGGTGAATACTTAGGTGTTAAAGGTCACGAATTTGGTGCAACCACTGGCCGTAAACGTCGTCCTGGCTGGTTAGATGTTGTGGCAATGCGCCGTGCAGTGCAAATTAACAGCATCAGTGGTTTTTGCTTAACTAAACTTGACGTTTTAGATGGCTTAGAAGAAGTAAAAATTTGTGTTGGCTATCAAATGCCTGATGGCACAGTGGTTAACCAAACACCAATGGCCGCAGAAGGTTATGAGCAAGTGACGCCTGTGTACGAGTCAATGCCAGGTTGGAGCGAAGAAACCTTCGGCGCCACATCAGTCGAGCAACTACCGCAAGCTGCTCGCAACTACATTAAGCGCATAGAAGAATTGCTGGAAACGCCAGTTGATATCATTTCAACAGGGCCTGATCGCAATGAAACGATGATTTTGGTCAATCCGTTTAATTAATTAGTGTCCATTCATATTATAAAGGCCGCTTATGCGGCCTTTGTTGTTTATATCCTTGCTTAAGAAATGCGTTATACTGCCGATGTAAGTGAGTGTAAGCCCACTTTAGTTGATTGAGATTATCTATGAGATTGTTACTATTCATTATTGTTTTGACTGGATTCATGCAAACTGCCATAGTAAAAGCAGATGATTTCCAAGCTATTGATATCTATTCAGTAAAGCAATTGTCGAAATTAATCCGTACCAATCAATATTTACAACAAGTGAAAGCTGACGATTGTCAGTTAGTACAAGATATTCAAGCTAAATCTGAAGTATTAAAAGAGCCCCTCTATCAGTTTTTATGGGGGGAAATGATGATGACTGGCACCTGCGTCGAAGCCGACAAGCCCCGTGGTATGTCGATGATCAAAGACAGCGCCAGCCAAGGTAGTGTTGAAGCTATGTATCGGTTGGCACGTTATTTTGATGAAGGTGATTTAGTTATTGAGAGTAAAGATAAAGCAATAAAGTATGCGTTACCTGCCGCATCGGGCGGTTATATCCCAGCACAAATGCTGTTAGTTCGTTTGCTCGTTGAAGGTTACGGCAGTCCTGTTGATTATGAAATGAGCTATCGTTTACTGTATAACAACACCTTTGATAATAATCGCATTAAAAACAGAGCAGAAATATTATTGAAACGCTTAGCAATGAAAATGCCTAACAGCGTAATTAAACGAGCTCAAAGAGAGCAATAGGGTGGAATGATGCCCTACAATAAAGAGAAATTGAATGACATTAGATCCTCATTTTGAGAGAGAAAAAGACAAATACGAAAACCCTATCCCAAGTCGAGAGTTTATTCTCGCTTATCTTGCTAAACAAAGCGCGCCAACCAGTCGCGAAAAAATCGCTGCCGCATTAGCGCTTACTGATGAAGACCAGCTTGAAGGCTTGCGTCGTCGATTACGCGCGATGGAGCGTGACGGTCAATTAGTATTTACTCGCAACAAGTGCTACGGCTTACCAGAAAGAATGGATTTGATTTCAGGCACAGTGCTTGGACATCGTGACGGTTTTGGTTGGTTTAAGCCAGACAATGGCAGTGATGATTTGTATATTTCAGCCAGAGATATGCAAATGTATTTTCATGGCGATAAAGTGCTGGCGCAAAAAGCAGAAGGTGGTCGTGGAAAACGCGATGCTCGCATTGTTCGGCTGCTTACTGAAAGAACGGCACCATTAGCTGGTCGTTATTATCTTGATGCTGGCATGGGCTTTTTTGTTGCCGATGATAAGCGCATTACTCAAGAAGTGTTGGTGCCTGCGGAAGCGAAAAATGGCGCTCGCCATGGTGACGTAGTCGTCGTGGAATTAACCCGTCGCCCAAGTCGATATGTAAAGGCCAACGCGAAAGTGACGGAAGTGCTAGGTGAGCAAATGGCACCAGGCATGGAAATCGAAATTGCCTTACGTAATTACGATTTACCCCATACGTGGTCGAGCTTGATTGAGAAAAAGTTAAAGCGCATTCCAAATGAAGTCACCGAAAGTGATCTTAATGATCGAGTTGACCTACGTCACTTGCCGCTCGTTACTATTGATGGCGAAGATGCACGTGACTTTGATGATGCTGTTTACTGTGAAACTAAAAAAAGCGGTGGCTGGCGTTTATGGGTTGCCATTGCTGATGTAAGTCACTATGTACGAACTGATTCTGCGCTAGATAAAGAAGCTCAAGCACGGGGTAATTCGGTGTACTTCCCGTCACAAGTTATCCCTATGTTGCCGGAAAAGCTGTCTAACGGTTTATGCTCATTGAACCCGAAAGTCGATCGTTTGTGTATGGTTGCAGAAATGACGATTTCGGCTGCGGGTAAGCTATCAGGTTATAAGTTTTATCCTGCGGTGATGCACTCTCATGCTCGATTCACTTACACTCAAGTGGCAGCCATGCTTGAAGGTGAAGAAGGCTTGCCTGAACATCAGCCGTTATTACCACACTTGAAAAACCTGCAAGATTTGTATTTAACGTTAGATGCACAGCGACAGATGCGTGGTGCCATTGGTTTTGAAACGGTTGAAACTCAGTTTATTTTTAATGAACAACGTAAAATTGATCGTATTGAACCACGCCATCGCAACCAAGCCCATAAAATCATTGAAGAGTGCATGATTCTAGCTAACGTGGCTGCAGCTAAGTTCGTTAAAAAACATAAAGGTGAAGTGCTCTATCGAGTGCATGAAGCGCCGTCAGAAATGAAGTTAACCAACTTTAAAGATTTCTTATCTGAGCGTGGGTTAACTTTGGCTGGTGGACTTGAACCTACGCCATCAGATTATCAGAGCTTGATGTTACAGATTGCAGACAGACCTGACGCTGAGCTGATTCAAGTGATGTTACTGCGCTCCATGCGTCAAGCGATTTACTCGCCCGATAATGACGGTCACTTTGGCTTGGCGTTAGAGCAGTACGCGCACTTCACTTCACCAATTCGTCGTTATCCTGATTTAGTTTTGCATCGAGTGATCCGTTATTTGCTGGCGAAAGAGCAAGGCAATAGCAAAGAAAAATGGACTCGTGATGGTGGTTATCACTATCAATTAGATGAACTCGATAAACTCGCAGAATCATGCTCAACCTGTGAACGCCGCGCAGATGAAGCAACGCGAGATGTCAGTGATTGGCTAAAATGTGAGTTTATGCAAGATCACGTGGGTGATACCTTTGAAGGTGTGGTGGCATCGGTTACCCATTTCGGCTTGTTTGTGCGTTTAAATGATTTACACATTGATGGTTTAGTTCACATCTCAAGCCTTGCCAGTGACTATTTCCAATATGATCCTAATCGACAACGTTTGATAGGCGAAAGCTCAGGGCAGATTTATCAACTAGGTGATACTGTTACCATTAAAGTTGCCAGCGTAAATTTGGATGATAGACAAATTGATTTGTTGATCGATGGAGATGCTAAGTCTAAACGCCAGCCTCGACGCAGCCGCAAGCCTTTGACAGCCAGAGAACGAGTGAATATTGAGGGTGCAAAGCAAGGAAACGGGAAAAAATCGAACTCTAAAGAAAGCTCTGCTTCTCGTAAAAGCGGCAAAGCTACAAAAGTATCTTCAAAAAGCAAAAGTAAAAAGCCTACTAAAACATCTCGTAAGTCGAGCAAAACCAAGACGAAAAGAAGAGGATAATGACATTGAAACAGCCGATCTGAATAGATTGGCTGTTTGATTTATTCATTTACTCTTTCAAACTTACCGTTAAACGAACGGTTAAGTTCTGCTCGCTCAACGTAGAAAGTTCTTTATATACAGCGGTTAACTTTTCATGAAATTTCTGAAATTTATAGTGATCTTCAATTCGGAATGAGCAAAGAGAACAAGTTTTACAGAGAACGTCTTCCATTGTCTTTTCTCCGGCATCAACTTTTGCTAATAAATTTTTATACCAACTTTGTTCTAACATGCCAGGGGCAGAATGTAATTTATGGTCAAATAAATCGTAGCTTCGCATTCCGTCCATTGCCGTGCCACCCCATAGAAAAGTATTTGTTAGGTACAAAAAACTAAATTTGCTTTCGTCAACTAACGCCTTGCCTTTGCTGTCAATTAAAGAGAGCGTACATTCGATTTTTAAAGGCCACTCTTTTTTACCTTGCTCGGATGTTGGGGAATGTAAATTAACAGGAGAATAAAAAGTTTTTAGTTTTTTGGAGTCAAATGGCTTTACTGCGTAGTAATGATTTTCTTTTGCACCATGACATTGACCGTCACAAATCAGCACTAATGGGGTTGTTTTATTTCGGTGTAAGAAAAATCTCACTCGCTGGTGATCTATATTCATTTCAATGGCTGATGAATATTTATGAAAGTCGCTGAGTTTTAGGCCAGATTGGTCATAGCCATTCATGCAGAGTTGTTTTGAGGACACACGATAACGAAAAGTGCAGCTTGTTGCATCACTATGTTCAAATTCCACGCTAGAGTCAAAGACACCAGTAACTTCAGCGTTGTGTTTTTCGATAGCTGCTAATGCATCCATTTTAGAACAGAATTCGGCATAATCTGCATCTACGCGTGCTTCCGAGGGGATTTGCATTGCCATATCAAGCTTCTCAGTAAAAAAATAATGGTTATAACAATAACTAACGACTGATTAACTCGTGGTTTCAGTTATATTTATTTTTATTAATTTGAGAGCATTGAGTTTTTGTGATTGTTTTTGCAGCAATAAATTAGCTTGCCTATGCAAGACAGAGTTCGTGACCTGTGGTTGGATCGATATACAAAACTGTCGTTATTTCGTTTTTCACATAAACAAGAGATAACGAAGCAAAAGTGACATTAGCTAACAAGAAAACATATTGATAGCAAAAACGAGAATCAAAGCTTGCAACAAAAAAGAAAGGCGTACGGAAAAGTCGCTTTCACTCAAGTTCTGTTCAGGTTAACTATGTTAGAAACGGCGACAGGTTTAGCACAGTTATGGGCGTGATATGTCACCCACTATCTCGACAGCATTAAATAATGATAGTCGGAATGAGCTCTATGAAAAAGAATCAGAACTAGGGACGATTAATGGCACAATAGGTAATGCTGAGAGGACTCGAACTCTATTTTCTTATTCTCCAACCCACTCCAAATCAGCAGAACTACATCAACAAGATATCAGCTCATTTATGAGAGAGAAACACGTTGCGCCCACCGTTACGCACTTTACCGCTGATCAGAAGTTGACCCCAAAAAATGAAGCAGGTGCTATTTTATACCAGTTTATTTCTGAAGATTTGCCTACTGTTAAAAAGGCGGTCGACTCAAGTTCTGAACAACAATTTAAAATATTAGGTGACCAAACAAGTGCTAAATGGTCACGAGAGAACTATTTATGTGTACCTCGGTTTGGATACTTTTGTGATATTAAAGTGTGCGAAAGCACGTGTGTAGCCATTAACGTTAGACTGAGAGGTGAGCAGGAGTATTACAGTAAGCGCGGGCTTATTTCAGCAAATTACGTTAACTTTACTAAGTTTGAATCCCCTGCTATCGCCTCAGAATACCCAAGACCAGAAGGTAGGCAGTTTGGCTTTTTCTTTAAAATGGTCATTCAAACAGAAATAGGACTGATTGTTGACTTAGTCGGGAGCTCAATAAACGGAAAAGTGGCGTATCCCACCTGTGAGAACCCTGTTATTGAGAAAGATTCGATAAGGGTGGAATTTGTTCAATCAGAAGGTTGTCTTGATGTTTATTATGTGTTTGATAAAAAACAAGAAATGAGCTGCACAACGTTTCGATTACATTGTGATGATTGGAAAGATAGAAATGATTATGATCTAAATAAATTTGATGCGCTGCTCGATGATATCTTAGTTCATGTGCAAGTTAAGCGTTTGTTAGTACATTGCTCAGCAGGTATTGGCAGGACAAGCGTGGTGTTAGTGGCATTATCTTTGATCAAGTATCGTCACCAATTAATTCCTACAGGGCTGACGATTGAGCAGCTTGTGGATGACGAAATATTTAAATTGCGGCTTCAGAGATCACCTAAGTGTATTCAAACAGCGCAGCAACGAGATATGCTAATTCGGTTACTCCATAAATGGCAAGCGAAAGTGGGATCAATGGTGTAATTCTATTTGTATTCCGTTTGAGCACAGCTGCATAGCGAACAGTGCTAGTGATGTGTTAACTGGCTGGAGACATTAGTTTTGCCATATCTAAGTTAGAATAATTGAATATCAAAAGCGCTTTTATAGATTTGCTATAAACTTAACAGTAACTTTTTATTACTAATAATAGGACAGGGACATGTCGACAGTACCGCCAGTTACAGGAGGCTCTGCTACGGAGATAGCTCAGCAAGAGCAAGGAGTTCAAGCTGAAACTGAGTCTCCTAAGCTTGGTGAATACACAGTAACTGAAGTCAAGTCTGAAACGCAGGGTCTATTTAGGCCTTTTGTTGAGAAACGAGATAAAGCTGAAGTCTCTTTACAATTAGTCGATGGGGCACTAGTGACTGAAACACAATTGTTTGTGAATTATCAAACTGCCTGTGGTGCGAGTAATTATGAAGTGACATCTGAGCGGTTGAAGATTCTCTTTTCAGACTTAAATGATCAGACGGAATATGCGTATAAATATTCAGATGACCCTCAAAAAAAACTAAATATATGTATTCCTTTGCCTAAATTTTCTAAGTTTGACGATGTCTATATCGCAGAAAAGGGTCGCGTTATCTTGCAGAACCCTAAAGAGAATATAGCTATTGAACAGGATGGGTTAAATGCAAATAATGTCGGATTGTCGGGAGTAGCAAAACACATTGCAGCACAATATCCGAATAAATCCGAACAAAACATCGCACACTTCTGGTTGATGGTTAAACAACGAAATATTAAAACAATCGTTGATTTAACGAGATTTAAGGAAGATGTTGGTGAGCATTATTATCCCGAGCTAAAATCGGAACCAATGCCTAGCAGTAAAGGTGCTACGAAAAAGAAAGGCAAAATCACGATAAGTGAACCACAGCTCAAAGAGACTAAAGTAAGTAAATCCTATGAGCTTGTTGCTCACGATCAGAAAAGTCAAATTTTGGTGAGCACTGATGTCAGTATGCCAAATCAAGCACGACATGAGTGTTTGATTTCTTTTGACGGGGAAGAACACTTAGTAACTCGCGTCCATATTCCTAATTGGCCTGATTTTGGCGCGACTTCTGTGAGTGAGTTTAATAAGTTGTTATTGCAGCTTGAAAGTGCAAGCGAGCAACCTATGTTGATCCATTGCCGCGGTGGTATTGGCCGAACAATGACTACGTTTGCTGGACTTGAATTGTTGAGGCAATTTAAAGGTGGGAAAATAACAAGGGAAAATTATCAGCAAGTAGTATTCGATACTGTATTACGATTAAGGTACCAAAGAGGTCCAGATAGTGTTCAAACCGAAGGGCAGTTAAAGCTGCTGCTCGATACTACACTTGATTGGATAAAAGAGGCTGAGATAAAAGCAGCTCAATAAACTCAAAAGAAGTAGATTGGTATTCTCGGTAAAATTCACTACAATCGCTGCAATATTTGAAGTTGAAGCAGTGAAGTGAATGAAAAAGTCTGAAATGATGTTTGGCTTACATGCCCTAGAGTCATTATTAAAACAATCGCCAGAAAGAATATTAGAACTTTGGGTGATGCAAGGCCGCGATGATGCTCGTTTATATAAAGTACTTCAGCTTGCACAAAACTTCGGCATTAGTATTCAACGTGCAGGACGTAAGGTGCTCGATGACAAAGCACAAAGTCACCAGCATCAAGGCATTGTTGCACGTGTCAAACCTACTAAACCGCTTATTGAAAAAGATCTCGATGCACTTATTAAGAAAACTGCTCAACCTTTCTTACTTATTTTAGATGGGGTTACCGATCCTCATAATTTAGGCGCATGCCTACGAAATGCTGATGCAGCAGGGGTAAATGGCATTATTATTCCGAAAGATAATTCGGTATCCATTACCTCAACTGTCAGTAAAGTGGCTTGCGGCGCTGCTGAAACCGTTCCAGTTTACCAAGTGACCAATCTTGCTCGAACTATGCGTCACATCCAGCAGCAAGGTGTGTGGATAGTGGGCACAGCAGGTGAAGCAGACAGTGATGTGTTTCAAGCAGACTTAAAAGGGCCATTAGCCATTGCGATGGGCGCAGAAGACAAAGGTTTGCGCCGTTTAACACGTGAAGCCTGTGACAGCTTGATCTCTATTCCTATGGCGGGCACAGTTTCTAGCTTAAACGTGTCAGTTGCAACAGGTGTGTGCTTGTTTGAGGCGGTTAGGCAGAGAATACCGTCGTAGTCGGCTTTCCTGTTCCTTCTATTCTGTCTTTTATTCGTGATATTGATGCCAGTGATAACTGCGACCCTCTTCGCTGGCAAATAACTTCATCGGCTCTTTTTCCGTTGCAGTCTGTTAACGTAAGATCAATACCTGCTTGTTGATGAAGCAATTTGACTAATCCAAGTCGTTCTGGCTTTGAGGCTGCAAGATGCAATGAGGTTTGTAGGTACTGGTTTTGGTAGTTGATATCAAATGTTAAGTCGTTACTTTGTCTTTGTTCCAACAATGCTTCAACCAGTGCTTTTCGGTTTTGCATAACAGCTTTTTGAAATATCTTTGCTGCCATGATTGGGTCATTGCCTCTTTTTAGTAACTGAACAATATAGCAAGGCGATTGCCAATATTGAGTGGCTACCTCAACAGGGGTTCTGTTTGCAGAATCAAGCTGAGCAAGGGCGGGTTGCTCTACGGCGTTAAATAGCAGCGCCAGTTTGTCCGCATTTAGGGTGTCGGGCAAGCTCACAGAACTGAGCACATGAAATGCATTTTCTGTTCTTCGCTCACTTAACGGAGAATTAGGGTCGTATGTTAAGGTGCTAATATCACAAAAACTTTCTTGCCTTTGTGGGGCATTAGGTTTTGCAGGTGACGGGAGTTTGCTAAGTGTGACAGCTTTTTTTACCTGCAATAACTCCTCCAGCTTAGTGACCGATGAGTCATCTCTGGATAACAGGGCACTGTGAAAATCGTTGGTGGAACCCTTGCCCTCGTCGATGTGAAGTAAATGAATGACTTCATATTCCTCCTCTAATTTTGAACCATCAACGTCTTCATACGCCACTTCGTCTTCACCTAAGATATGTTGCCATAATTCTTTGAGCTGAGTGGCTAAATTATTCTCAAAGTGGGCTTGTTTAAGATTTTCTTTTAATCCAGCGCCTTGTTGTAAGGTTTCTTCTGCTGTTTTTGAGGTGATATCTGAATGTTCGGGTGGTGTTGGTAACTTTGGTGCTCCATTTTGAGAGTGGGGGAGCCCAACAGACGCGGCTGTTAATGCTGGACGAAGGGCTGCTTGTATTGAGAAGGGATTGGATGCCATAAAATTGTGCCTTTGATTTTTTTACGAAAATAGGCTCTTGTTCAGTACAGAGCAAATTAAAATGAAAGTTGTTAACTAAATTTAATCGTAGTAAGGATTCACCTTGCACTTTTTGCCAGTTTTCTGTACTATCTCGCGCCTAATTCAGTCGTTAATTTCGTTCCTTGCCTCACTTTGGTTTGACTGATCCCAACACGAGGCTACATAACCGAAAGGAATAGTAAATGCGTCATTACGAAATCGTATTTATGGTTCACCCAGATCAAAGTGAACAAGTCCCAGGTATGATCGAGCGTTACACTGGTGTTATCACCGAAGCTAACGGTACTGTTCATCGCTTGGAAGATTGGGGTCGTCGTCAATTGGCATACCCAGTTCTTGAACTGCACAAAGCACACTACGTACTTATGAACGTAGAAGCTACAGCAGAAGCTATCGAAGAATTAGAAACAGCTTTCCGTTTCAACGATGCTGTTCTGCGTAACATGGTAATGCGTACTAAGCATGCTGTGACTGAAGCTTCTCCAATGGCTAAAGCAAAAGATGAGCGTGATTCACGTCGTGCATCAGCTGCTGAAAAAGCCCCTGTAGAAGCACAAGAAAGCGCTGAAGCAGCCGCTGAGTAAATTTATCTGTGACCACCAATCACGTTAGTTTGTCAGGCCAAATTAAGCGTCTGAAAAACATGAATAGCCCAGCAGGCATTCCACATTGGATAGTCACACTTGAGCACAAATCGCAGCAATATGAAGCTGAGCTTCTACGACCTGTGTATTTGCAAATTCATGTGATTTTGAGTGGTAAGCGCTATGCGCAACTAGCAGTAAATTTACAAGCTGGTATGGAAATGAATGTTGAAGGGTTCCTCAATGTTCAAACGGGTCGCAATGGTCAACATCGCACTGTTATCCATGCCAATAAAGTCGAATTGAAAACTTAGGAGACTGTCAAAATGGCACGTTATTTCCGTCGTCGTAAGTTCTGCCGTTTCACCTCTGAAGGTGTTGCAGAAATTGATTACAAAGATATTGTTACACTAAAAAACTACATCACTGAGAGCGGCAAAATCGTTCCTAGTCGTATCACTGGTACTAGTGCTAAATATCAACGTCAACTAGCTCGCGCTATCAAGC
>JBMYXI010000051.1:0-23827 GCA_049608225.1 Parashewanella sp.
TTGCCCGTGTTGGCTGCTGTGCAGCGGGGCATGTGTGTATTAAACAAGTTAAATATACTTGCCTGTACAGATAACCCTTCAACATATTCTGGTTGATAAATCACACTTAAACTTGTATTCACCAACCAATTTGCGCGCCCCTCGCTACCACGTTTTGTTAGCTTATTGTTACCGTCTTTATCTTTACAGTAAAAGCTAGATCCGGAATAACGTTCAAAATTATGATAATCGTAAGCAGTTGAACCACCTCCTGAAGGGTCTTTCTTTAAACCTTCTAAGGGAATAAAACCATTACAACTTAATGGAATGCCAGAATTAATCGACACATTGGCAGAGACAGTTACTTCATCATTTATTTCATACGCACCATAGAATTTAAATTGATGGCGACGATCATTTGGTAAGTTACCATAAGAACCATCTTGGAATCGTGCATGGTCAAAATCTTGTGTTGCGCCAGCATCTTCTTGACCTAATGATGAATTCACATAGCCTTCAGCATTACCAAAACTTCTTGAAAGTACATATGAAAAACTGCCTCTCCAGCTATCAGAGAACGACTTCTCGGCTGTAAATTCTAGCCCTAAATAATGGCGTTTATATTCAGGTAACCCTAAATATTTGCTATCGATTGTATGTGTTTCTAGCTTACCGTCATTGTTTACATCAATATCTAATGTAACGTCATTACCAGGGTTAACAACAATACAACCTTGTAGTGATTTAGGGTTAAATTTAGTGAAGCCTTTATCTTTGGCCCAGTCGATAAATCCATCGTGACCACAGAAATCGTCCATACCATCTTGGATAGTACGTCCCATAAATTTAACGCCTACAGTCCAGTCTTGATTAAGCTCTTGCTGATAACCAAGAATTAACTCATCTTGGTGCATTGGTTTCAAATTTTGATCAGCAATTTTACGAGCATCAGGAATTTGCTCATCGACAATTTTACCACCAAATGCGGCTCCTAAATTGATCGGCGTTCCATCAGGATTGATTCCATCAACAAAATGGAATGTTTGAGTAAACTTCTCTTTACGAGTTGCGCGAATGTTTGTATTAGTGGCAACCGGAATGTAGTAACGGCCTAGTGTACCATATAACTTTTTCGAGGAATCACCATCGATGTCCCAAGAAAAACCGAACCTTGGGGCTATTAGGTTATCACTTTTAATAAAGGTGTTGCCTTCCGCGTCAGTATTTTCAAAGGTTTCACCACGAACAGCTAAGTAAGCAAGTACGTTATCTGTAACTTGCCAGCTATCTTCTAAATACCAAGCGGTATTTTCAAGGCCAAACTTACCAGATTCTTTATTATCTGTTCGAATACGAACTGTTTTAGTACCAATACCAACATCGACATGATTAACGATGCCTTTATTGTATTTTGCACCATCAATATAACGATAGTATTTCCCGCCAGTGAACTCTTCGCCAGGTGAGAACGAATCATAGTTTTCAACGTTATAACCAAATCGAACATGATGATCGCCTAAAATCCAGTCAAAATCTGCCTTATAACTGACTCTTTCATCACGATCAGGGAAATCTGAAGTTACATAACTTTGAGCTGTGTTCCAGCAACCAATATTGATTCGATCAGACCATTGCTTTTCACCTGTGGTATCAATTGCTCTAACACAATCACCGCCTTTCAAACTAGGCGTTACAGCATAATCATGCTCTAGCTTTCCATATAATAAACGTACATTAAAGTTATCAGTTAAGTAACCAGAATATTTACCAATTAGTATATTGCCGCCACTTTCAAGCTCATAACTTTCTTGAAAAATACCATGCTTACCTGTTTGGATTAATTGTTTTTTATCTGAGCCTACTGGATTCTTATAATTAGTACGAGTACGTTTTACTTTGTTGGAAATGTTAGTCAAAGTAAAATGGTGGTCTTCATTCAAATACCAATCTAACTTTGCTAGATAATTTGGATTATCTCGATCGTACTTTCTGCTTTTATCTTTATCAAAAATTTCATCTTTATCTTTGCGACCTTCTGCATTAACAAAGAAAAATAATTTATCTTGAATTATTGGGCCTGCTGCAAAAAGAGTATACGATAAGTCGTCTTCTTTATCAGCTGAGTTAAATTCACTATAAACATCAGGACTGTTTAAGTTTGTTACATTTTTTGCTGACGCTTTAAATGCATTTGGGGAATAAATTGCGCTACCACCAAACTCCCAGTCATTACTACCGCTGCGTGTTACAACGTTAATAATTCCACCTAAGGAACGACCATACTCAACCCCATAACCACCAGTTTTAACCTGTGTCTGTTGAATTGCATCATTCGGCAGTTTCGCATAATTAAGGAGACTTCTAAGGTTTGTAACATCGAAACCATCAATATAGTAACCATTCTCTGCGATTGAAGATCCACCAAACGATGGTAAGTTACGCCCAAATGCTGCACCACCTTGAGCTGTTCCGGGAGTTAGCAAAGCAACATTTACAACATTTTGGCCAATAGGAAGCATTTGAATGTCGGACTGATCAAATACTGAGGTGGATTCAACAGATGTAGTATCAATCGAATTAATTCTCGAACCTAATACGGCAATTGTTTCAATTTCACTTTGAAATGAAACATTTGTTCCAACACCAATTTTAATCTCTACCTCACGAGACACACCTTTAGAGTCAGTAATAACATAGCGCCCTGGCGGCACATTAGTTATGTTAAATTTACCACTTTCAGAAACAGTAATCGTTCTTTCAATGCCTGTTGATTCGCTTTTATAAGTAATTTGTGTTTTTGGCTCAGCTGAGCCATAAAATGAACCAGCAGTATTCGACGCAGCCATCGCTGCCGATGAAAGGCACATCCCCGAAATGACTGCCGCAGCAAGTAAAGAGTGCTTAAACGTTTTTATCATGCTTATTCTCCCAAAATTATTATTTTAAATATGAAGCAAGATAAATTAACAAAAACAAACCCGAAGCGAAACACAAATTTAACATTCAGTTAATAATGGTATAAAAAACATATGCAACTAACTTAAACAGCTATAATTTTCAGTAAGCTGATGTTAAATTGACAAAAAAAGAGCGACAAGCGCTCTTTTTTGATCCAAATAACTACCTATTAAAAACTATACTTTAGTCCAACTGCAACACTGTCATCATCCTGCTCATGCATTCTATATTTGAATCTTCCTTCAAAATCACTTTGATCCAGCCTGCCTTCAATGAAAACTAGCACGTTGCTATCCCATTGATATTGTAGGCTACCAATGACGTTTTCACGTTTGAACTTGTCACCATTAAAGTTTTGCTGGTAGCTGTCATCAGCTTCTAACTGGTTATACTCAAGCAGTACTCGTAACCCATTATCAAAATGGTATGCAAACGCTGACTCAAACCCTGTCGATTTAGGGATAATACGACCGATATTATCGGTATCATGGAACTCGTTTTTATTGGCATTTACAGCAGCAAAAAAGCCTTGCGAATCCCAGTCACCATACACCAGTCCTGCACCGTAGATTTTATCGGTTCTTGAATGATCACGCCCAAGTAGTGATTTCACTTCAAACTTACCTGTGTTGTAGCCAGCTGTGAACATCAAATTCATAGGGAGTTGATATTTGATTGAACCACCATAGGTATTGTTATGCTCTACTTTTACCTTAGTACCGACTGGCACATGAGGCTCAATAAGTGGGTATCGTAACTCTCCCCTGTTTACAACAATATCGAAAGAATCTTGTTTTATCTGTGCTTGCAGCGCAATGCTTAAGTTACCAAAAGTATTACGGTACTGAATGGCTTGATCTGAGCGACCAACACCATTAATCGCACCATCTCCTTTAAAGGTAGCAGCACCTGATGCATCACCGTCAAAAACCATGCCTTGATCCGTGTCTTTCACAACATCATGCCAAGGGCTCCATTGTTTACCAAAGGTCAAGCTGCCGTACTTGTCATGCATAAGCCCAATATAGCCAAGGCGATTATAGATGAAGTCATTCTTGTCTTTTTCAAACAAGCTATTGTTGTTGAATACCAGTTCATTATCACCTATAGGGTTGATGCCCCACTCAAACACGCCCATGACGGACCAACCAGACATCATACCTTCACCACCCATGATGTTATGGGTCGCATCGATATGAATTCTTGAGCCGTTATTTACGAATTCAGTTTCATCATTATGATGAACACCTGCAACGCTAATGTTACCTGAAGCGTTAATGGTGGCATTCTGATCCTTGTAAAGCTCAACCGCCAAAACATTGGGTACAACTAACGCGGTAAGTAGACTAACTGCAATTGTTGATCGTTTCATGGATGACAACCTTCCTATCTAGTTTAATATCCAAAATATTGGATATATCATTCATTCCTTTGAAGCATTAGCTAGCAATAATAAATGAAGCAAAAAAACATAAATTTGTTAATTGTTTCTTACTGTTACAAGCTGCTTTAAGAAATCCGTCGATAAAGTTATAGACTAGATCAGAGACATTTGCCCAGAAATTAATTGATTAAAACTTAAACCCATGATATGCAATACAGGTTCTGCGATCGGCTTTAGCTGTTTTTCAAGATAGTATTGATAATCAATGCTTGATGTACAAAGACTTGTCGCTTGGGGCCCTTGTGTTGTAATAATATACTCAATAATCGCGCCTCGTTTAGCGTAATTCGGATCGCAAGTGACTGATAATAATTGCTGAGCAACTTTTACATGTGGCGTCGCTTTAGCCGTGTAAGCAATTAAATCACGCCTAAGTCGTTTACTAAAAATAAGCTCTTTGTCTAACTCACCACTCAGTAACGCACTAATTTCCTTTTTTAAAAACACAGTGACTGGCTGATCAGAAAATAAATGTCGATAAAGTTGCTCTTGAATTCGTCGCGCGAATGGGCTCCAATCAGAACGCACATTTTCCATGCCTTTAAATACGAGTTTCAGTTTATTTTCTTCGGTGAATGCGCCAACGTATCGTTTTTTGCTACCTAAATCAGAGCCTCGTAACGTTGGCATATGAAATTGCTCATAATGTCGCTCAAATTCCAATTCTAAATAACAAGGTAAATTAAACTCTTGTTGCAGTCGCTGCTGCCACTTGGCGTTCACCATAGTCACTAACTTGTTGCCAACCTCCTTCGCTTGCTGGGTCTTATCTTCCCCTAACCAAACAAAAGTTGAGTCGGTATCACCGTAGATCACCTGATAGCCTTGTTCCTCAATCCAAATTTTAGTTTGTTTCATAATTTCATGACCACGCATGGTGATAGAACTGGCTAACTTGGCATCATGGAACACGCAGCCTGTTGAACCTAACACCCCATACATTGAATTCATGATAATTTTTATGGCTTGAGATAATGGTGCATTTTGTTGCTCTTTTGCCTGCTCTCGCCTTTCTGATAGCGAAGCAATAAGTTCGGGTAAAATCGGCATAGTTCTCGAGAATTTTGCCCCCTTGAAGCCATCGACAACTTTGTTGCCATTTGTTTCGAGCAATCCTTCAATTAAGCCTTTAGGATCAATCAAAAAGGTACGAATAATCGACGGGTACAAACTTTTAAAATCAAGCACTAACACATGGTTATATAAACCTGGGATTGAGTCCATAACATAACCACCGGGACTTTCTAATCCTTGGCTTGCAGGCATATCGGGTGCCACATAACCGCTACGATGTAAATGTGGTAGATACAAATTGTTAAATGCGGCAACCGATGCACCAACCCGACCAAACTCAAGCCCTGTTAATTCACTACGTGCAATAGCGAATGCCCATAATTGCGTTTTTTCGAAAATCTCCCAAACCAATCGACAGTCCGTTAAATTGTAATATGCCAAAGCTTGCTTATCATTTTCAAATAGATCCACAATCTTTTTGCCGCGGTTGTTTACATCATCGATTGCTTTACCTTCGCCTAACAATTGATGAGCCACATTATCCAATGCAAAGCTTTCAAAACTATAAAATGCAGCTTTTAGCCAATCGATGCCATCTAAAACTACCCGTCCTGGCAATGACAATGTTTCAGGGCGAAATTTATCTACGACTTTCCAGCTAAGTAAGGTGTTATTGCGCCCTAAAGTTAACGGAATATTATGCAGTTTTGCTCGCTTCCAGAGTAACGCCAAGTCAAATGTCACCACTGCCCAACCGATAATAATGTCAGGGTCGTGATCAGCGAACCAGCGGAGCAACGCATGAATAAGTGCAACTTCATCTTCTACCCATTCGATATAACCTTCAGCATCAGTGTTGTTTTGACCAACCATGATCACAGTTTGTATTTCATCGCTGTACAAACCAACTGAATAGAGTTCCCCTTGAGGGCTACATTCAAAATCTAATGAAACACTTGCAAGCTTGATATTTGATGATGTGACTGCCCGCGCTTTTTCTGCAATAAATATGGGGGCTCTTTCTGTAGAGCGACTTGAGTATGCACCAAGAAACTCAGCTTCAAAGGCAATATATCGTTCAATTAAAAATCGATGCTCGGGTTTGATATCTGACTCAAACAAGGCAATGCCGTTTTCAGCAGCGATGATTTTTAGTCGCGTTAACTCACGATTACTGTTCACATAAAGCGCGCAAACGGGCTCACCATAAAAGCTCTGCATTGAAACAGAATTTGAGGTAAAAGTTACAGTTCCTGCCGCTTGTGCGAGCAGATCCAATTGTGACTGATGACAAAAACAGATCCATTGTGCATGGTTCAATTCGACTTGAACGGCACCATTTTCAGTCTTAACAAAATACTCAATCACTGAACGCGAACGGTTTTGTCGCGTTCTTCTTGTTAACACTTTTGCGCGGATCACTTGTTGCTGCGTCACTAGAGCTAATTACCTACATTTGAGTGAAATCTATCGAACACATTCTGTCACAACCTGTTAATATATACAGCATCTAAATTTTTCGATGACGCCATTGAAGTTATGCTCGCAGATAAAGTAAAAAAGAAAATAAGAACCATTTATAAAGACATAGCTGCGGCTTTGCCTAACTTTGTTTCGCGCCGTGAGCAAAATTATATGGTTGCTGAAATATCGAAAACCCTCGCAGGCGAGTACGATAAACAACGTAAAATCATTACCGTAGAAGCGGGAACAGGTATTGGTAAATCACTATCTTATTTATTGGGCAGCATACCGCTGGCATTAACCCAAAAGAAGAAAGTGTGTATTGCGACCGCAACCGTTGCTTTACAAGAACAGCTACTACATAAAGATTTACCCTTTTTTCTGGCTCAATCTGAACTCAATTTTAAATTTGGTTTAGTAAAAGGTCGGCAACGCTATGTGTGTTTGTCAAAATTAGAAATGCTCATTGGAAGTGACGCAGGTGCTCAGCTTGCAATGTGGCAAACTAAACCCGACCAAAGCCAAATTAATTTATTAAAGAAATTACTAAAAGATTATCATGAAAAAAAATGGAATGGCGAAGTCGATACCTTAACTACGCCAGTGCCCGATCATATTTGGCAACAAATTTCATCAGACAAGCATTCTTGTCATCGTCAGATCGCTGCTCATCGTTTTTGTCCGTTTCACAGTGCCCGTGAAGAAATGGATACTTGGAACGTCCTTATTGTTAATCACAGCTTGCTATTTGCTGATTTAGAATTAGGTGGCGGTGTTATTTTGCCCGACCCTGAAGATGTGTTTTATGTTATCGACGAAGCGCACCATTTACCCATTGTGGCAAGAGACTTCTCCAGCGCACAAGCGAATGTGAAAGGTACCTCAGAGTGGCTTGAAAAGTTCAATAAAACCATTTCCAAGCTCCAAAACCAAATAAAAAGTGATCAAGTTATTGCCCCTGCACAAAACTTACAAGATCAAGTGGCGGAAATGATCACCCTTTCTAATCAAGTGCAACATTATTGTGATACTCAGCTTAAACAATTCAATAATCCAGAGTCTCGCTGGCGTTTTGAGCACGGAAGAGTTCCTGAAGTACTGGCTGGCATTGCTGAAAATATGGCATCGGTTTCAAATGCTGCCGTTAAACAGTTTTCAAAAATTCAAAGTATTCTCAGTGAATCGATTAAAGACGGTGAAATTCCCAAGCATCAAGCGGAAGTGTTACTTACCGAGGCTGGATTTATGTTGCAGCGCTTAGACAATATTACCAAGCTTTGGAAAGCGATGGCTAAGCAAGATAACCCGAAAGTCGCGCCATCTGCACGTTGGATAGAACACGTTCAACATGGAAAACAATCCGATTACTTGTTGCAAGCATCCCCCATAGAAGTGGGTTTTATGCTGGAAAACCTACTATGGCAAAAAGCCGCAGGTGTTGTGCTGTGCAGTGCGACATTACGAGCACTCAATAAATTTGATCTATTTTGTCATCAAGTCGGTTTATCAATGAATGACGGTAGTCGTTATTTAGCGCTACAGTCGCCGTTTGACTACCAAAATAATGCCACCTTGTATATTCCTAAAATGGCTACTGAACCGACTCATGATGATTATACGCATGAGTTAGCTGAAAAAATTCTTACTCTAATCGAAGGTGAAATGGCTACGCTGGTATTATTCGCGTCTTATTGGCAAATGGATAAAGTGATAGAACTTATCGAAACTAAACTAAAAGTACCCTTATTGGTACAAGGCAGTGCACCGAGACAACAAATTTTGAAAGATCACTATGCTCGTTGTGATAAACAACAACCAAGCGTTATTTTTGGAACTGGCAGTTTCTCCGAAGGATTAGACTTACCCGGCGATTACCTAACCAACTTAATTGTCACTAAACTGCCCTTTGCTGTACCGACTTCTCCAGTTGAGCAAGCGCATGCTGAATACATTAAATTAAAAGGCGGTAATCCGTTTATTCAATTGACGGTTCCTGACGCCTCTAGAAAATTAATTCAAAGCTGCGGTCGGCTGCTGCGTAAAGAAAACGATTATGGACGCGTTTCAATTTTAGATAGACGCCTAATTACCAAACGCTATGGCAAGTCTTTGTTAGACTCTTTACCGCCATTTCAACGGGTTATCGAATGATTTTAGAAACCAGTGACTGGATAATCTTAATTCTTACGGGGATCAGCGCAGGTTTTATTGATGCCGTCGTCGGTGGCGGAGGTTTGCTGTCTATCCCAGCTTTGTTATCAATAGGTATTCCACCTCATTTAACCTTAGGGACCAATAAGCTGGCAGCAAGTTTTAGCTCATTAACTTCTGCGGCGACCTATTTTAAAAACCGCCTATTTTCACCATCACTTTGGTTTCATACTATCATCGCAACAGCAACAGGGGCAGTTTTCGGTAGCTTGATTGTTTTGGCGATTGATAATGCTTGGCTATTTAAAATACTGCCTATCATTATCATTGGGGTTGCGCTTTATACCTTAATCCACCCCAATGCAATTGGTTGTAAAAATACTGCTATTCCTGAAACAAAACCTAAACGCCGTCACCAATGGTTAACAGGGCTGACTCTTGGTGGGTACGATGGGTTTGCAGGTTCTGGTGTCGGCGCATTTTGGACGATTGCTGTCAGCAAGTTATACCGCTTACCGCTGTTAAATTGCTGCGGCTTAGCACGTTCTATGACCTTAGTCAGTAACTTAACCGCCTTAGCCATTTTTATTTGGCAGTCTAAAGTGGATTTCGAATTAGGCTTTGTTTTAGGTTTATTTATGATGATAGGTTCATACATTGGCGCTCAATTTGCGATCCGTTATGGTTCGCCCTTTATTAAACCATTATTCATCACTATGGTATTGTGTATTTCTGTCTATCTAGCATGGAGCGCCTGGTAGGTGAAACCGTTATGAACCAATCTCAACTTATTGTTACCTTAAAAAAGCAACTGGATAAATTGCAGCAAGAAGTATTGCAACATGACGCAAGGCTTGAAAAAGACCAAACCAAACTATTGCAACATACCGACAGGTTCAATTCCGCTTTATTTAATCAATCAGGCGCTAAACTTTCACCTTGCATTGCTCAGATCCGCAAGAGTATTGAACAGTTAGAGAAGCGTTTACAAGTTGGACTCAACAAAGCAGCAATTGAAGTCTCTTGTCAGCAAATTCAAGATCAATTTTCTGCTGCCAAACGCGCTATCCATACCACAGGTATTAACCTTAAAGCTGAACAGCACAAAAAAAGTATTATCCGCAATCGTTACTTGAAAAAACAGCAAAAGCAGCATTCAGATAGTGGCTTTGATTGGATAGCCAGTAACGTAATGCATAACAGTCATCAAATGTATGAAGAGCTTAATAAACATTTGAACTGGGCGTCACGGATGAAACAAAAAATTAAAGAGTTGGAGTTACAGCTTGAAAGTAGTGCTGCATCAGACAAACTCAAGTTGCAGCACGAGATCCTAACCATGCACAAGCGCTTAGGAAAATGCAATCAAGCCATCAGCTATATCGAAGAAAGAATACAATTACTGGAAAAACCGAATTACCGTCGCAATCGATAGGAAGCACCTTTATGAAGTTCCCTCTATTTATTTTCGCATCATTATTAACATTGTCTTCTTTAAGCGCTATGGCAGCGGAATTGATCATCCCGGCAGAGTTCGAGTTTTTAGCCGTTGATGGTAAAAAAATAGAGTCGAGCTTACTGAATAGACAGTCCAAACTGCAATTGTCCAATGGGCATCATAACATTGCCATTCGTTATAATGACATCATTGAGGATGATTTTGATGATAGCCATGAGTTTGTGACCTCTAAACCTTTTATCATTCACTTATTGATCGATGGAGACTTTATTTATCGCTTGAACAGTGACAGTAAGTTGAGCACTGAAGATCCGAAACGCTTCGCCAAACACCCTAAAATTGTTGTCTCTCGAAAAGATAATGGCAAAATTGTTTATCGATTCACCCAGACACAGTTAGATGAAAGCAGTATTCTCAACGGTTTTGCAGACTCAAACTCTCAACAAGATATTGCCTTGCTTGCTGCAAAAGCAACCCAAAACAACGAGCCTCAGGATGTGACTCATTTACAACATCGTAAATTAGCCTCTACAAATAAAAAGCGCAACCAAGTGCCAAAAGACTCAATTCCTGCCAATATAAAGTCCGCCGAAATGTTGCAATATTGGTGGCAACAAGCGGACAAAAAAACACGCAAAGCATTTTTGAATTGGGCAATCGATAACATGTGAACAGGAAATCGTTAGGTTGAGAGACACAAGGAACACATCAATGATACCTTTGGTTTACCACAGCAGTTACTCAAAACTCGCCTTACCCGATAATCACCGTTTCCCAAAAACCAAATATGAAGATTTATATCATTACTTATTGACGCAGAAAATAGCCAAGCCCGCCCAATTTTTTGAACCAAAATCATTAACACAAGCTGACTTAGCTAGGGTTCACTGCCCACAATATGTTAATCACCTACTTTCAGGTACCTTACCAGAAAAAGCAATGCGCCGAATTGGTTTTCCATGGAGTCACGGCTTAATCGAGCGTACTCTCCATTCAGTTTCTGGCACTGCACTTACCGCGGAATTGTCAATCAAACACGGCATAGCGTTACATCTTAGTGGTGGTTATCATCACGCTCATTATAACTTTGGTAGTGGGTTTTGTTTGTTTAACGACCTTTATTTTGCCGCCAAACAATCGTTATTAGATAACGACATTAACTCAGTGCTCATTTTCGATTGCGATGTTCATCAAGGCGATGGCACAGCCACCCTCGCCCGCAATGATGATAATATTATCACCTGCTCTTTACATTGCGGTGCTAACTTCCCAGCCCGCAAAGCAGCATCTGATTATGATATCGAATTAGAAAAAGGCACCACAACTCCAAGTTATTTAGAAACGATTGAACAAACATTAAATTATTTGATACGTTTACATCAGCCCGATTTGATCCTATACGATGCTGGAGTAGATATTCATCAAGACGATGATTTGGGCTATCTCAATATTTGTGATTCTGGCATTTATCAAAGAGATAAATTAGTGTTCACCATAGCGCAAAATAATAACACCCCAATTGCAGCTGTTATTGGCGGTGGTTACAGCCGTAGTAGACAATCACTCACACAAAGACACAGCCAAATGTTTAGCGCAGCCTTAACCCTATAAGCCTCAGTTGAATACTCGTTAGTTTCAGAACTATTTGAGTCTGCAACAGTGCTATGGTTTTAACATTCAACCCAATGGCTGAATCGTTCTACGCCCGCGAGCTTGCCAACAAATGTTTTTAGGTTAACAAAATAAACCGACCACAATTGTGAATAAACATTAACCAAAAGGAACAATGAATCCCTCTATAATATTCACAAAATTAAAAAAGTAAGCCGTATTGGTATGACGCTAGAATTTGCAAGCCATTTCCCTTTCGATTTCAACTCACCATTTTGGGGATTTTATGGTCAACAATCTTTAGGCATAAGCAATCCAGTGCAATTCGATGAAAATCAATATAAGGTGTCAGTTCCGACTCATATTCCTTTTTCAGGGATTGCATATTGGATGAAAGGAATGCTGTTCCCAACGGATATTCCAATCCAAAAGGCAATAAACACGACATTACGGCTTATTGATAAATGCCCTAATACCGGCGATACATTAGTCATCAATTATTGCGGTGGTGCGCATATCGCTTTATTATTTCGAACATCTGAAGGAATGAGGTATTTTTCATTTGAAAGTCCTAGCCAACGAAGAAACTTTCAAAGTAATAATGCGTTTACTACCAAACAAGCTCAGTTTATTAATTCAGATGAAATACATGCAATAGTAAGTGATATATGCCAATGGTGTGACACATTAGAGCAAAGCGACAACCTGTTATTACTTCACCTATTAGACACCGGCTCAATGGAAAAGACATGGAAAGAAAAATGCAAAGTTGCAGATATAGCACTTCTTTCAAATAACTGTGCTTCTACAACCTTATTACTATTAAAAGCTGGATTTGATCAGGTGCAAGCAAGGTTATCTCATGAAAGACACTTCATCCAAACCCCTCTAAATACATTTTATGCGGCAAAAGAACTCAGCTTAAATCGAGAACAAAATCTTTTGTAACACTCTTACATACCCTCAAGCTCAATAAACCGATACAATTCACATAATTTTATACATATGGATTGAGATCACATTATGCGCGCCTATCGGCACATCATTTTTGGGTTAATAACCTGTTTATTTGTTCATTCTTTCGTCAGTACAGTTCAAGCTTCGGCAATTGAGCAAACCAAAGGGAATTTTCAAGATAAATTCCGACAATTAGATGAAAGTTTACCCACACCAAACGATTATCGAAATGCTGCAGGCGCACCAGGAAAGGATTACTGGCAGCAACGCGTTGACTATAACATTAAAGTAAAACTTAATGAGTCAAAGCGTCGCTTGATTGGTGAACAACAAATTACCTACTACAATAATTCGCCAGACTCCTTACGCTATATTTGGTTTCAGCTTGAGCAAAACCGTTATGCTAAAAACTCAGTTTCTGAGCTGACTCGTACTTTTAACGGCATAAAAAATGGCGTGCGCGCTACCGACGCTAATAAAGAATCATCATTTGCTAAATTGAACTTAAAAGAGCTGCGTCGCCAGCAATATCTTGCTGATAACGATCTTGAGTATCAATTAAAAAATGTCACCAACGCTAACGGTCAGCCACTCAAATTTACCATTATTGGTACCCAAATGCGGGTTGATTTAGCCAAGACTCTACGTCCGAACCAATCAACAAAAATTGCTCTTGAGTTTGCATTTAATATTATCGAAGAAGATGCAGTGGGTGGTCGCTCAGGCTTCGAACATTTCCCTGATGATAAACGCGAAGGCGGTAATGACATCTTCTTACTCGCACAGTGGTTTCCACGTGTCGCCTCTTACTCAGACTATGAAGCTTGGCATAATAAAGCATTTTTAGGCAGCGGCGAGTTCACGCTAGAATTCGGTAATTATGATGTGCAAATGACAGTTCCAAGTGATCACATTGTCAGCGCAACGGGTGTGCTACAAAACAGTCAGCAAGTACTTACCGCTACACAGCAACAACGTTTAAACCAAGCCAGAAATGCTAAAAAGCCTGTGTTTATTGTGACACCTGATGAGGCCTTGAAAAACGAATCAAGCACGCAATCAGGTAGTAAAACTTGGCACTTTAAAGCTGAAAACGTGCGTGATTTTGCATGGGCATCGTCTCGTAAATTTATCTGGGATGCACAAGGTTTTCATCAGGGTGGTGAAGTACAACCCTTTGTCATGGCAATGTCTTTATACCCGAAAGAAGGCGGCGAATTATGGGAGAAATACTCTACTGCGTCTGTCATCCATACCATGGAGGTTTACTCACGCTTCACCTTTGATTACCCATACCCAACTTCAATCAGTGTAAACGGCCCTGTTGGTGGCATGGAATATCCAATGATCACCTTCAATGGCCCTCGCACAATTTGGCATGAAGATGGCAGCCGTACCTACACGCTTTCAGAAAAACAATTTCTAATTGGCGTTGTGATCCATGAAGTGGGTCATAACTACTTCCCAATGATCGTCAATTCTGATGAGCGTCAATGGGGCTGGATGGATGAAGGCTTAAACAGCTTCTTAGATTCTATTGCTAAGCGCGAGTGGGATCCAAGCCTACCTTGGGGACGTGAACCCAGCGACATCATTGATTACATGAAATCTAATGTTCAAGTGCCTATTATGACCAATGCCGATAGCGTGTTAAAACTAGGCCCGAACGCTTATGTAAAACCTGCTGTAGCGCTAACCATTCTACGTGAAGAAATCTTAGGTCGTGAGTTATTTGATTTTGCTTTTCAAGAGTACAGCCAACGCTGGATGAACAAGCGTCCAACACCAAGTGACTTTTTCCGCACCATGGAGGAAGCCTCTGGCGTTGACTTAGATTGGTTTTTCCGAGGTTGGTTTTATACGACGGATCATGTCGATATTTCCCTCGATCGTATATACAAATTACGCTTAGACACCTTAGATCCTGATATTGATGCCCAGCGTCGCCGTGATTATCACGCAGAGAAGCCGATGTCACTTGCACTAAAGCACGATCAAGAGGACGGTATAAAAACTTGGGTTGAGCTCAATAAATCAATCACAGATTATCATGATGACAATGATAACTTCAGCGTCACCAATAAAGAACGCAATAACTACCGCAAAAAGCTTGCTGCATTCAAGCCTTGGGAGCGCGAAGTCTTAGCTCGTGCCGTTAAAGAAGATAACAACTATTATGTGTTCAACTTCTCAAATCTTGGTGGCTTAGTGATGCCAATTTTACTGGAACTCACCTTTGAAGATGGTGACAAGCAAACAGTAAAAATACCTGCAGAAATTTGGCGTCGCTCTCCCCATAAAGTCAGCAAGTTAATTGTTACTGATAAAGACAAAGTATTGGTCTCAGCTGTGGTAGATAAACATCAAGTTACAGCAGATGTTGATATAGAGAATAACTATTACCCACGTCAAATCATCGAATCACGTATTGAAGCTTTTAAGAGTAAAAAGCGTAAAGGCAATAAACATCGTGACATCATGCACGACAATACTCAAAAACTGAAAACACCAAAAAATGAGGCATTTAAGAAGTAATGCGTTTTCTTGTTCTGATTTTAACGCTTATTGCTGGTGTGGCTCATGCCCACCAGCAAAAAGAAGCGTACACTAACATTAATTTCAATCAGCGAACGGGTATGCTGGAAATTCAGCATCGCTTTTATATGCATGATGCAGAGCATGCCACTCATCACGTCATTGATACCAAAGCTGATTTAGTCACAGATCCAGTCGCCAGAGAAGCTTTTGCTTATTATGCGACATCGACCTTTGCCTTAAAAAACAGCCAACAAAAGTTATTAAACCTAACTTATGTCGGTACTGAGTTTGAAGGTAAATACTTGTGGGTTTATCAAGAAACGCCCATCACAGACAGTATGAATAGCTTTTATATAAAGATGACTACGCTGCAAGAGTTGTGGTCTGATCAAACCAATCACATCAATGTTGAACGCAACAAGAAAGTGAAATCGGTTCGATTAAAGTTTGCTGATAAATGGCAACATTTAAAGCTCTAATAAGTACTTGCCGACAAGTTTTTTGAAAAGTATTACCGACACACAAAACTGTCGTTATTACATTTACCGACATACAAAACTGACGTTATTACATTTGTGTTCAGGTACTAATCAAAAAGCTGACAGTAAATGAATGCTCGTCAGCTTTTATATAATTTCTAACAGATCAAGTATTGAAAATACTCTTTACTCGGGTAAAAAAGGTTTTAAAAAGGACTCTATCAGTTCTTGGAGTTTCATTAACCACCTTGTACGCTTTTTGTTTGAACTCTTTAGCGAACTCGCCATTATTTGGAAGCAATAGAGGGGCTAAATTATTTTTTTCAGCACTAGTCTCATCTGCAACCACTGTATCAGATAACTTGCATGTTAGTGTCACTCTATTATCTTTATCATCTCTTAAAAAGAATACATCAGCGGAAGCCATGGTTCGATGGTTTACCGTCATTGCCATAGCATAGTGTCCCACAAAAGTAGCATCACCATGAATTGCACCAGGCTCAATGATGATAGAGTGACCAAAAGGTACTTGAACACCAATTAATTGCAAAACCTCTTTGCCTTCTAGCTTGGTTTTCCGTCCTAAAGTAATAAAGCCTGCGCTCGCAGCTGTAAGTGGAGTCATGATCTGAGTGAAGTCATGTGTTTCTAAAAAGATACCATTGCCATTTTCAATTTGACTCTTGGCGTAATCTTGCCCAAAACGGTAAATAACAGCATCCATATTGTCTTCAGACTTGCGAGTAAGCGTAAAAGGTTGCTCATTGTTCACCAATTTTGCACCAAACTCTGCGATATCACTATGCCTTGCATCAACATAAGGCACTTCGATGTGTTTACTTGGTAACACAAGTACACCGAGATCAGCGGTTAATGAGGCAACAGTGTCTGGAAACTTACCTTTCAGAAAACTCTTTATTGATTTGTCATTAGATTTACCACTGAACCAAGTTACGTCAGCCAAGATAAGTGCATCGTGATTCGTTAGTGGTTGCAACCCTGCTTGTTTCCCCAGCTCTGAAGCTAAGGTATAGCTTGTTGCACGAAAGGTTGGTATTCCATCGTTAATTTGAATTTGAAAGGCTTTCTTATGGATATCAGTTAAGGTGCCAAGAAAAGCTGTTGGCCCCACCATTACCTTAGTTAGGCTGCTATCATCAACTGGTCCTCGGAACAGTGCAATATTATTCATTCGCAATATCACTCGAGAAGCACCGTTGAAGATACCTCCTGCACTAAAATGAAAACTTGTTTTCCAGCTATCACACACTCTCACAAAAAAGGCACCACTTTGACCTTTAGCAATCATGAAACGTTTGGTTTCTTGAGCGGTAACGGTTTCCATCGACTCCTTTAACCGCTCTCGGGTAACATCAGCTTGGCTTAACGATACGAGTTGCTGAACTACGGGTGTAGTTGAAAACATAGGAACACTCAGCACTGTCGGGTGATACCTAGCAGCATACCACTATCCATATTTTAACGAGTCAGATGTTAATCATATTTAATTCATATACAGGCTCAAGGGGGAATAAGTGAAGTGAGTATTTATGTTTTTCTTGTTCGAAAGCAACGGGTTAATTTAAGAAATTAAAGTGCGATTGCTCGTAAAAATGGCGCATTCAGAACAATCGCTTTGATGATCACATAAAATGTGGCTGGTATTTACCGATGCGCTTAGTAACTTTCTTCAAATAATGTTTGGTTTCATCGTAAGGCAAGTTTGCCAATAGCTGCTGATACACTTCCTCTGGTGATTTTTGATTAATAAGCTTTATTGCCTTATTAATATTTCGATCACGATTCGGATTAAACGCACGGGCAACATTGCCTGCGCCAGTGTTATACGCAGCAATCATGCAATACAAACGTGCAGTATCATTCTTGATCAATTTCAAATAACGTTTATCTAAAATATTCAGATATGCCGAGCCTGTTTCAACATTGATATTTGGGCTGTACAACTCTGCTGATGACATTGGGTGATTAATTTTCCGCACCAGTTTGTTGACATCATAGCCAGCGGTTGTTGGTACGATTTGCATCAAACCATAAGCAGGAATAGGCGACGTTGCCTTAGGATCAAAGCTTGACTCAGAATGAATAATTGCCATGATCAATGCTGGTGAAATTTTCCATTTATCGGCTTGTTGAGACGCCATGTTCACGACCGTCTTCGCACGTGTTGGCAGCGTATTTTTAGGCAATGAAAAGGTGTATTTTACAATCTTCTTTTTAGCAACGCTTGCTTGTTGCTGTCGTTGTTTAGCAAACTGCTCTTTAAGTTTGATTAATCTTGTTTTGGCATTGTTAAGTAGTTTTTTCTTTTTTTCAGCAGCGACTCTCGCAGTGATATCAATGGACAGCGCATCTTTTTTTACTAGCTGAATCGCATCTGACTCTTTATCAATTTCAGTCAACTGCTGCTTTGTTTGTTCAATAATGACTTTTTTAGCTTGTTTTTCATTCTTTTTTGAAAAGTTACGTTTTTCCGTTTCAACGTTTTTAGCCGTAGGCTGCTTATCAATAGCAATCTCTTTTATCGCAGAGTTTTTTTGTGTAGATAACTGCTTAATCGCTTTCTTGATTTCATTGGCAGACTCAACTTTTGATGTATTTTCATCAACCAATACGGCAATGGTTACTTCATTGTTTTGGTAATCAATTACGGCTTTACGCAACTTATCTTCGGTATAAGCTACATGTTTATGTTTTTCTGAAACCTCTCCACTACCCCACTTTGAGATAATTTCAGTACGATACTGATCAAACTCTTTCAAATACTCCGTGCGCCAAGTTTCATACTCTGCCATATAGGCGAAAGCAAAGTCTTTATATTCTTGCTCAAGTTGTTGTTGGTTATTTTCTAACTGGTCAAATTCAGCATCAATATCAATGGGTGATTTCGATAAAGCCGAAAAGGTAATACTTAACAACAAGGTAGAAACAACAAGCTTAATGGATGCGCTCATCATAGAATCCTTTCAGTGGTTACAGAGGTAAAAAATGCGGCGAGAGGGAGAGACTCGCCGCGGTTTACAGCAAAAACGGATTAGATTTTCTGCAAGGTAGACAATACAGAATCAAGCTCTTCAGAAGCTTTTTTATCGTTAAACTTTTTCCAAAGCGCTGGATCTTTGTTGGCCGCAGCAGAAACTACTTTCTTCAGATTACTGTCATAAGCGGCTTTATTCATACCAACTAAGGTATAGTAACCACCTGCTGGGCTACGCTGAGATACGATAACGCGACTGTTGCTGAGCATTCTATTAGAAACGTTCTTAGTTACTGACTCGAAGTACTCATTTACATCTTCTTGAACTTTCTGTGAGCTAGAAGATACGGTCGCTTTTGTTGCTTGTTTGAACATGGTTTTCACGTTCGTTTCAAACTGCTGCGATAACTTTGCTCTTGCATCATTGACTGCGATAGTACGCATAATGCTCAATCCAGCAACACTCTTTTTCGCATAACCAACAGCGCCAAGTTCAATACCTGAAGGCATTACATCACATATCCATTTCGGTGCCATTACAGTAGGCGCATCAGGATAAAAGCATTGAATGTCTTGTACTGTTTCAACACTGTCGTTACTTTTACAGCCACTGAGGGCTGCTAGTACTGTTGTTGCTAATAATACCTTTTTCATCACTAATTCCTTTTAGAATTTAATTAGATCGCTTAATCCTTCAGTAAGCTCTCCGCCTTTTTGACAAAGAAGACCACACTCTTCGTGTTCAACCTGACCGGTATCGCCTTTCTTAATTTTTGATGCCGTTTCTTTGTCCACCAAAACCCACGAGTAACTTGATTTAATACCGTGTTCAGGATTATTGATGACCTCCCCTTCACCATTACCGTAGCTTTCTACTTCAAAGTTACCGTTACCATTATCCACTTTTTCATAAGTGGTAAACTTTACATCTTGATCAGGATTAACACCATGTTTGGTACCAATACCAATTTTCACCATAGTGCCAGATTTACACTGACGCATTTCAATGACAGAACCTTTTGGAGATAATAGATTTTTCAAATCAGCATTGGCATTAATTGCATATTCTGCCGCCCTTGCAATGATACTTCCCTTTTCTTGCTGTGAGATAGGACAACTTGAATTACGCGTTTCAGTACTAGTTGAGTAGGAATCCTTAAAATTAATCACTTTTACCGTTTGTAAGCTTGGAAGAGAAACCACTTTAGTCGTTGCCTTAACTTCCGCTTTAAAAGAACAAGATGCTGGTGTGCTGTAATGCTTGCCATCTTTAGTCCATGAACGAGCTTCCGTGAAATCACGCTTAAAGTTGACTACACCGATATCAGTTGAAATCGCCATATCGGCGACGGCAATCCCCTTATCGTTATAGCGGCCACTGGCTTCAGCAATTTGCAGCTCAGACTTCAGCTTTTGGGTAAGCTTACGATCAATCACTTCAGCACCAGCTTGAGTAATATGCTGATTTAAGTTTTGATAGATAGCTGCTGCCGTGCGCTCAGATTCAAACGTATTGAATTGCACCTTAGGCATAAATAGCACAACTTTAGAGCCTGCTGTCCCTTTCATAGGGTGAGCACTCATTGGTAGCTCAACGCGAGTTGAAGAAGGACAAACGTTAGTAACAGTTGTTTTACATCCCGAAAGTGTTGCGAGTACGGCAAAGGCAACAAGTGATTTTTTCACCATTTTTAATTCCATTAATTGTCAAGTGAATTATTTAAGCCCTAAGGCTTGCCAAAAGTCCTGCTGCTTAAGTTGCGCAGAAAAATGTCTTGCTACGCCTTCATTAGCGCGCTTGTAACTGGATACTGAGTTAGCTGTTGAAATAATTTCCGCACTAGCAATAACGGTATTGTTGCGGTTCTTCAGACTAATGTCAGTGCGGGCAGAAGCGATGTAAGCACCGGCAAGATGCCTATGCTGCCAATCAGAATTTAATACAATTTTATGAGTGAAGTGATCTTTGTTGCCATTGACAATATTAAGCTTATATTTACTCAGTAAATTACCAACAAATTGCTTCATTTGCTGATCTTGTCGGCTCGCAGAAATTGAAATTTTTATGTCACTTTTTACTTTGGCGAGCACACGTTTTAATTTAGTAATGCTTGTCGTCGCATTATTAGCCACAGGTGCATTCAATGCAGCAAGAACGGACTTTCTAATATCAACACTTTGTTCAATTTCAGCGAGGTGTTGATTACTCAACCACCAAACAATCGCATCGGTTTTTAAGCGTCTATCAAGTTCAAATTGTGCTGAGCGATTAAACTTGGCGATCTCGTTATTTAACTGATTAACAAGGCCACTTTTGTTCAATTTGGCTTCAACAAAAAACTGTTTGCCCACTTGCTGTGATTGAGAAAAAATCACGCCGTTGAACACTAACTTTGAGGTACGTGTTTTTAAAGAAAAATCATTTAATGATTGATGATGATTTTGACCGTTCACCTCATTAACGATATTGCGGCTATTGCTTGCTGAACTGACTTCAGTCCACAATTGTTGATTTAATCCATCCAACGCCTTCTTCTTCGCATTATCAAGATTAAGCCCTTCACCAACCGCCACAATCTCCTGTGAATTCGTCACATTTGGCGTTAAATACCAAGTTGGTACTTTGGTCGTTGATTGACAAGCACTTAGCAACCAGACACCACACAGGAGTAATCCAATTCTCTTTTTCATCATTCGTCCTTGAGACTTAATCTATTTTAATAATGTTTTGTATTCAAAATGTGTTAATAGCCCTTCTACAGATAAAGAGGGGGATAACTCTGATACTGAAAAGTAATTTGGGATCAACTGACGAGCAGACGTTAAGCTATTTGCTGTAGCGACGCCTCTATCAAGCTCTGCATTAAGCGTTTTAAGGGCCTTAACTTGAGACGATTCAAATTGACCGTAGTTAGCAGCACCAATTACTAAATTATAAAACATGGCGCTCTTTCCAAGTTCGTGAGATTCCGCGTAGAAATCTAAGTTGTTAGCGTCGGTAAAATAGGTTTCAACTTGAGGATAAGAAGCAGAAATTGATTTCGCGTACAAGGTTTCATTTCGAAAAGGTATCGGTAATAAAAAGTCTGGTGTAATTGCAACAACATTATAACCAGAGATCCGTTGCTGTTTTACTATCAAACACAATTGATACTTTTTTGTCCCGTAGTAAAAAAAGGTGATGTCGTTATCAACTTTTGACCTTTTGATTGCATGCGGTACACCTAAATAGCTTTTGGCATATTCAAGTGTTTGACCAACATTAATTTTTTCTAATTGTTGGTACTCAACTTTGTTGGTCCAATTAGTGATGAAGGTTTCATAAGCCGCTGTGACGGCCACCTGTGTATCATTCCATTGACCCAGTGAAAGCATTATCGCTACAACGGTAATTGAGATGCTTTGAAGTTTATTCCAGATATTGCTTTTGATACTAACGTTTGAAGTTTGATTTTCCATGTTGCCTTTCAACTGAGCTTTTGCACTAAAGATAAGAAATAACTAATACCTTTTAGTTATATGTGGAGAAATTTACGTCATGTAACCATAAAAAACAACTGTTTATTGCGACTTAGTTCATTTAGAATGCGCAACCGTACATTGAACATGCACAGTTTGGTTGGAATATTATTGTCCAATGAACACTTAATAATCATATTAATAAGGATATTTAGTGGAACAACGTTTTGAATCTTTACTTTGGGGAAGCAGGCTACTGCTAATTTTTGGTGTGATCTGTTGTGTTATCACAGCTGCTACGCTCATTGCTCTAGGCTGCGCAGAAGTGTTTCATCTTTTGCATGAGATGTTCACTTATCTTTTTAACTCAAACAGCGGCGTTTCTCGCGATAAATTAATTCTTATCGTTATTGAGATCTTAGATACTTTTTTGCTTTCCTCAATATTGTTTATCTTTTCTTTCGGTCTTTACGAACTCTTTATCAGCTCTATTGAAAACTCACAACATCATCAGTCAAAAGCCTTTCAGATCAATAGTATTGATCAATTGAAAGCCAAGCTCGGTAACGTGGTTGTGATGTTATTAGTGATCAAGCTATTTTCATATCTGGTTGAAATAAAGCCAACGAACATTATTGAGCTTCTGTACATGGCTCTCATCGTCTTACTGGTATCACTCAGTCTTTGGCTCGGTCATTTGAAGAAGTAAGAAATAGATAACAACGATCTATTGTTGTAGTTAATTTTCTCAGCTGAATGCTCTGAAAGTAGGAGCTTCAGCCCAGATATTCGAAATAAAATTGTTTCGCATCAGGTGATGACGGTTAGCTTTATGAGCAGCCAAATATGATTAATCACCAACTTTCTATGAAATATTAGCCCTTTGGGTGGCTTTCTTAATCGATGAGCTTTAAGCATCACCAAAGCTACTAAGTCAGTAGTCATTCTTCTAGATAGCTGCCAACCGACAATTCGACGTGAGTATAAATCCATCACAACTGCAAGATACATCCAGCCTTGCTCCGTTTTTAAATAAGTCACATCGCCACACCAGATTTGATTTGGTGCTACGGGGTCAAAATTTTGATTTAATAAGTTGTCCGCTACGGCATCGGAGTGACGTCGTTTAGTTGTTACTCGATAAGCGACACGCTGAGTTAAATGCAGCCCTAGCTTTTGCATGACTGTCCGCGTTCTGTCACGCCCAATGGCAAAGCTTTCTTTGCGTAATGCTTTCATTAATCCACGACTGCCAAGGCTATTGCGGCTTTCTTTAAACAGAGCTTTGGCTCTGCGATACAAATTTAGCGTATCAGCAC
>JBMYXI010000052.1:0-23238 GCA_049608225.1 Parashewanella sp.
CTAAATGGACAGGTCTTTGCTTTTTCACGTTCTGCTCACTCAGCTCCATTGAGCACTTTTTTATGTTAACGACTTTTTGCTAACACACCTTAGAACTAATTTCTATCGTCTTTAATAGATATAGCCTAAAACAGGTCTGCTAACAAAAAACAGTCATTTCAAATTTTCGCTCTTCTGGAAGCCGTTAATTACACGGTTTGAAATCACACTCGAAATATCTCTCAAGTCTATTTTTTTAGCCAAGCTACTTTTTAATTAACAGTTTTTGACTAAAAAATTCCATAGCCCTTTGAGAGCCGAAGCAAAGTATACTAGCGGCAAAAGTCAAATACAAACGTCACATTACGGTAATTTTGTTTTTTTGCTAATTTTGATTACTTTGATAGCGATCAATATGAGTTTATACAAGGAATGTCATCTTATATAATGGTCTCTTAAAATTTAAACATGTATTTAAATTGGAAGTTCTGGGAAAAAGAAGGTAAAGTGATGGCCTTTTTTGCATGCCACTCTCACACAAGAACGAAGTAAGGAGAACGGGTATGGCTGATTTTAAAGCCAATTTAAACCTACCGGGAAACGACTCAATTGAGCTGCCAGTCAAGAAAGGCACCGAAGGTTTCGACGTTATTGACATTAGTAAACTAGGTACAAAAGGATATTTCACTTTTGACCCAGGCTTTATGGCAACTGCGTCTTGTGAATCAGCAATTACCTATATTGATGGCGCACAGGGAATTTTGTTACATCGCGGTTATCCTATCGATCAACTTGCTGTAGATTCAAACTATTTAGACGTTTGTTATCTTTTGTTGAACGGTGAGCTACCTAATAAAGAACAGCATGACGAATTCGTTCATCATGTTAAACACCACACTATGGTGAACGAGCAATTGTCGACCTTTTTTAAAGGCTTCCGTCGTGATGCTCACCCTATGGCAATGCTTTGTGGTGTTACTGGTGCACTTGCAGCTTTCTATCAAGACTCTCTTGATGTGAACAATGAAAGACATCGTGAAATTGCAGCGTATCGCTTAGTTTCAAAAATGCCTACGCTAGCGGCAATGTGTTACAAATACTCTATGGGTCAACCTTTTGTTTATCCACGTAACGACCTTAGTTACGCAGGTAACTTTTTACGCATGATGTTCTCTGTACCATGCGAAGAATATCAGGTTAACCCTGTTGTAGAACGTGCGATGGATCGCATTTTTATCCTTCATGCCGATCATGAGCAAAATGCATCAACATCAACGGTTCGTTTAGCGGGTTCTTCGGGTGCAAACCCATTCGCATGTATCGCTGCAGGCATCGCGTCTTTATGGGGTCCAGCTCACGGTGGTGCTAACGAAGCTTGCCTAAATATGCTTGAAGAAATCGGTACTGTAGACCGTATTCCAGAGTTTATTGCTAAAGCAAAAGACAAGAATGATCCTTTCCGCTTAATGGGCTTTGGTCACCGCGTTTATAAGAACTTCGATCCGCGCGCGAAAGTCATGCGTGAAACCTGTCATGAAGTTCTAAAAGAATTAAACGTGAATGATCCTTTGCTTGATGTTGCGATGGAGCTTGAACGTATCGCGCTTGAAGATGAGTACTTTGTGTCTAAGAAGCTCTACCCGAACGTAGATTTCTATTCAGGTATTATCATGAAAGCCATTGGTATTCCAACAAGCATGTTCACAGTAATGTTTGCCCTAGCTCGTACTGTTGGCTGGATCGCACATTGGAAAGAAATGCTGGGTATGCCTGGACATAAAATTGGTCGTCCGCGTCAATTATATACAGGTTCGAGCAAACGTGATTTTGTTAAGCTTGATGATAGATAATCTATCCTAAGGCAATAACCTAAAAATATTAAACCCTAACTCATTAGTTAGGGTTTTTTTATATTCAGCTGAAGTCATTTGAAACAAATATTAATTTTTGTTACTAAATAGTGTTAGTTTACTTTTGTTAAAGAACACTTATTAAAGGAATTAACATGAAATCGGTGTTACGAACGAAGAAGTCACTACTTGCTGCTTTGGTTTCAGTCAGCTTTTTGTCCCTGCCAGCTTTCGCTGCGACAAAAGTCACGGAAGTAGAAGGGATCAGTGAATACAAACTTGAGAACGGATTACAAGTTTTACTCTTTCCAGATCAATCAAAAGAAACCGTCACAGTCAATGTTACTTACCACGTAGGCTCAAAGCATGAAAACTACGGTGAGACTGGTATGGCTCACCTACTTGAACATCTGGTGTTTAAAGGCACGCCAAAGCATAAAGACATTCCCGCCGAATTGAGTAGTCATGGTGCTCGCCCTAACGGCACGACTTGGACAGACAGAACCAATTATTTTGAAACATTTGCCGCTACAGAAGAGAACATCAATTGGGCATTAGATATGGAAGCAGACCGTATGGTCAATTCATTCATTGCCAAAAAAGATCTTGATAGTGAAATGACCGTTGTACGTAATGAATTTGAACGTGGTGAAAACAGCCCATTTCGCATTACGTTACAAAAAATGATGGCTGGCGCATATGACTGGCACAACTATGGCAAATCAACCATTGGTGCACGTTCCGATCTTGAAAACGTAAAAATAGAAAACCTTCAAGCTTTCTATAAAAAATATTATCAACCTGACAATGCAACCTTAATTGTCGCGGGCAAGTTTGATCAAAAAGACATGCTTGAAAAAGTTGAGAAATACTTTGGGGTCATTGAAAAGCCAACTAGGATCATAGAACCATTATACACAGTCGAACCAGCACAAGATGGTGAACATAAAGTGACGGTTCGCCGTGTTGGCGACATGCAGCTTACTGGCAATTTATATCATGTTCCAGCGGGTTCTCATCCTGATTTTGCCGCATTAGATGTGTTAAGTGAAGTGTTAACTTCAACACCTAACGGTCGTTTATACAAAAAGTTAGTTGAATCAAAAATGGCCGCACAAGCCTTCGGGTTTAACTTCCAATGGCACGATCCAGGCGTTGCTATCTTTATGGCAATGGTCGACAAGTCGAAAGATATTCATAAAGTGCAAACAGCAATGCTTGCCGAACTTGAAAACATTGCTAAGCAGCCCATTACAGCAGCAGAAGTAGAAAATGCCAAACGTGCAATTTTAAAAGAGATCAAACTTTCCTTTAACTCTTCTCAAGACATCGCATTGAGCTTAAGTGAATGGATTGGCATGGGTGAATGGCGTTTATTGTTCTTAAACCGTGATCGCATAGAAAAAGTAACGAAAGCAGATGTACAACGTGTTGCGGAAAAATATTTACAGCAAAATAACCGTACAACGGGACAATTTATTCCAGCTGAAAAGCCTGAACGCGTTGAAATTCCGAAAGTTAGCAACGTAAGCGAAATGCTTAAAGGCTATAAAGGTCGTAAACAAGTGGCTCAAGGTGAAGCTTTTGACCCGTCACAAGACAATATTGATAAACGAACTGAGATCGTCACCTTAAAGTCGGGTGTTAAAGTTGCCCTATTACAAAAGAAAACGCGCGGTGAGTCTGTTGTCGTTCGTGTATCGAGCCAAATGGGTAACCTAAAAAGCCTAATGGGTAAAAATACCATTGGCCAAGCTGCTGGTGATATGCTCATGCGTGGTACACAGCGTTTATCACGAGACGAGCTTAAACAAGCTTTCGACAAGTTAGATGCTGTGGTCAACATTGGTGGTGGCAGTGAAGACACATTTGCTCGTGTAGAAACTACCAAGAAAAACTTAGTTCCAACTTTGAAACTCGTTGCCGAAGTATTTAAAACACCAGCATTTGATAACAAAGAGTTTGAAGTATATAAAGGGCAGGTCAAGGTTGGTATTGAGCAGAACTTACAAGACCCACAGCGTCTTGCATTTAATGCGTTAAGTCGTCACCAAAACCCTTACCCTAAAAACCATCCAGCTTATGTTGCAACATTCAAAGAGCAGCTTGCTGATCTGAACAAACTTAAACTTACTGATGTTAAAAAGTTCCATAAACAATTTTATGGTGCAGATAATATGCAAATTGCGATTGTCGGTGACTTTGCCAAAGCGTCAGTTTTAAATGAGCTTGAATCTCTTACGGCTGATTGGCATAACGGAGTCAATGTTGAACGTGTGGCACTTCCTTATCAGAAGCTGCAAGTTGAAACATTAACCTTCAACACACCAGATAAAGAGAACGCGACGTTTGTTGCATCATTAGCATTGCCAGTCGGTAAATCAGACAAAGATGCACCAGCGTTAACCATTGGTAATTATATGTTGGGTGGTGGTTTCTTAAATAGCCGCTTAGCTACACGTCTTCGTCAACAAGACGGTTTGAGCTATGGCGCGGGTTCGTTTTTACAGATGAGTACGTTAGATCAACGTGCTACTCTTGGTGCTTACGCGATTTGCGCGCCACAGAACTTAACTAAAGTAGAAGTCGGCTTTAAAGAAGTACTGGCAAAAGTGCTCAAAGATGGCTTTACTCAAAAAGAATTGGATGCAGCCAAATCAGGTTTATTACAGAGTTATAAAGTTAGTCGTTCACAAGACAATGAGCTTGTTGGTAGCCTCGCTTTCAACCTTCGTTTAAACCGTGACATGACTTACAGTAAAGACTTCGAAAACGCGCTAAAAGCATTAACGGTAGATGATGTGAACTCCGCCTTCAGAAAATATATTAAGCTTGAAGATTTCACTCTTATTCAAGCAGGTGATATGTCTAAAGTCATTAAGTAATCAAATAGACGATTAATAGAAAGCCGACACTTTAATGCACGTGTCGGCTTTTTTATTATCTTAAATACAGGTTTATCTATAAACTTGACCCGTTTTCAGCTAATTTATAGGTACCGGACCTTTAAAAATAACGCTGTGCATTCTCTTAAATTTTTAACCTCGAACGATTATAGTTTCCCAGCACCTGATAAGGCGCTGGAAGAACCAAACGGTTTAATAGCTATTGGTGGTGACTTATCTCCAGAACGTCTGTTATCTGCATATGCTAACGGTATATTCCCTTGGTTTAATGAGAATGATCCTATTCTTTGGTGGTCGCCTTCTCCCCGTGCAGTTTTAGTTCCGGGTGAAATGCACATCAGTAAAAGCCTTGCAAAATTTAACCGTAAACATGAGTGGGAAATAACCATTAATCATGCATTTGAGCAAGTGATCCACCACTGTGCAGAGCCAAGAGTTAATCAAGACGGCACTTGGATCACCGAGGATATCCAGCAGGCTTATATTCAACTTCATAAAATAGGACGTGCTCATTCCTTAGAAGTCTGGGATAAGAGTGAGCTTATTGGTGGTTTATATGGCATTAATGTTGGACGCGTGTTCTGTGGTGAATCTATGTTCCATAAAGCTACTAACGCCTCAAAAATCGCACTGCTAGAATTACAGAAACATTTGCTACACTTTGACTATGCTTTGATTGACACACAAATGATGAACGACCATTTGCTCTCACTTGGCGTACAATCGATTTCAAGAGAAGAATTTATCAACCAATTAAATCATTATAGACAAATGACACCACGTTCTGGCTGTTGGCAACCCCAAGTTATTAGAAAAGGATCCGCTAATGACTAAAGAAAAGACCATTAGTAACGAGATTTATTTTAATTTAACCCAACCGTTCGCTTGCGGCTACCTAGATAATGAACAAGAGCAATTGCTGACACTAAACGAAAATGATGCCAATATTATCCTTTATGATCGCTTGTTGAATGTCGGATTTAGACGCAGCGGTGGCACCATTTATAAGCCTCACTGCCCAAACTGCAATAAATGCCAACCAATTCGTATTCCAGTCGCTGACTTTAAACAATCAAAAAGACAAAAGCGTACTTATAAAAAAAATCATACATTAACATGGAAGTTTGTCGCCAAAGCGAAAGAGTGTTATTACCCACTTTACGAAAAGTACATCAACCTACGCCATCAAGACGGTAGCATGTACCCAGCTTCACTTGAACAGTATCAAAGCTTTTTATTGGACTTTAAAATCCCACCTTACTTTATCGAAGTCTACTCAGAAAAACAGTTGATCGCTGTGTCAGTAACCGATTTATTACCGAACAGTTTAAGCGCAGTTTACAGTTTCTTTGATCCCGATTTCGAAAAAATGTCGCTAGGAAGCTATTTAATTTTATTGCAAATCGAATTAGCGAAACAGCTAGATAAGCAATATGTTTACTTAGGCTATCAAATTGATAATAACAGAAAAATGAATTATAAAACCAGTTATCGACCCTATGAAAAACTCACCGAAAGCGGTTGGCAACGGCAAGATAGCTAATTGCTTTACGTGTTTTATTTAACTTTGCTTTACAGTAGCGAGATTTTGCGGCATGATACGCCCGATTTTTTATTTTTGAAGTCTAATGGGATATACAATTAATGGCGAAAGAAGACAACATTGAAATGCAAGGCACTATCTTAGAAACCTTGCCAAACACAATGTTTCGAGTAGAACTTGAAAACGGTCACGTTGTGATTGCACACATTTCAGGAAAAATGCGTAAAAATTACATCCGCATTCTAACTGGAGACAAAGTTACTGTGCAGTTGACTCCATACGATCTAACCAAAGGACGTATCGTTTTCCGCGCACGCTAATTAGGCTTCAAAAATAAAAAACCCAGCATCGCTGGGTTTTTCTGTTATTGGTCTAGTTTAACTCACGCAGTTAATGAGTTAATTTCTCAGGGCTTTTTGTGGAAATGGCAATGTCACCATCCGTTACATCAACATAAGCAATACCACCGGATTCGAGTTCTCCAAACAAAATTTCATCGGCTAAAGGTCGCTTGATCAACTCGGTAACCACGCGCCCCATAGGTCTAGCACCCATGTTTTTGTCATAGCCTTTTTCAGCCAACACGGTTCTTGCCTCGTCGCTCACCTTCAAAGTAACGCTTTTTTCATCCAGTTGAGCTTGAAGTTCAACCAAGAATTTATCAACAACTTTGGCGATAACCGTCATATCTAGATTATTGAACCAAATAATTTCGTCTAAGCGATTACGAAACTCAGGGGTAAAAACGCGATTAATTTCTGACATCGCATCGGAGCTATGATCTTGTTGCTGAAAGCCAATTGATTGCCTAATGGTCTCTTGTACGCCTGCATTGGTTGTCATCACAAGCGTGACATTACGAAAATCAGCTTTGCGGCCATTATTGTCCGTTAACGTACCATGATCCATCACCTGTAACAGCAAGTTATAAACATCTGGATGCGCTTTTTCAATCTCATCCAATAACACGATACAATGTGGTTGTTTTATCACTGCATCCGTTAACAATCCACCTTGTTCATAACCCACATAACCAGGTGGTGCGCCAATTAATCGTGCAACCGCATGGCTTTCCATGTACTCCGACATATCAAATCGAACTAACTTCATGCCTAGGCAATTTGCAAGCTGATTCGTCACTTCTGTTTTACCGACACCGGTAGGGCCTGCAAACAAGAAACTGCCAACAGGCTTTTGTTCTGCATTTAATCCACTTCGAGATAACCTAATGGCGGAACTTAGGCTTTCAATCGCTTTGTCTTGACCAAACACCACCATTTTCAGGTTACGCTCAAGGTTTTTGAGTAAATCCTTGTCAGACGCTGTTACCGTCTTTTCTGGTATGCGAGCAATTTTAGCAATGATCTCTTCAATTTCTGTTTGACCAATAGTTTTCTTGCGCTTTTTTTGAGGCTGCATAGCCATTCTGGCGCCCGCTTCATCAATCACATCGATGGCTTTGTCTGGTAAATGACGGTCATTGATATGTTTATTCGCAAGCTTAGCGGCTGAGCTTAAAGCACTTTGAGTATATTTCACTCCATGATGCTCTTCATATTTTGATTTTAAGCCTTTCAAAATAAGCGTTGTCTCAGCAACACTAGGCTCATTGATATCGATTTTTTGGAAACGCCGTGCCAGTGCTCTATCTTTATCAAAAATACTTTGGAATTCTTGGAATGTGGTTGATCCCATGCAACGTAAATTGCCGTTTGAAAGCAAAGGCTTCAGTAGATTAGACGCATCCATTACTCCACCAGAAGCAGCTCCTGCACCGATAATGGTATGGATTTCATCGATAAATAATATGGCGTGTTCGTTGGCAGCTAACTCTTTTAATAAACTCTTAAAACGCTTTTCAAAATCACCTCGATATTTGGTACCAGCCAATAACGCACCTAAATCTAATGAATATACCGTTGCATCCTCCATCACTACTGGTACATCATCATTAACGATTCGATATGCCAAACCTTCAGCAATTGCCGTCTTTCCGACGCCAGCCTCGCCAACTAATAATGGGTTGTTTTTTCGACGACGACATAAGGTTTGAATGGTACGCTCAATTTCACCATCACGACCAATCAATGGGTCAATATTACCTTGTTCAGCCTGTTGATTTAAATTCGTAGTGTATTGCGCAAGAACGCTCTTATCTTCTTCTGTTTTAGAATCCGATTCGGCCGAATCAAAGTTTAAATCGGCAATGGAATCTTCACTCTTAGAGACGCCATGTGAAATAAAATTGACGACATCTAAGCGGGTAATATCACTGCGTCTTAATAAGTAAACAGCTTGTGACTCTTGCTCACTAAAAATCGCCACCAGCACATTAGCGCCGGTAACTTCATTCCGACCAGATGACTGCACATGAAACACTGCACGCTGTAATACGCGTTGAAAACCAAGCGTGGGTTGAGTGTCTTTTTCCAGATCAGGTTCAGTTAATAATGGCGTTGTTTGGTTGATAAATCGTGCAACTTCTTCTCGTAACTTGTCAATATCCGCGCCACATGACAGCAATGCTTCTCGAGCAGAAGGGTTATCTAACAGTGCCAACAATAAATGTTCGACTGTCATATATTCGTGATGAGCATCCTTAGCCTGTTGGAAGGCAGAATTTAAGGTCATTTCCAGATCTTTATTTAACATACGCGCTCCCTACAAAAAGTCCTTTACCTTTAGCGTAATCTATTTTCATATTTTCTCTAGCGTACATAGCAATGGATGTTCATGTTCTTGTGAATATTGGTTCACTTGTAATACTTTTGTCTCAGCAATATCGAAAGGATATGTGCCACATATCCCCTTTCCTTGATGATGTATGGTTAACATAATGTCAGTTGCTTCTTGAACACCTTTGTTAAAAAACACCTGCAAGACTTCAATAACGAAGTCCATTGGCGTGTAATCATCATTGTTTAATACCACTTGATACATAGAAGGCGGCGCTAACTCTGATTTAACCGCTTCTTCTGCAAACTCAACACTACCAATCTTACTCATTTATCGTTTTACCTCAACCAAGTTCTTGTCCTTATGTTCCGCTTTTGTTGTGATAAATACAATTAAAAATACGACAAAACGACTATTTTGTTGCTTAATTGTTAATTTATGCTTGACATCTACATTTTCTGGTTACATTCTGGTCACCAAGCGGTAAATTGGGTTGCCGTTTAATTCGGTTACTGATAAGTACACAACAGAAGGAAGTGGAAGTATGGCAAGCGGAACTGTTAAGTGGTTCAACAACGCCAAAGGATTCGGATTTATTTGTCCTGATGAAGGCGGAGAGGATATTTTTGCACACTACTCTACCATTGAAATGGAGGGTTATCGTACTCTCAAGGCGGGGCAGCCCGTAGAATATGAAGTGGAGCAAGGGCCAAAAGGCATGCATGCCTCAGCCATCACAACACCGAAGTAATTATCTAGAGTAAACTCGGTGCATTAAGGACAAAAAAGGCAGAATCATCTGCCTTTTTTATGTTTGAATCATTAGGGGCTGTTTTTAACGCTATCTGTATTGTCACTGCACTCATTTAGAAACGAAGTAACGACAGTTTTATATGTCGGTAATAACTAAATAACGCTAGTTCCGCTTTGCTGTCGTTAAAAACAATCATTGCTGAAAATATCAACAAAGATAAACGCCCCTTAGTAACTAATCGAGTTAACCAATTAAGTTATTTAATGTTTCACTTGGGCGCATTGCTTGACTCACCAAAGCAGCATTCGTTCTGTAGTAACCATCCAAATTAACGGCTGGGCCTTGCGCGCCATTTAGCTCTGCAACAATTTTATCTTCGTTAGCAGTTAACCCTTCAGCTAATTCTGAAAATTGCTGTGCAAGATCAGCATCATCTGTTTGCGCTGCCATGGCTTGTGCCCAATACATAGCTAAGTAGAAGTGGCTGCCACGGTTATCCAATTCACCCACTCTGCGAGACGGCGACTTATTGTTGTCTAAGAATTTGCCAATTGCTTCATCTAATGCCTTTGATAACACCATGGCTTTGGCATTGCCTGTATTGTGACTTAGATGTTCGAGCGATGCACCCAAAGCTAAAAATTCACCGAGAGAATCCCAGCGTAAGTGACCTTCTTTCTCAACTTGTTGAACATGCTTAGGTGCACTACCACCTGCACCAGTTTCAAATAAACCACCACCGTTCATCAAAGGAACAATTGATAGCATTTTCGCGCTGGTACCAAGCTCCAAAATTGGGAACAAGTCAGTTAGATAATCACGTAATACGTTGCCGGTAACCGAAATCGTATCTTTGCCCTCTTTAATACGAACTAAAGAAAAACGCGTTGCTTCTTTTGGCGACATAATGTGAAGTTCAAGTCCTGATACATCATGATCTTTTAAGTAGGTATTGACCTTAGCGATCAACTGGGCATCATGAGCACGATTTTCATCTAACCAAAATACAGCTGGGGTCTGTGTTAAGCGAGCACGGTTCACGGCTAACTTCACCCAATCACGGATAGGCGCATCTTTAACTTGACACATTCTGAAAATGTCGCCTTCAGCAACTTTATGGCTCATCAGGGTAATGCCATCAGCATCAACAACATTAATGGTTCCCGCAGACGCAACTTCAAACGTCTTATCATGGCTACCATACTCTTCAGCTTTTTGTGCCATTAAGCCAACGTTTGGAACGCTACCCATAGTCGCAGGATCAAACGCGCCATTTTCTTTGCAGAAATCAACTGTTTCTTGATAGATACCTGCGTAACAACGGTCTGGGATCATATACTTAGTGTCTTGTTGCTTGCCGTCTGGTCCCCACATTTGCCCAGAAGAGCGAATAGCAGCAGGCATAGAAGCATCAATAATGATGTCGCTTGGTACATGTAAGTTAGTAATGCCTTTGTCTGAATCTACCATAGCTAATGGTGGACGTACTGCATAAACTTCAGCAATCGCCGCTTCAATTTCAGCTTTTTTATCTGCCGGGAGTTTTTGAATTTTAGCAATCACATCACCAAAACCATTATTAACATCCACACCTAATTCTTCAAACTCAGTAGCATACCTTTCGAATAATGGCTTAAAGAATGATTTCACCGCATGACCAAACATAATTGGGTCTGAAACCTTCATCATGGTAGCTTTCAAATGTAATGAAAGTAACACGCCTTGTTGCTTAGCTTTTTCTATTTCTGTGTCAAAAAAGCTCACTAACGCATTTTTGCTCATAACAGCTGAGTCAATGATTTCGCCTGCTTGTAATGCAATGCCTGATTTCAGCTCAACTTGACTGCCATCTTCTTTCGAAAGCACGATAGTGGCAGTCGTCGCTGCTTCTAACGTTACAGATTGCTCACTGCTAAAGAAATCACCATTCGTCATATGCGCAACGTGCGATTGCGAATCCGCGCTCCATGCCCCCATTGAATGTGGATTTTTTTGTGCGTAGTTCTTAACTGATTTCGGTGCTCGACGATCAGAGTTTCCTTCACGTAAAACAGGGTTTACTGCACTACCTTTAATTTTGTCATAAGTGGCTTTTATTGCCTGCTCTGCATCATTTTTTGGTTCATCAGGATAATTTGGTAATTCATAACCTTGCGCCTGAAGTTCAGCAATACAAGCTTTAAGCTGTGGGATAGAAGCACTGATGTTCGGCAGCTTAATAATATTAGCTTCGGGCGTTTTCGCCATTTCACCTAACTCAGATAGCGCATCAGCAATACGTTGTTCTTCTTTTAAAAACTCAGGAAAGTTAGCGATAACACGACCTGATAATGAAATGTCACGAGTCTCTACATTTACACCAGCAGTTTGGGTAAAACGCTTGATAATTGGAAGCAGTGAATGAGTCGCTAACGCTGGCGCTTCATCAGTTTCTGTATAAATAATGGTTGGAGATGTATCTTTCATTTCTCGTCCTGTTGATATTAGATATGATTGGTATTCGACCTAGCCCCTTGAACTTACTCAAGTCAGCCCGTCGTCAATAGGGTATTTTCGAGTGCTGTCATCATAAAGGATCCGAGATATTATTCAAATTCCCAAATGGGACAAAGCCAAGTAAACTGTCAACATAAACGCACATTTTATCGAAACAAGCAGAACAACGTGGTCTATCCAAACAAGCGGCAGTCATCGAACAACACCAAAAAGCAATCTCAATTCAATAAACGTCGCTCATCGCAAACAACAAAATATAAACGACAATCTCAAATGGAACCGCAACACACTAAGTTAGTGCTGTTTAACAAACCGTTCGATGTTTTGTGTCAATTTACCGATGAGTCTGGCCGAAAAACCCTCAAAGACTATATTCCCATTAAAGACATTTATGCTGCTGGGCGCCTTGATAGAGACAGCGAAGGTTTATTATTACTTACCAATAATGGCAAACTGCAAGCTAAGCTCACTCAACCCAATAAAAAGGTCTTCAAAACCTACTGGGTGCAAGTTGAAGGTCAACCATCAGAGCAGGATTTAGATAGACTTCGCCAAGGTATTGAGCTTAAAGATGGCTTAACATTACCAGCAAAAGTGGCACTAATGGCAGAGCCAAAGCAGTTATGGCAACGCATCCCGCCTGTTCGTCAACGTAAAAGCATTCCTACACAATGGCTTGAAATCCAAATTTGTGAAGGTAAGAATCGCCAAGTAAGAAGAATGACCGCTCATATCGGTTTTCCTACTTTACGATTGATCCGCTATAGTATAGGAAGCTATTCACTCGACTCTGCTGGACAATTTCTGTTACCAGAAGCCTTTACGGAAGTTTCAGCAGCTCCCAAAAAATAAGTGAGGGGTTATGACTGATCGTTTTCGTCCATTTACTACGGTTGCCAATGTGGTTATTTGGCAAGATAAATTCCTAATCGTTGAAGAAAAAATTAACGGTGAAACCGTTTACAACCAACCAGCGGGACATTTAGAAGAAAACGAAAGTCTAACCACTGCTTGCGAACGTGAAACAACCGAAGAAACCGGCATAGCCACCAAAACACAGTCACTAGTGGGTATCTATCAATTCAAAGCCTCTGACGGAAAAAACTTCGTTCGATTTACCTTTCACAGCGTAGTAAACCAATATGGCACCACACTTGAACCGCCAGTAACGCGTCCGCAAGACCCACAAATTATTGCTGCTCATTGGTTAACCCTAGAACAAATTGAAGCGCTTGAAGATAAGCTTCGCAGCCCACTAATCTTACAATCAATCAAAGACTATTACTCTGGCAAAAGTGCTTCACTAAAAACCCTTTCTGATGAGTACATGTAAATTATGCAATAACTGATTTTTCTTCCACATTCGCCATAGCCCAAGTGGCTATAGCCGTGATAAAATCCTGCTCAAACTTCGTATTACTTTTTATTTTTTGGTTTCAGGATTTATGACATCAATCACCTCCGATTTAAGCAGTAAAAAAGTCATCGTCGGCATGTCTGGCGGTGTGGATTCTTCTGTTTCAGCTTACTTATTGCAACAACAAGGCTATCAAGTCGAAGGCTTGTTCATGAAGAATTGGGAAGAAGATGATAACGATGAATACTGCGCCGCTGCCGAAGATCTTAAAGATGCCCAAGCCGTATGCGACAAATTAGGCATTACTTTGCATACCGTTAATTTTGCCGCCGAGTATTGGGATAATGTATTCGAATACTTTTTAGCTGAATATAAAGCGGGGCGCACGCCGAATCCCGACATCATGTGCAATAAAGAAATTAAGTTCAAAGCTTTTCTTGAGTTTGCAGATGAAATTCTCGATGCCGATTATATTGCCATGGGGCATTATGTTCGCCGTAGTGACGTCAATGACAAAACCGAGATGCTACGCGGTGTCGACAGCAATAAAGATCAAAGTTATTTTTTATACACCTTGAGCCACGAGCAAGTTGCACGCAGCTTATTTCCAGTAGGTGAAATTGAAAAACCTGAAGTACGAAGAATTGCGGCAGAACTTGGCTTAGTCACCAGTGATAAAAAAGACAGCACAGGTATTTGTTTTATCGGTGAGCGCAAATTTACTGAATTCCTATCTAATTATTTACCAGCACAACCAGGTAAAATTGAAACGGCTGAAGGCGAAGTCATTGGTGAACATCAAGGGTTGATGTATCACACCTTAGGTCAACGAAAAGGTTTAGGCATCGGCGGACTGAAAAATAGTAATGATGAGCCTTGGTACGTAGTCGATAAAGATCTCAAACGCAATGTGCTTATTGTGGCGCAAGGGGCAAAACACCCGCGTTTAATGTCCGTGGGCATGAAAGTCAACCAACTGCACTGGGTAGACAGAGTGGGTCCCGAAAATGGTTGTAAAATTTCGGTAAAAACCCGTTATCGCCAACAAGATGTTGCTTGCCACTTGTCTTACGTTGATAACGATAAACAAACCGTTCGTATCATGTTTGATGAAGCTGTTGCTGCAGTCACACCCGGGCAATCCGCAGTATTTTACAATGGTGAAGTTTGCTTAGGTGGTGGCATTATTGATGAGTTGATAAAGGACTAAGTCATGGCTAATCAACTCGCGGAACGGATCATCGCCTTTGCTGGTATTCACTGTGCATTAGCACAAGTCCAGTATGTTGCGCGACACGAATCCTTTGATCAGCAAGCGGTATCGGATTGTTTAGCAAGCATCATGATCACCAACCCAGACAAAACCACTGATGTTTATCCAAGCCCACAATTACTGCAATCTGGTTATCAACTCATTGCCAAGCAATTAGGAGATAGTTCAGATAAAGATATTGAAATTACCCGTTACTTGGTCGGCATTCTCTCCTTAGAACGAAAGTTGATTAAATCAGGAAAAATGGCGGAGCTGGGTGAACGTATTAACCAAGTCAATCGACAATTAATGCATTTCAAAATCACTGACGAACAAGTTATTAGTAATTTTGCTCAAATTTATACCGATATTATTAGCCCATTGGGTCCCAAAATAATGGTCGGAGGCAAGCCTGAATTGCTTAAACGTGACGTTAATTTATCAAGAATACGAGCACTACTGCTTTCAGCCATTCGAAGCGCGGTCTTATGGCGCCAATTAGGTGGTAAGCGTCGAGACTTAGTGTTTTCTCGCTCTGCCATCTTAAATGCCGCGAAACAAAATATTACCCCTACATTTTAGACTTAGAGTTCATTCAAGGAGCTTACAATGGAACTTTCTGCACTAACTGCAATTTCACCGGTAGACGGACGTTATGGCAGCAAAACCGCAGAGTTACGCGCATTTTTCAGTGAATTTGGTTTAACAAAATACCGAGTTCACGTTGAAATTAACTGGTTAAAGAAGCTCGCAAGTTGTGATGCTGTTGCTGAGGTTCCAGCTTTTAGTGACGAAGCGATACGCGTACTGGATCAAATTAAAGACAGTTTCAATGAACAAGATGCATTGAGAGTTAAAGAGATTGAGCGCACGACTAACCACGATGTTAAAGCAGTCGAGTACTTCATTAAAGAGCGAATTGCAGACAATGCAGAATTGGTTGCAATCGATGAATTTGTGCATTTCGCTTGTACTTCTGAAGACATCAACAATTTGTCTCATGGTCTAATGCTTAAAGAAGCGAAAGAACAGGTACTGCTTCCTTATTGCCAAAAGCTAATCGATGCGATCAGCACGCTTGCAAAAGACTTCCGTAGCGTTCCATTAATGTCTCGTACTCACGGGCAACCTGCTTCGCCAACAACCTTAGGCAAAGAAATGGCAAACGTTGTTGTGCGATTAGAAAGGCAGCTAAAGCAAATTAGTAATGTCGAGCTAATGGGAAAAATCAATGGTGCTGTGGGTAACTATAATGCTCACCTTTCTGCCTACCCAGAAGTAAACTGGCATGAGTTTTCTGAGCAATTTGTTAGCAGTCTAGGCTTGACTTGGAATGCATATACCACACAAATTGAACCCCATGACTATATCGCAGAATTATTTGATGCAATCGCTCGATTCAACACGATTTTGATTGATTTTGATCGTGACATTTGGGGGTACATTGCGTTAGGACACTTTAAACAACGTACGGTTGCTGGCGAAATTGGTTCTTCAACCATGCCGCACAAGGTAAACCCTATTGATTTTGAAAACTCGGAAGGTAACTTAGGGATCGCAAATGCGCTAATGCAGCATTTAGCTAGTAAGCTACCTGTTTCTCGTTGGCAGCGTGACCTAACCGATTCTACGGTATTGCGTAATCTCGGTGTCGGTATGGCACACGCTCTTATTGCTTACCAAGCTACTTTAAAAGGCATCAGTAAATTGGAGGTTAATGAAGCACAATTACTGGCAGAGTTAGATAGCAACTGGGAAGTATTAGCCGAGCCGGTACAAACTGTGATGCGTCGTTATGGCATTGAAAAACCATATGAAAAGTTAAAAGAACTGACTCGTGGCAAACGTATTGATGCAGAGCAAATGGCCAACTTTATTGATGCCCTTGAGCTACCAGAAAACGTTAAAACAGAATTGAAAAAACTAACACCTGCTAACTATATTGGTCAGGCTGAAATGTTTGTTGATCAATTAAATTAAGCCGTAACTCTAGAACTCGTAAACAGTGTCACAGCTGTTTGCGGGTATTAGGATGCTTCAATTGTACAACTTTTACTAACTATTATAATCACTATCGAGTTTACTATCATATTGCTGAAAATCCGCTAATTTCAAGCTGTCTCTATTAAATGGATTCTTCGATTTTTGAACCAGCAAAGTTACAGCGGCCTCACGGGAGATAGGTTTAAAAACCTTGCCTGTTTTTAATAACAACGCATTACTTATATCCAAAAGAATTCCTGCTATCGAGCATTCTTGCGTTCGTACCTCGCATAAAGGAGTAGGGACTAATAAAAGATTCTGCATAATGCCGATCCTGGTATCCAATGTCGCCAACTCATTAGACATTCTTGAGCAGGTGTTTATACAAAGCTCAATGTCATCAATTACTTTTGTAAGAGTTAGTGTAGATTCTGCTATTGTGTCTCTTAGGCTTTCAAGCATTTCCCGATATTGACTGAGCAACGAGGCTAACTCACATTCCTCAGCCTCCAGAACATTTATTTTTACTGTCAGTTCTTTCACAATTGCTTCAGCTTTACTTTCACACGAAGTGCACGACCTTTTCAGATTTGAATCAAGTAATTTTAATCGACTATGTAAAACTGATAAACCTGAACGGTGACAACTGGTTAACCTTAATGATTGACCTAAAAAAACTCTCTGTTCAAAAACAGTTTTGTTATCGTTTAACTTACTCTCCACTCTAGAATGAAAATCAACAATATCCGCAACTTGAGAGCTTTCAATCTGGAAAGCGTGTGTTGTTTCAGAGACTAGGTTTGTACAATCCGTTTCTAATGCTTTAATCCTTGCTGAGATATCATTTAGCTTTTTTGTCTCTATTTCTAAACGAGATGGTATTGCCTCAACTTTTACAACAAAAGGTCTGACAGAAGGAGCTACATAATCCGTCTTTAACGCTGATCTGTCGTACATGCGAATGCGTGAATAAGCCATTGATGTGATCTCAGCTGCTGAGTTAGCCTCCTGATTTGTTGCTACCTCAGTAAGGGGAAATGATGATTCACGATCAGCAAAAATCACATCTTCTTCATCAGCAAATGCTTCTACTCTTAATTTTACATTTTCAGCTTCAGTTCTCGTTTGACTCACTGGAATTGGTAAAAAATCAAATAACGAATTATTGAGCTTATATCTAAAATCAGCTAGCTCTAATTGCTCTTTTCTTAAAAATGCTCTCTGGAAAGAACTGTTAATTACTGTAGTAACCACTAACTCCCATTTCTTTTGGTGCTCATTAAAAATCACATGATAATTTTTACCGGAAAGATGAAAACTATAGAGCTTCTTAGATGATCTATCTTCTGCTTCTTCGAGACAGCTTCTTAACCTCTCCTCTAAAACATGAGAAGTTGCATATTGAGGGGTTGATCTTACATGACTAGGATCCATCCTCACCATCAACGAAGGTTGAGTTTTTAATAACTTTAAGAAGGAGCTTAACGCCCTACCCTCTCTAAACCTACGGTATACACTGGAAATAGGATTAGGGATTCCAGAAGAAGCGTAAAGCATGATAGTCCAATCATTCACATCATTTGTTAATTCAACACGATAGTCTTTACCGCCAGCAGAAAGAATTCTCTCCTTTCCTATTTCAAAATGCCCTTTCTCATCAACACTTCGCTGAAATGCATTTACTAGCATTGATTCTGTAACTATTGCTGTCATGACTTATCGCACTTTGATCATTCAAATTTAAGTAGCACTAGCCTGTTTGAACACTCTAAGTTCACAACAAAAATATTTCAATTATCAGTATGGAATGTGAACAGAAATTAATCTATTTCATCTAGAAAGCAAGACCAATAGCGGTGTAGCATTTAGCCCTCAGTGAATAAAAATGAGCGCAACAACAATGAAGCTAAGTTCAATAATGAAGATTTTTGTTAGCCTACTTATTGCCCTTACGATACAGATTTCAGCATTTGCTGATCAGAATAACAATTTTCCTAGAGGCAGCATAGATAACCCTATTCTCTTAAAAGATGGGATACCCACACAAGTAGACGCAAAGCCTAATTCAACGCTTTATGCAAAAATTCATATTGTAGGTCAAAACAAGGTCACTTTAATCTTCTATTCGCAGACTGATGACGCTGATATTTTCGGACGTTTTAATGCTTATCCAACCACCAACGAACAAGGCTATGACTGTTTTGGAGTTAAAGGAAAAAAACATGACCAAACTGGTTATAAACTTTGCTACATGCCCCAAACAAGCACCGGTGATTATTGGATGAAGATTACCACTAAGAAAGGATTTACTCATGCCTTAATTGCTGCATCTGTTTTGCCATTAAACAAAATAAACCCGTTTAATCTCGAAAAGCGTCACTTCTAAGAGTTCAAAAACACCATAAGATCTGTTTATTAACTTTTTTTAATCTTTCTAAAGCTGGCGATTATTTCTAAATGTTGCATAACTAAATAAGTAACCTCAGATAAAGAGAACGCAGCCTATGAAATACTTTATAAAAACCCTTACCATCACCATTTTTGTTGCCTTGAGTTGGAGTTCATTAGTCTCCGCACAAGGAGAAGGTACATTGGCAGATCCATTGATCTTACAAAGTGGCAAGGCCGTCTTAATAGAAGGGGGACCCAATACGGTACTCTACGGAAAACTTCATGTTCCAAACAATAATACGTCTGTCACCGCCCTACTGAATGTGCCCGATAACAAAGCCGAAATTTACGGTCGATTTGGAAAGTTTGTAATAAAAAATGGTCGAGAGGGCTATCAATGCATCGGTGAGGCTGAATCTGACCCCAAGTACAGTAATTTTAAAAACTGCTACTTTCCTGACACTTCTGCAGGTGATTATTGGATAAAAGTCAGCTTCAAAGAAAATGTAACAGACGCAAATGTTGCATTTTCAACATTTTCATTAGAGGACGAAAACCCATTTAACATGTAAATCATCGCCCTAGAACTAAATCAACATAAAATGGCCCACAAACTGTCATTTTATGTTGATTTAGCGACCTTCTTTGAGTTCAATCAAATATATTCTCAATCAATTGATCAAACACAATTTCTGTTGCACATCCTTTATCGCAAACTAGCAGAATCCCCTTCACTTCTTTATAATCCAACCAGAGTTTATCATCTAATTAACAGGTTTATATGAACGTAGATAAGGCAGAAATCGCTAAGTTTGAAAGTATGGCAGCAAGTTGGTGGGACCCAGAGGGAGATTTCAAGCCGTTACATTTGATGAACCCTTTACGTTTAAATTACATTGATGAAAAATCAAATGGTCTCTTTGCTAAGAAAGTATTAGATGTTGGCTGCGGCGGTGGTATTTTGTCTGAAAGCATGGCAAAACTGGGCGCAAAGGTAACTGGATTAGACATGGGAGCCGAACCACTGGAAGTCGCACGACTGCATGCTCTCGAGTCTCAATCTCAAGTCGACTACTTACAAACTACCGCTGAGGAACATAGAAACAATCATCTTGAGCATTATGATGTGATCACTTGTATGGAAATGCTTGAGCATGTACCTGAGCCAGCATCGGTGGTTCAAGCGTGTTGCGACATGGTCAAGCCTAACGGTCATGTGTTTTTTTCAACCATTAATCGTAATATCAAATCCTATCTTCAAGCAATCTTAGGTGCTGAGTATGTATTGAAGATGCTGCCTGTTGGTACTCACGACCACAGTAAGTTCATTAAGCCATCCGAGCTTATGCGATTAGCAGAACAGACTGATCTGGTTTGCTTTGATGCTTTAGGCATCAACTACAATCCGCTCACTGAAGTCTTTAGCTATACCAATAGTCTTGACGTAAATTATATGATCGTGTGCCAAAAGTTATAATGGAAATAAAACCAATAAAAGCGGTACTGTTTGACTTAGATGGCACCTTAGTGGATACCGCCCACGATCTTATCGCTGCATTAAATTTAGTATTAACAGAGCTTGGTTTTCCTCTGCAAGAATACCAAAGTTTCAAATATACGGTTTCTAATGGCAGCCCATTCATGGTGAAAAAAGCCTTACCCGATCACTCAGCAGAGCAACGTGAGCCAATAAGGCAAAAAATGCTGAGCCATTACACACGTATCAATGGTGAGCGTGGTGGTGTGTTTCCAGAATTAATTGACGTACTAACCAAGTTAACGTCGAAAAATATCGCCATTGGTGTGGTAACGAATAAGCCCGCCCACTTCACTCATCCTCTACTTCAACGCTTGGGCGTCATCGACAAACTGAAGTGCGTGATTTCTGGCAACACCACCACGCGTACGAAACCTGATCCAGCACCTATGTTGCTGGCGGCTCAACAAATGCAGATTGAACCAGAACATATTTTATATGTTGGTGACGCACCTAGAGACATTGAGGCAGCCAAAAATAGTAATATGCAATCAGCTGTCGCCATGTGGGGTTACTTGTCAAAAAATGATACACCAGAGTTATGGAAAGCTGATCATTTATTGCAAAAACCGATCGAGTTATTAGCATTGTTCAATATCTAAAATTTTATTTTTAACATTACAATAACCTTAATAAAAATATCTTTTTTTTGGCTGAAATAACACCGCTAGCTTCTCAGTATTTATCAAGTTGAGCTAGCAGGTTAGCCATTACTAACAGATAAAGTTACCCTCAAGTTATCCACAAGTTTCACTAAGATAAGTCACTTGCAAAAAATCAAAAACCTCACTATCTTGTATGTATTGAAACAATAAGCACTATATCTTGTGTCGCAAACTCAATCACCCCCTAGATTTTTCATTAGCAGTATTAGTAAAATTAGTCAATACATTGGCTCGCTATTCGGCTGCGAAGGTGAATTGTTGTGAATGGACAGCTAGGCAAATTTTGTTAGCAGATATATGAACCAAGGTCTACCTTTAATGAACAGTAATTTAACAGTAACTAAGCGCAGCGGCGAACGAGAAAACATTGATCTAGAGAAGATCCACAGAGTGATCACATGGGCCGCTGAAGGGCTTAATAATGTTTCCGTTTCTGAAGTAGAACTACGTTCTCATTTGCAATTTTTTGACGGCATACCAACTGAAGCCATTCATGAAACCATCATCAAAGCTGCAGCTGATTTAATTTCTCCTGATGCGCCTGACTATCAATTTTTAGCTGCACGTTTAGCTGTTTTTCATCTACGTAAAAAAGCCTTCGGACAGTTTGAGCCACCAACACTTTATGACCATGTTCAACATTTGGTTGAGCTTGGGAAATACGATAAGCACATTCTTGAAGATTATACGCAAGAAGAGCTAAATATCATGGATAGCTACATAGATCACTGGCGTGATATGAATTTTTCATATGCAGCAGTAAAACAGCTTGAAGGTAAATACTTAGTTCAAAATCGTGTCAGTAATGAAATTTATGAAAGCGCTCAGTTCTTGTATATTCTGGTTGCAGCCTGTTTATTTTCTCGTTATCCACAAGAAACCCGTTTAGATTATATTAAGCGTTTTTATGATGCGGTTTCTAGCTTCAAGATTTCACTGCCAACACCTATTATGTCTGGGGTGCGTACACCAACACGTCAATTCAGTTCATGTGTTCTAATTGAGTGTGACGACAGTTTAGATTCAATCAATGCGACGTCATCGTCAATTGTGAAATACGTAAGCCAACGCGCAGGAATTGGCATTAACGCAGGTCGAATTCGTGCTCTTGGCAGCCCTATTCGTGGTGGTGAAGCATTCCATACGGGTTGTATTCCATTTTATAAGCACTTCCAAACCGCCGTTAAATCTTGTTCTCAAGGCGGTGTCCGCGGTGGTGCAGCAACCTTGTTCTACCCAATTTGGCATTTAGAAGTTGAGTCACTGCTGGTACTTAAGAACAATCGCGGCGTTGAAGACAACCGAATTCGTCATTTAGATTATGGTGTACAAATCAACAAAACAATGTATACCCGTTTGATCAAAGGTCAAGACATTGCCTTATTCAGCCCATCAGACGTGCCAGGCTTGTACGATGCTTTCTTCGAAGATCAAGACGAATTCGAGCGTTTGTACACTCAATATGAAAAAGATTCGAGTATTCGTCGCCAGACGATTAAAGCCAGTGAATTATTCTCATTACTCATGCAGGAACGTGCTTCTACCGGACGTATTTACATTCAAAACGTTGATCACTGTAATACCCACAGTCCGTTTGATTCAAAAGTAGCACCAATTAAGCAATCTAACTTATGTTTAGAAATTGCACTGCCAACCAAGCCACTGAAAAACATTGATGATCCAAATGGTGAAATTGCACTTTGTACACTTTCGGCTCTGAATCTTGGTGCAATTGATGACTTATCAGAGCTTGAAGAGTTATCAAACCTTGCCGTTCGCGCATTGGACAACTTGCTTGATTATCAAGACTACCCAATTAAAGCCGCTGAACTTGCATCAATGAATCGCC
>JBMYXI010000053.1:0-22876 GCA_049608225.1 Parashewanella sp.
AACCAGTGACATACGGATTAACAGTCCGCCGTTCTACCAACTGAACTACAGGGGATTTGTTTCTTCTTCTCGTTGAGAACGGGACGCATAGTAAAGCCGTCTTCCAAATGAGTCAACTCGACTTTTGAAAAAAAGTGTAATTAAGCTGTTAAGTGGTTATCAAGTGTTCATTATGTTTGAATATTGTCAGTTCCTCGGGACTCTAGCTAACACTTGTTTCTTTAAACAACTCGAGCAGTTGAATGTGGAGAGCAATTGTTTTGAAATAGGGGGAATAATAGTAAGCAGAAGAAGTGTATTTTTGTTTTATCTGATAAAGTATCTTTTCAAATTGGTCTAATTTTTCTGGGCAATATTCTTCTAGATATAGGCACAAATGGCAAAACACAATTAGGTTTTCAGCCCCTTCATGTGTATCCCAGATAAATATTCTCATGAAATTAAGTTCAAAAGAGCTAGATATTACAAACCCTTCGCACTTTGCATTAGCTTGATCTAAAAAATATCGATATTCATCATTAGTTGCATACTCTCTAACTCTCGGAGGAATGGACAGATAATCATCCTGTGATTCTGCAGTGGATAGCTTTTGATATTCAACAATACATTGTTTTAGTGGTGACGAAAACTCATCAAAGGAAAGGTTATTCAAAAGCAAATTGAGAATATGCTCAATTCTCCTATTCCAGTAGCTTATTCTCAGTTGTTCATGTTGCTGTTTTCCGAGCTTGAGGAGAGCTGAGTCTATATGCAAATTGATGTCTCTATTTTTTTCACTGGTATTATTTTGTTGGCTCACATGTGTTAAATCATGTAAAGGTGCAAAAACAAATCCTGTAAATGTTCCATGAGCCATTTCAAAGTTATTTGAAATAATTGAGTTATGAAGAGGGATGGGATGCTGGTTCTTCCATCGGTAAGTCTTCATTTCGTCTGCAGAAGTTTCACCAAGCACAGGTATCGCTTGAACATACCAGGGTTGAGCCTCAAAAAAACACTTCATTGCTTTAAAAGTAGGTATGAATAGCAATTGCTCTACCGAATCATATAAACAAACTCCTTCTGCACCGGTAATTAGTTGCAGTATCCAGCCATGTATCTTTTCCGTGCCGAGTCCTGTATTTCCTTCTGGAAAGATATAAGGTAATACTTCTTGTGACAGTTTTACGCATATAACCTCAAACTTTTGCCGATTGTTCCTGATTAAATTTTTGACAGAGCCGACTCTACATTCTACTTCTTCTTTTTGCTTTTGATGTGCGCGTACAAAGCTGTCCATAAAGTATGCGTTTTCAGGTAGTGATAAATTTTTTATTTCACAGGATATACAAGGAATAAAAAAACGATAAAAATTATCTGCTGTAATAGTTTCTACTGGCAAGTTAAGACCATATTTTTTAGTCGTTGGTAATGAATGGGGTATACAAGTTATAAATTGCTGATAGGAAGCGATAATAATTGCTAAGTTAAGATACTCGTCTGGAGTAATTTCATTGGTTATATAAAGGAGAATGGCGTAATTTTCCGCTTCAACATTAAACAACAATGGATGCTGCCAATTTTCTTCTTTTACAGCCGTTTTGAAGTGATTAAAGTCTTCTCGTGTTGAGGTTGCCTCGTATAAACTTCTTAAGTGCTGAGTTAAAGCTTCATGTCTCTGCGCGTGACGTATTAGTGACTGGTATGTATCTGATACTAATGCTTCTTCGAACGGGATTACTTCGAATTTAGTCTTAGTATGAACCTGCTTAATTCCCATACAGTCAGAAGTTGCTTTGCTAGTTACGTTGGGTTTTGTTTGTGATCCAGTAACCTTTGGATTCGAGCTGAATTTAGGTTGCCCCGTACAAGCTGAACCTGAAAAATACACATCATCCAATAATTGTGTTGCTGCTAGCGCTCCCCGAACAATTGTTGGGCAAGAACCATGTAGTTGGCGGCACATGTATTTAGAATGCAGAGAATCCTTTATTTTCTGCTTTTCACAATCTACTGGCATGGTGCTATTCCAAGTAGGATACATACTGCTAAAAGATGATAATGAAAATGTTGCTGCAGACATTCAATTTAACTCAAAAAATTCCACATAAGTTGATTCATTATATATGTGGATTCATTGAACAAGCATGAAACTTCATTCATCGAATTAAGTATTTAAAACACTTTTTGAAGTTTATGTATTTGAGCTAGGTGGAATAATGCAGGGTATAAAAGCTGTCCTATGAATGAGCCATTAAGACAACACAAAAAAAATTGGCACCAAGATAGTGCCAATTTAAAGAAGCTAATTAAACTTTCATTTTTACTAGTGCTTATTAGAAATTTGCACTTCTTGGGGCGCGAGGGAATGGGATCACGTCACGGATGTTAGAAACACCAGTTACATAAGAAACCAAACGCTCAAAACCTAGACCGAAACCCGAGTGAGGCACAGTGCCATAACGGCGAAGATCACGATACCACCAGAAATCTTCTTTCTCTAAGCCCATTTCTTCCAAGCGCATGTCTAGAACATCTAGACGTTCTTCACGTTGAGAACCACCGATGATTTCACCAATGCCTGGAGCAAGGACGTCCATCGCAGCAACCGTTTTGCCATCGTCATTTAAGCGCATATAGAAAGCTTTAATGTCCTTAGGGTAGTTTTTAACAACTACTGGCGCTTTAAAGTGTTCTTCAGCAAGGTAACGCTCATGCTCAGAACTCATGTCAATACCCCATTCAACATCGAATTCGAACTTCTTGCCACAGTTCTTAAGGATTTCGATTGCATCAGTGTAATCGACTTGAGCAAAGTCAGAACTAACGAAAGCTTCTAAACGTTCAATAGCGGTTTTCTCAACACGTTGAGCGAAAAACTCAAGATCTTCTCGACATTCAGTCAGTGCTGCATTAAATGCATATTTCAGCATGTCTTCGGCAAGGCTGGCTACGTCATCTAAATCTGCAAAAGCAACTTCAGGTTCAACCATCCAAAACTCTGCTAGATGGCGTGAAGTATTTGAGTTTTCTGCACGGAAAGTTGGGCCAAAGGTATATACTTTCGACAATGCGCATGCATAAGTTTCAGCATTTAGCTGACCTGATACGGTTAAGAACGCTTCTTTTCCAAAGAAATCTTTGTCGTAGTCCACTTCACCTTTATCAGTCATTGGCAAGTTTTGCATATCTAATGTTGATACGCGGAACATCTCACCAGCACCTTCACAATCAGACGCTGTGATGAGTGGGGTCGATGCCCATAAGAAACCACGCTCATGGTAGAAACGGTGAATTGCTTGAGATAGACAGTTCCGCACACGCATTACCGCACCGATGATATTAGTGCGAGGGCGTAAATGAGCCAGCTCACGTAAATGTTCTATTGAATGGCGCTTAGCAGCCATTGGGTAAGTATCAGGGTCATCTACCCAGCCAACAACTTTTATTTCGGTAACCTGAAGCTCAAAAGTTTGACCTTTACCTTGCGACTCAACAACTTCACCCGTCATTTCAACAGAGCAGCCAGCAGTAAGCTTTAAAATTTCGTCTTGGTAATTATTTAAATTGTTGGGTACGACGCCTTGAATAGGATTGAAGCAAGATCCATCGTAAACGGCTAAGAAAGAGATACCAGCTTTGGAATCTCGACGAGTTCTAACCCAGCCACGAACGGTGACTTGTGAACCCACTGAATGCTCTCCACTAAATACAGAGACGACGGTTGCAATACTCATTGTTGCTTGATTCTCCAACAAACAGATAAATGATCTTTAGAAGCTGACTATATTACCTTGCAAAATCCTTTTCTCAAGGTTAATTCATGCAGGAGTGGATAATTGTTATTTTTTATTCACTGATAGAGGGTTAAATGATGATTTGCGGCATGTGTATCTTGCTAAATGATGGTTCCGATCTTTCTACATAGGACATTAATAATAGAAGCGGTCACGCCCCAGATCATTTCAGTACCATCATTTAACAATAACACTTGATAATCGATTCCTTTTTGGGACGTCGAAATTTTTACTGTGTTACTTGGATCTAAAAATGTCGAAATGGGGGAAGTGAAGCAGTGGGCAACTTCATTGTGATCAAGATCTAATACAACGTCATGATTGACTAATCCGACATAAGGTGTGATTTGAAAACCAGTATAAGTATATTGTACAGGCAATTGACCAAGGATAGTGATGTCAGTATTCAAGATACCGATCTCTTCACGGGTTTCTCTTAATGCCGTTGCGAGCAAATCATCATCTTCGTCACTCACTTTCCCGCCTGGGAAGCAAGTTTGTCCTGGATGATGTTTAAGATGAGCAGGACGCTTAGTTAAAATTAAATGTAACTGATTGTTTATTTCAATGAGTGGTACCAATACTGCTGAATCACGATAGTTTCTTTGTGCAGCAATATGATAAGGAATGCAGTAACGATCAGCATTTGTCGGTTGCGGGCTGAGTTGAAACCTCTGTTTGAATGTTACTGTATTCATTGATTGCAATTTACTCAGTTAGTATCGGCAAAATTTTACTTACTTTATCAAAACTTTCTTGATATTCGCAGTCAACATTCGAATCAGCAACTATGCCACCGCCAGCCCAACAATAAATGGTTTGCTTCTCAGTTAATAGAGTTCTGATGGTAATACTGGTGTCCATAATGCCATGCTGGCTGATATAACCAATAGAACCACAATAAATGCTTCGGCGGCTGGGTTCTAACTCTTCGATGATCTCCATCGCACGAAATTTAGGCGCACCAGTAATTGACCCACCAGGAAAGCTTGAATGTAGAATATCAGTAGCATCTAAGTCATCTCGCAGTACTGCGGTAACTGTGCTGACGAGATGATGAACTGCGGGAAAACTTTCTATTTCAAATAAGCTTGGGACTTTTACACTGCCAGCCTTTGCGACTTTTCCTAAGTCATTGCGCAGTAAGTCGGTGATCATCAAGTTTTCAGCGCGATCCTTTGTTGAATTGCGCAATTGCTCTGCGGCTTGTTTATCGAGCAGCGGATCGGTATTGCGTGGTAGCGTACCTTTTATAGGTTTGGTTTCGATAAAATCGCCATGACGTTGAATGAAACGCTCAGGTGAAATAGACAACACAGTATGTTGAGGTAAGCGAATGAAGGCCGAAAACGGCCCTTTGTTCTTTGAACGTAGTCGGGTATAGGCTGCCCATTCATCGCCAGAGTAATTGGCGCTAAACCGTTGAGTAAGATTGATTTGGTAGCAATCACCGCTTAATAAATATTCTTGGATCTGAAAGAATTTTTGTTGATAGTGCTGCTGTGTAATTTGTGCATTCCATGGCGTTGTGAGTTTAAATGAGTCTTGTTTGCTAGTGATTGATAAGTAGCTTTTAAGTTCATTTAACTTTAATTCAAGTGCTGCTTCACCTAAGTAACTCACTAAATTCCAGCTATTCGATTTATAGCAAAAAATAAGCGCCCAATCGTATAGACCAATGTTCATCTCAGGCAAAGAGATATCTTTATTGGCAGTTTCTGGCAATGTTTCTAACTGTCTACCTAAATCATAACTAAAGCTGCCCATGGCGCCGCCAGCAAAGGGCAATTGGCACTCAAGTTTATTGGGATAAAGTTGAGTGAGGTAATGCTTTAAAACAGCAAACGGAGTTTCATCATGAACTTGTTCAGGAATTACTGCAGCTATACTCGGACACAAAGGCGTAAAACGGGTTGATGACTCAATTGTGGTGAGTGTAGCCACAGGCGCAAAGCTGATGATGTCATAATTTGCATTCGGGTGATCAGAATCGGCAGAGTCGAGTAATATTGCCCAAGGAAGGTGTGAAAAATGTTCAAAAACTTCAGTTGTGGTTAAAGTTAAGTCAATTTGTCGTACGGCAAGGCGCGTTGACGTCCGTGTAACCATTTTATGAACCTATTTATTAATGTGATATAGCTGGTTTATTCAAGAAATAGTATCATATTTACAAATACGGTTTAAAACCTTAGCACATAAAAATAATAGAGCATTGGAGTGCATTTCATGGCATCAACAATTATCAAGCAAGCGGATTTTATTGAGAGCGTCGCAGATGCTCTGCAATATATTTCTTACTATCATCCAATTGACTTTGTTCAGTCACTTAAAAAAGCCTATGACAAAGAGCAAAGCCCAGCAGCGAAAGATGCAATGGCGCAAATTTTGATAAACTCAAGAATGTCAGCAGAAGGTCATCGCCCTTTATGCCAAGACACAGGCATTGTGACGACATTTGTTAAAATAGGCATGGATGTTAAGTGGGACAAAACCGATTTAACGGTTCAACAAATGGTCGACGAAGGCGTTCGCCGAGCTTATACCAACCCAGATAATCCATTGCGCGCGTCGATCGTTGCAGATCCTGCTGGTGGTCGTAAGAATACTCGTGATAATACGCCTTCAGTTGTGCACGTGGAAATGGTTGCAGGCTCCCACGTCGAGGTTGCGGTTGCAGCTAAAGGCGGCGGCAGTGAAAATAAGTCGAAAATGGTAATGTTGAATCCGTCTGATGATATTGCTGCTTGGGTAGAAAAAACACTGCCAACGATGGGGGCAGGCTGGTGCCCACCAGGTATGCTTGGTATTGGTATCGGCGGCACAGCTGAAAAAGCAGCTGTCATGGCGAAAGAAGCCTTGATGGAAGACATCGATATCCATGAATTAATGGAGAAGGGCGCTGAAACGACCGAAGAAAAGTTACGTTTAGACATCTTTGAACGTGCCAATGGCTTAGGCATAGGAGCACAGGGTTTAGGTGGCTTAACAACGGTTCTAGACGTTAAAATCAAAACTGCACCAACCCATGCAGCTTCTAAACCTGTAGTGATGATCCCTAATTGCGCCGCTACTCGTCATGTGCATTTTCATTTAGATGGAACAGGTCCTGCTGATTTAACACCACCATCGTTAAATGATTGGCCAGAAATCACCCGTGAAGTTGGCGAAAACGTGAAACGTGTCGACTTAAATAATGTTACTCAAGCAGAAGTAGAAACGTGGAAAAGTGGCGATACGTTGTTGCTAAACGGTAAAATGTTGACGGGTCGTGATGCAGCACATAAACGTATTCAAAGCATGATTGAGTCAGGTGAAGGTTTACCGGAAGGCGTCGATCTAAAAGGTAAGTTTATTTATTACGTTGGCCCTGTTGATCCAGTCGGTAACGAAGTTGTTGGCCCAGCAGGCCCAACAACCGCAACGCGTATGGATAAGTTTACTGACTTAATGCTTGAAAAAACAGGCATTATGGGAATGATTGGTAAAGCAGAACGTGGCCCTGCGACTGTTGAATCAATCAAGAAGCACAAGTCTGTTTACCTAATGGCAGTAGGCGGCGCCGCTTATCTTGTGGCTAAAGCCATTAAGAAATCTCGCGTTGTTGCTTTTGAAGATTTAGGTATGGAAGCCATTTATGAGTTTGATGTGCAAGATATGCCAGTAACGGTCGCGGTCGACTCTGATGGCGTAAATGCTCATGAAACGGGTCCAGCGATTTGGAAAGTAAACATCGCCAACGTTGCAAAGTAATTGACTAACATTATTAAACAAAATGCTCAGGCTAAACTTGCTTGAGCATTTTTGTTTCGTTATTGTGCTTTGCGATACTTATTTGCAAGTAAAGAGATAATAAATATGACAACAATGCTTAAAACCAGCATTTTAAGTGCTGCTGTTGCCGTGGCACTCAGCATGAGCCCGACGATTCAGGCAGAACAAACTAAACAGGCAACGCCATTTAATGTGCAGCAGTTGGTAAATTTAAACAAACTCCACAGTGCTGCTGTTTCTCATGACGGCAATAAGATGGTTTATGCCATAAAAATTAAAAATAAAGATGGCAGCAGTACATCCGATCTTTACCTTAAAGATTTAACCAAAGCGAACGCTAAACCTCTGCAATTAACAACGGCAAAAGGTACAGAACATACCGTTCAATTCTCAGCCGATGATAAATCGATTTATTTTTTAGCGGCGCGTAATGGTTCAACCCAATTATTTAATTTGCCACTCACAGGTGGTGAAGCTAAGCAAGTATCTGATTTACCTTTGGCAATCGATGATTACAAATTATCGAGTGACAGCAAGCAAGTGGTAATGAGCATTCGTGTATTCCCTGAATGCAATACGCTTAAGTGTTCGAAAAAGAAGTTCGATAAAGAAGCGGATCGCAAGACCACCGGAAAAGAATACACTCAGTTGATGGTACGACACTGGGATACTTGGAATGATCACGCTCGTAATCATCTATTCGTTTCACAAATTAACGGCAATGAATTGTCTAAAGCCGTTGATGTGACACATGGCTTAGATACCGAAACACCACCTAAGCCATTTTCAGGCATGGAAGAGGTGACCTTTACGCCCGACGGTAAGTTTATTGTTTACAGTGCGAAAGCGCCGAGTAAAGATCAAGCTTGGACAACCAACTATGATCTATGGAAAGTCCCAGTAACCGGTGGTGAAACAACAAACTTAACGGCTGATAATAAAGCATGGGATTCACAACCAACATTTTCTAACGATGGCCGCTACATGGCATATCTTGCAATGAAACGCCCGGGTTTTGAAGCCGACCGCTATCGCATTATGTTAACGGATACCGTGACAGGGCAAACTAAAGAAGTTTCGCCGTTATGGGACCGTAGCCCGAGCTCATTGTTGTTTTCAAATGATGGTCGCACCTTGTATGTCACAGCTCAAGATCTTGGTCAAGTGAGCATGTTTGCCATTAATACCCAATTTGGTGATGTACGAACTATTTACAATGATGGTTCAAATCATTTGCTTGCCGTGGTGAACAATAAAGCGATTTTTTCTCATAAGAGTTTAGTGCAACCAAGCGACATTTATAGCATCAACTTAAATGGTGACAACTTAACCCAACTGACTAATGTTAATAAAGATAAGCTTGCAGAAATTAAGTTTGGTGAGTTTGAGCAATTCACTTTTAAAGGGTGGAATGATGAAACCGTTCACGGTTACTGGATCAAACCTGCCAATTATAAAGAAGGTGAAAAGTATCCTGTTGCTTTCTTAGTTCACGGTGGTCCACAAGGTTCATTTGGCAACAGCTTTAGCGGTCGTTGGAATGCACAGCTATGGGCGGGTGCGGGTTACGGTGTGGTGATGGTGGATTTCCACGGCTCGACTGGCTATGGTCAAAAATTTACTGACTCGATCACTAAAGATTGGGGCGGCAAGCCACTGGTAGATCTTAAAAAAGGTCTTGCAGCAGTGGGTGAACAACAACCTTGGTTAGACACTAAAAACGCCTGTGCGCTTGGTGGCTCATACGGTGGCTACATGATGAACTGGATTGAAGGTAACTGGAGCGATGGCTTTAAGTGCCTAGTGAATCACGCTGGTTTGTTCGATATGCGCTCAATGTATTATGTTACTGAAGAACTTTGGTTTCCAGAACATGAATTCGGCGGTCAATATAAAGACAATAAAGCACTTTATGAGAAGTTCAATCCAGCAAATTATGTTGAAAACTGGAAGACACCAATGTTAGTTATTCATGGTGAAAAAGACTTCCGTGTACCTTATGGTCAAGGTTTGGCTGCGTTCTCGTACCTGCAACGCAACAATATTCCATCTAAGTTATTAATCTATCCTGATGAGAATCATTGGATTTTGAATCCTGACAACTTAGAACAATGGTATGCAAACGTACTCGGTTGGTTAGATCGCTTTACTGCGAAATAACAGCAAGTAAGAACGTCAAAGTTTAAAGCCAGCGTGATTGCTGGCTTTTTAATGTTGGAATGAATTTATTGGCTAACTTAACCATTGCTTTTGCATATTCTCAGTGTCACCGAGATAACTTAATAACCACTGTAAGGCTTCGGTAGGCTGTTCACTTTTCCAAGCAACACAACAAGTTTCTTTAGCGAGTGGTTGTTGTAATTCTTTAGTGACCAAGCGACCTGTTTTAATGAATAGGTCAGCTAAATGTTTGGGCAGGTAGGCAACACCTAAACCTGAGCTGGCGCAATTGATTGCTCTGATCCAGTCAGGAACAACGATCCTACGCTGATTTTGTAAACGCCAAAGTTCACGTTTGGTGGTGTTCTGGGCGGTGTCTTCAACGCAAACAACAGGAAAGGGCAGAATATCTTCTTGAGTAAGCGCTTGTTCTTTTTTAGCTAAAAGGTGTTTTGGACTCACACAAAAGCACCATTCAACATTCCCCATCTCTTTATATGAAAAATAGCCACTATTGGGAATCGATGTAGTTGCGCCAATGGCTAAATCTGATTCGCCGCTGGCTAAGCTTTCCCATACCCCATTGAAAACACCAATTTTTACGGTTAACTCAACATCGTCAAACGCTTTGTAAAAATCACCAATAAGTGCACTAATTTTATCGGCACGAACAAAGCAATCGAGAGTAATTGATATAGTAGGGCGCCAGTTATTGGCAACACGCTGGGTTGATAATTTGACTTGTTGCATTTGTTGTAATAATTGACGAGACTGCTGTACGAAATATTCACCCGCAGGGGTTAAACTGACGCTGCGGTGATGTCTAACGAATAATGCGGTACCTAATTCATCTTCAGCTTGCTTGATGGTGTAGCTGATTGCAGATGGAACTTTGTTCAATTTTTTTGCTGCTGCTGTAAAGCTTCCAAGCCTTGATACTTCGTCGATTAAATTTAGAACCGCTTCCGATAGCATTTGTTAACGTCCTTTGTGTTGAAAATATTTCAAAGATAGCGTTTGGCATATGTTTAAGCAACATTGCGATGCAATATCGTCTTATTTTGTGTGTATTTTGACTGAGTTGTGCTTTTATTGTTCGAACGGCAAAATTCTGCAATTTGTTGCTTTACAACAGATCACGAAGTTTATATTATGCGTCTCGTTCGGAGGGGTGGCAGAGTGGTCGAATGCACCGGTCTTGAAAACCGGCAACGGTTTATCCCGTTCCAGGGTTCAAATCCCTGCTCCTCCGCCACATTCAAATGAAAAGCCGCTAATTAATTAGCGGCTTTTTTCGTTTTAAAATTAATAAATATTTTAATCGTTTGTTTCAAGGTACTTGAAGGTGAGGCTATTTTTAACTTCAATACCGATGTATCAATCCGTCACTAACAAAAACAAACACAATAAGCTCGTTTTCCCTGTTGTTGCATCTATCGTTAAGTACCTTTAAAACAAACTAGTTACAGCAATTAATCATAGTTAACTCAACTTTAATGGCACATTAATGGACTGCCAATGCCTTATGTCATCTGGCTTTTGAGTTATACAGATAGTGCTTTTATTCTATTGAATTGTTTAAGCCAAGAATGTGCAAGATTTTAGCTGGCGAAGTGATTATCTATTGCTAGTCTTAGGATTAAATGGAATGACATTCAGACAGGCACGTCAATGTATTTTTAAATAGACGTGAGGTCACTATGCCTGAAATTGAATTTCGCCAAGCTGCCAATGATGATTGGGAGTTTATTAGTCTACTACTCAAGCCAGAACTGAAATCTTACTTAAGCTCTGTTTGGCCCCACCAAAAAGACAGTAACCAATTTTTTAACCTGAAGAAAAGTCATTTCAATCTAGGAAGAACTACCATTATTAGCTTTAAAGGTGTTGATATTGGTCGGATTGCGTTAAAAGAAACTCAAGATACGATTTATATTGAAGAGATACAACTTTGGTACGATACTGAACAGCTTGAAATTTCACAAGCGGTGATCGAGCAGATGGTGTTGGAAAGGTTAACGCTCGTTGGGCAAGCAAAATGCAGTTTACATTTTGATAATCCATTAAATGACTTAATGAACAAGCTCGGTTTTAGTTGTTACTACCAAACTGAACAGCGCAATTATTATCGAATTGTGGCTTAAAGAAATAGTGAACCGGTCGTTTAAACCAGCCTAATTGGCTGGTTTTTTACTTACTCGAGCACAAAGTTGTGATTGAGGTATTATTTTGTGCAAAATTTTAATATAATCCGCGCGAATTTTAAAACAATGCTTTTTAAGGGAACTTAAACATGGCGACTCAACGTACTTTTTCTATCGTAAAACCTGATGCTGTTGCAAAAAACAAAATCGGTGCAATCTACAGCCGTTTCGAAGACGCTGGTTTAAAAATTGTTGCTGCTAAAATGCTGCACCTAACTAAAGAACAAGCTGAAGGTTTCTACGCTGAGCACAGCGAACGTCCTTTCTTCGGTGCTTTGGTTGAGTTCATGACTTCGGGTCCAATCATGGTTCAAGTATTAGAAGGTGACAACGCTGTTCTAGCTCACCGTGATATTTTGGGTGCTACTAACCCAGCTGAAGCTGCTGCTGGAACTATCCGTGCTGATTTCGCTAACAGCATCGATGAAAACGCTGCTCATGGTTCAGATTCTGATGCATCTGCAGAGCGTGAAATCGCTTATTTCTTCAGCCCAGAAGAATTGTGCCCACGCACTCGTTAATCGATAATTTTTTTTATCGTTTTATTAAACCCGCTTCCGGCGGGTTTTTTGTGCTCAAAAACAAACGGTAGACTTCAATTATTGGAAAAAGGTTAAGTCAGAGTTAACTATTATTCACTCGAGCAGAAGTAAATTGTAAGCTGAATGTCAGCTTTACTTGCTAAAATTGCTTGATCTTATTTTTTGAGGAAAGCAACATGAAGATAGTTAAAAGTGCACTCTTTGTTTTAAGCTTTTTGTCAATGCCTGCCTTTGCGTATACTCATAATGGTCAAAATATTGATGGTAAAAGTTTTATGTGTCAAGCGACAAGATTTTACTGCTCATCAAACTCCGACGAGTGTCAAGTAAATAAGCAAGCAATATATTCCACTGGATTATGCACCTTCAATGCTGAAAAAAATATCATTGAGACATACTTTCAAACAAACAAGATTGATAACTTTCTAGTGAAAGATCTTAAGTTAAGCAAAGAGAGTGAAGTACCGAGCACCATAGATGATGATTTGATTCCTACGTATGTAGAAAATCATGAATTCTTTCATTTAAAAATTCAATTTAATGATTAAATTTTCGTGTCATAAATGGTTGAATAGTCAGAAGAGGTCAAAATGAAAACTTTTAATGCTGTAGTTTTATTACTAGGTTTAATCTCTTTACCGTCCTTTGCCTTTACTCATAATGGGCATAATATTGATAATCAGTCATTCATTTGCCAAGTTAAGGAAAGTTATTGTGAATTAAATGGAGCCAGCTGCAAACAATATTGGAGTGGGGTACATCCAACGGGTTTATGTACCTTTTACAATAACAAGGGTGATACCAGTGTGCGATATTATGGTGCAGGTGATTCTAAAATGGGATTTAGTATACGAGAGATGAAATATGCCAATGGTGAAATTCCAAGTAAACTTCATCTTGTTGATAATTCGGATAGTTCATTCCGAGAGGATATTGAATTAAGCATAGACTTTAGTCAGTTAGATCAAAATAATTACACTAATACAGCGGTGAAAAGCATCAATTGATACTAGAAAAAAAAGCCTTAATACATACAGTTAGCTAAGTTAAGGCTTTTAAGCTTTTTATCCGAGCAATAACCCATTTTGGGTTACATGTTGCTCAAACTCAGTACAACCACCGATATATTGATCATCTAACATCACTTGCGGAACCGTTCTGACATCGACATTAAGCTTTTCTGATAGTGCCTCTTTTGAAATGCCTTCAGCAATCATATCAATATAGTCAAAGCTAAAATCATTACGTTTGCTTTTTAATAATTCGCAGATTTGAACCGCACGTGTGCAATAAGGACAACCTGAACGACCGTAAACCGTTACTTTCATTTTCTATTTCATTCCTTTCATGAGTAATTAACGGTTTTATATCACAGAGATATTGTTTTGCCTACCGATTCGTTTCAGTTTGATAGCGGCCCTGATAGTCAAAGAAACTATCTTGCCATTGCCAGAATTTCTTTCCTTTTTTCAACAATAGCAGATCGGGTTTTCTAAATTTTGCTTGTTCATCGACGATTTGTTGTGGTTTGCTGTATTGAGTATGTAAAGTACCCGGTGTTTTAGTGTGTGGAAAAACAAACAAAGCAAAGAGTGCTTTAATTTGAGCTTTGCTTTCCATCTTGAAGAAACGGCAAAAATCGTTGCCTTCAATATCGATATATTGCACCTTTAATGTATTACCTTCTGCGGACAACAGCATGTCTTGTACTTTGAAAAGGTGATGATGTTGTTGTGATAATACTTGCTTCAACCTTTTATCAGGATCGATTAATACTGACTGACAAGTTTGACAGATTCTGGCGGCAATATCGTTTTCGGCGCCGCAATCAGGACAAGACTTAGAGCGAAAGCGGAAATCACATTGTTGTTCAACGTCAGCTTGTGTTACCAGTCCTTGGCAGCGTCGACCAAAGTGTTCTATCAAATCACCATCATCATCGGTTAAGCCCCAAAAAGTATTCGCAAACTGGCAAACAGGGCAATGAACTTGTACGGGGACTGAGCGACTATTGGTTTTTGCTTGACCTACTTCTGGAAAATACAAATCATAGCCGTTGGCTGCGTAATCAATCACAAGACATTCATTTTTATTATCTGCTAGTCGTAACCCTCGTCCAACCATTTGCTGAAATAAACTCACAGAAGCTGTTGGGCGTAAAATAGCGATAAAGTCGACGTGAGGTGCGTCAAAACCTGTCGTTAATACCGCAACGTTAACAAGAAACTTAAATCTTTTGGCTTTAAAATCGACAATTAGTTTATCGCGTTCATCATGAGGGGTATTGGCGGTAATTAATTTTGCCTGAGTTTCATTTAAGTAAGACATGACTTCATGGGCATGCCTTACCGTTGCTGCAAAAATGATCACACCTTGACGATCTTCGCTTAATTGCGCTATCTGCTGGGTAATTGCTTTTGTTGCGCGCCCTGAAGTGTTTAATAGGCTATTTATCTTAGCTTCAGAATATTCTCCTGTGCTCGAAGGAGTAATTGATGCAAAGTCATATTGAGCCGATACGCCATCGAGCATTTTAGGTGGCGTTAAAAAGCCTTGCTTTATTAATGGCCTAAGTGGTAATTCAAAAATGCATTTCTCAAAAATTGGGTTTTCGGTATTGCCTATTTTACCGTGATAATGATGGCGAAAAATCCAACCGAGTCCAAGCCGATAAGGTGTTGCTGTCAACCCGAGCAAACGCATTTTTGGGTTAACTTTTCTTAGGTGAGAAAATAATTGCTGATATTGACTATTTTCATCCATGCTTATCCGATGGCATTCGTCAATAATGATTAAAGAAAAAGGGCAATCAAACTTCTCTACCGCTCTGGCAGCGGACTGGACGCTGGCGACAACGGTTTTGCCTTTGGTATTTTTTTGTTTGAGCCCAGCCGAGTAGATGTCGGCATCTTCGGTTAATAAGCCCACTTTTTCGGCATTTTGTGCCACTAGCTCTTTTACATGGGTAAGAATGAGTACTCTACCCTTGGCAATACGTGCTAATTCTGCAATGACGATACTTTTTCCGGCGCCAGTAGGAAGGACGATAACAGCAGAGTCTGGGCTGCTTTTAAAATGCGTTACAGCAGCGTCGATTGAGTCTTGTTGATAGTCGCGGAGTTTCAATGTGTAAGATCATGATTAATTATGAAATGAATAATATCATTGAATGATCTCGTTAGGTCAGTTTTAATTGAATTCAATAGCGCTACGATTGTTGTAGCGCTATGTGATCAGTAGGGCTATATCGGTTTCTTAAACTTTAACGTCATGCGATCACTTTCACCAATGGCTAAGTATTTTTTCTTACCAATTTCCCCAAGCGCTAGCGTGGGTGGTAATGTCCAAACACCATATGGATAATTTTTGTAGTCTTTAGGGTTGGCATTGACGTTACTGCTAGCGATAAATTGAAAGCCCGTATTTAACGCAAGTTGTTTGATAAAGTCTTCGGTGACATAGCCTGTATTTATCATTTGTGAAAAGCTGGTTCCTGCTTTAGCTTTATGTTCTACAACGCCGAAGGTACCACCAGGTTTTAATGCATCATAGATTGCATTGAAGACATTTTGCTGCTGATTTTGGCTCATCCAATTGTGAATATTACGAAACGTTAGCACGACGTCAGCGGTTTCTGTGGGTGCCAGTTTGATGTGCATTGGCGGCTCAAAGCTGGTTACGGCGATTTCCCCATAACGGCGGATACGGTTTTTGAATTTTTGTTCGAATTTAGCTCTTGAGATCATGTGTGAATTTTTGGGTGAATTCTTGGCGTAGTGGGCAGCAATGTATTGGCCACGATCTTTTAACATTGGCGCAAGGATTTGTGTGTACCAACCTGCACTGGGCCATACCTCCACTAGGGTATCCGTTGGTTTGATGTTAAAAAATTTGAGGGTTTCAGCTGGGTGCCGGTATTGATCACGTGATTGTTCAGCAGGTGTTCTATATTGATTGTTGATTTTTAATGGGTATTCTTGATGGGCTTGTGAAATCCCACAAAGTGAAAAAAACAAAAACAGGCTTTTTGACGCGTTTGCAATTGTCCTCATGCCGATGTTCTCCTTTTTAAACGATACACTTAAGTTATAGCCCAAAAAAAGAGGAGGAACACATTCTATCTTATTAAATAAATTAGAAAATTTATCACATTCCCATTTTTGATTATGGGGTCTTGCCATAAATCTACAGTTCAATCATGATAATGTTGAAACTGTACTACAACCAAGGACATTAAAGTGCGTACATGGACGTTAGGATTGGTCAGTATCCTTATACTTATCAGTTACTCAATCAATGCTAAAGACATATTCACCCAATATCCAGACAGTGAACTCAGTAAGACTGAAGAGCGGCACTTTATTAACCAGTCTTTTGTTGGCGCTATTGATGATCAAAAGATCGTTTCTTTTATTAAGTCAGGCTCTCTTAGTCGATTGGGATATGAGGTTGATAGAAAGCATGAGCCAAGTCGTATTTTCAATAATTACCTTGAGCAACTAAAAAAGCACAAGGCTGAAATTATTTTCTCTTGTCAATTGGAGAGTTGTGGACGAGCGAATAGACTAAAGCGTTTTTTAAAGCCACTACAAAATATTGGTGATGATCTTCCTTATTTAATTACCGCTAAGCTTGTTCAACAAGATCAGGTTTTTTATCTGTCAATTTACACTTTTGCATGGGCTCAGAAATCGCAACTCAACATTTCAATTTTGTATGAGAAGCCTGAACCTCTTGATCTCGTGACTATTGATAAAACTATGATCAAGCAGGTGGCGACCGAACGGGTTTTTGAGTCGAAACAGCATAAAGATGTACGCAATAGCGTTGATCACCCAATGTTTGGACGTTTACAAGGCGCTTATATTGATGAGTACAAAACCAATAATTATGCTAAAACTAAGTTGTTGACGGCGAGAGAGAACAATCAGTATCAATTACGTCCCGTTGAAGGCAAACTGACCTACATTAAATACCAATTACCTAGAGAGTATTCAGAATACGAAGTTTCGAGCAATTACCAGCAAGCGTTTAACAAACTCGGATTTACCAAGTTGTTTGATTGCCACGGACTCGCTTGTGGTAAAAATAAACAGCTACAGAAAAACTTAGGCTTGCTTGCAACGATTGGCTTTGACGAAAATCAATTTTATAGCAGTTACGTATTAACTCGACCTGAAGGTGATATCTATGCACATAGTTACACCCTAGGTTTTAGTGGCGCGTTGTGGAGCGAACTTAAAATTGTCGAGGCTAAACCGCTTAATTTTGACCGAATCGCTTTTGACGCTGATGCTCTCAATAAAAATATACAAACAACAGGGCATGCAAGTCTTGACGGGCTGCTGTTTAAATATGATAGCGCTGAGTTATTGCCTGAATCTGTTCCTTTATTGTCTGAACTTGCGGTTTATTTAAACAACAACCCTAAGCTTAGTTTTTATGTCGTCGGTCATACGGATGACCAAGGTAAGCGTGCTTATAATCAAACCCTTTCGAATCAACGAGCAGAAAAAGTCGTGGATTTATTAGTGATAAAACACAAGATTGCTAAATCACAAATTAACCCTGTTGGTGTCGGTGAGTATGCACCAGTTGCCAACAACCAAGATGTTGCTGGGCAAAAACAAAACCGACGAGTCGAGTTAGTGCTGCGAAGTGATCGAAAGTAAGGTACTTGATATATTAGCCCACTCTTGGTTTTGGTGGGCTTAAAATTAAATCCATATATCCACTTATCGGACTAATAGTTATATCTAACTCGTAGCCAAACATTTGAATTAGTCTTATGTTGACCAAAAAACGTGTTATTGCGTTTCCCCTGAAATATGTTTGCTCCCGCGGCAATTTTCCACTGATCATCGACTCGATAACTGACGCTTGGTCTTAAGTAACTGTCTTCATCTGTGGGCGACCAGAAACCAAAGAGTCCCAGAGTTAGTTTTTGCCGTAACATTCGATAGTTAATTCTGACGGTTGCAACTTGACGGTTAAGTGCTGTTATAGCTTTTCTCTCTGATGTACTTGAGGTTCGCAGCAAAGCTGCATGATCTTGAGTGTGCTCTAGATAATACTGCGTAGAGAAAGTTAAATGGCTTAATAGTTCTAGCTCGTAACCGATCAATACTCTTGTCTGTGAATTAGCAATAAAGCCATTATCTCCATGCTTATCATCCGCGCTTTGATAATAAGCAAATTCAGCATTGATCAAGCCTGTGGCCATCGGAGATCTAATACTGGCACCATAGACATTAAGTTTCGGATAAAAAGCAAATTGTTTTGACTGACCGACAGGAGTATTCCAGTAACCTAAATAACCGTAAAATGCGTATTCTAATTGCTTGAAGTTGGATGCAACGCGAATGGCGAGTGTGGATGCGTTGTTTTGTTTTATGGGAAATGAACGGCCTGTGAATTGATTTGCTGCTGGTAAAAAATAGCTAAATCGCTCACCATTAATAATGCGATCAGCAGTAAATTTCGGCGTAAAAACCATTTCGATGCTGGTATTGCCTTTAAACCAAAGCGCTTTAATACTATCACTGCTTTTTTTTAAATATTCATCATCACGTCCAGCAAAGAATGATTGCCAATCTTTGGGGAAAAGATCATTCAAAAATAAGTAATCACCCGTTCCCCATGTATTAACTTGTCGACCGATTTTTAACGATAACGAATCATTGAGGTTAGTATGAATGTTCGCGGTTCGAATGTTAAGAGTAGAGCGATTAATCAGTTCATCAATTACAAGATCGTTACTGGTGTATAAACGCCAATGCTTGGCTTGGTAGTTCATATTAAGTCGAGCGGTGAATTCAGCTAAGCTTGTATCATGGTTCACGGCTTTGTTTTTTTGTAAACGTGTACCATAGCCACCTTCAACAAAGCCAGATATAGACCATGAAGAAAATGACTCCTCTTCATCACTCCAATTATCGTCCCAGCTGTCCTCGTCGATATCAATTAAGCTTGGCTCAGAAAGTGTTTCTGCGTTGATTTTCGATTCAGACAATGAGTGAGCCAGAGCAGTTGGTACGATGAAAAAGATAAATATTAGGGGGATTAAACGGTGCATTACTTTCTCCGTAGCCAGCTAACAGGCGGATTACGTAAACTTTTTTCTGAGAAAATGTGCTGTGGCAAGCCAAGTTCAAATTTAATGCCTCGAACTTGCATGAAGGTTTTACTGTTTGATGAGAAATTTTCCATTTTGGCGTGAGTGATCACGTGATGTTGTTGTACCTTCCTTGTTTTTAACACCGTCATTTTTCGATAAAGCCGTTTATTGTTGTCGTAGTATTCAACGGTAATGGGTAACAAGGTTTGTTGATCAATCGTTGTTCGATAATGACTAAACTCAACCGTATTGGGTGATTTCGCTGTGCTGTTCACTACATAAGTGTTGTCGGTGATATCAACAAGTTTATGGCTGTCAGCAGTCGGGTTTCGCCCAGATATGTCTTCGTAATAAAAATCAGATCCAACAAAAGAAGTGCGCTTATCGCCTGCAGAGATCCGTTTTACTAAATCAAGACTTGGTAAGTATAACCAGCGATCATCTTGGGATTGGAGGTGTTTGCTTACACGAAACATGGTGTTTTTGATGTCACTTGGGCGAGAAAAGTGCACCAACATATCTTGGTCGCCACCCTGTGACTGATCTTTTCTGAGTATGCTAAATTGGCGTATTTGCTGTCGACCTTGCGAATCGATAATCTTCATGCGAGCTTCTGCACGTCCATCGTTACCTGCATAATAATGAGCTAAATTCGAAAGGCGAATAATCGTGTTTGCTGTGAGTGCTTGCTGAGTTTCTGCATGATTGTTCAAACTAAAGCTAAGCAAGAAGCTGACAAAAAATAATTTCAGTAGATGATTAAATGACATGGTTCACTCCTTATGAACGAGGTTTTAAGCTGATCAACGCAGGTAATAAGATCAAGGTAACGAGCGCCGATATCGTCATTATGCTGGCAAGGAAAAAGCCGACGGTGACATAGGGAACTAACGGACTTAATAGCAGTGGCGTGAAACCGACAGCGACAATAATGGCGTTACGGGAAATCGCTCGCGCAGGTTCATCAAATAGTGATAAAAGCGCTGTTAGATAGGGTTGTCCTCTTCGAACAGAGTCTCTGAATCGTTCAATGAAGTGAATAGCAAAATCTACCGATAATCCCAAGGTTAATGCAGAAAGGACAGCAATTGGCATGTCGTAATATTTTCCAAACCAGCCAATTAATCCATAAATCATACTGATGGTCAGTGTTAGCGGCAGCATTGCCAGCAATCCATATTTTATCGAGCGAAACAGTAATGCCATCATTAAGAAGACGATCGCGAATGAGGAAAGTAAACTGTCGAACATGCCGCTGACCATTTGTTGTTGCCAAATCACATTCAAATAGGTTTTCCCTGCCCAATTGACAGTAACCCCAGCGGGTAAAGGATGACGAGTTATATACTCACTAACCAAATCAATGACATCACTCATGTGTTGATTGTCACCATTAGTTAATTGCAGCCACATTAAACTTCGTTGATAATCTGGAGTCACGAAATGCCATAGGTCGGTTGGTCTGTGTGATGACTGGAATTGTAATAAGGTTTGCGCGATTGCCTGACTGCTGCTCGGTAATCGATAATCGCCGCTTTCGCCACCATTTAGCTCTCGATTTACGGTTTTAATGATATCAGGAAGGGCATTAACCTTACCGACTAAGCCTGAGCTTACTAGGTATTCACTGAAAGAATCCATCCAATTTAATAGCTCAGGTGATTGAAATACTTTCTGCTTTTGTTGTTGAGCTTCGAGGGTGGTGATCAAACGCTCTATTGCTTGAGTATGGTCTGTTGCATTAAATAATAGGTCGTCGAGATGATCTATTGTTTGCTGCTGCCAGTCGCTGTTAGCTTGTTGCTCTAGGCGTTGAAGCAACAATAACAAGTCATGATTATTGAGCTTTTCTGCGTTGATTAACTCAATAAAATATTGGATTTGCTCTTGTATATTGTTAGGTTCTTCTTTTGATAGCACTAACCACGCATCATGAGTACCCGCAAAGTGCTGATTTAACTTTTTATCAGCAATTCGAATTTCATGTTTTGAGTTAAACCAGTTAATTGGGTTGTCATTAACTTGGATCTTGTTGATCCCGAAAATACTCAAGACTGCTGATATGGCAAATACGGTTAAAACCAGCTTGTTGTGGTTTATTGCAAATCGACCAAGCTTTGGTAACCAACGTATTAGTGAACCAGTACTTGCGTTATGCATAGATTGTTGAAGTTGTTTTAACGATGTATCGGACATTCTGCTGATATAAGCGGGAATGAAAACAATGGTTAAGATGAAGGCAAGCAGAATTCCGAAAGCGATAAATCCACCGAACACTTTAACGGGGGGGATCGGGGTAAGCATTAAAGATGCAAATCCGATGGCTGATGTGAGTGAGGTATAAAGCATCGGCGTAAATAAGCGACTGATAACGCGTTTAATGATTAACTTGGGTGATTGCCCCTTTTTATATTCATCAGCAAACTCCGACAATATATGAGTGGAATCGACAACTGCGATAGGCATTAAGAAGATAGCAATCATTGATGACATAATGTGAACGGTAAAACCCATTCCAATTAATAATCCCATAGAGATAATTACCGTTGCTAAGGCGACAACCATGGGTGCAATAATTAATTCTAAGCTGCGAAAAAAGAACCAAAGTAAAACGAAAATGACTAAACCAGCAATGGGAGCTGAAATGGCCATCTGAACGAACATTTCGATGCCAAATTGATCTTCTGCAACAGGAAGACCCGTAATGTGATATTCATCATGAGACTGTAATGATTTAATAATTTTTTTAATTTTTGTTGCTACCTCAAAACTGTGCTTTTTTGAACGAATAGGCACATAAATAGTGGCTGCTTTTCCATCATTTGATACTAAGGTATTTGCAAGTAACGGCAGTTTATTCACCGCCTTTTTGATTTGTTCGGATTGCTGAATCGTTTTGGGAGCTGCTTGCATCAACCAAGTGAATTGAATACTACCATGCTTGTCTTGGCTGATATTGTCAGTGGTATTCAATGACAATATTTCTGGTGAGATCACTTGTGGGATTTGCGATATTTGTTTGACTAGCAATGTCAACTCAGCCAGTTTTTTGGGGGTGTAAATGCTTGTTGTTTGGTGACTTATGGTACCGACAACGATCATATCATGCATAGAAAACTGTCGTTTTATTTGATCATGAAACAGCCTGTGCTGATCATGTTCAGGCAGCATGCTTTCGGGATCAGTATCAACAATAATGCTGGGAAGCATTCCAACACTAATGATCACCAAAACAGTCATTATGAGGTATACCAGCTTGGGTTTGGACAGTGAAAAATGAGTGATAGCTTTCATTTTATACCTTAT
>JBMYXI010000054.1:0-22695 GCA_049608225.1 Parashewanella sp.
ATAACTCAAAATGATAGATGAACTTGGGTGGAACTAACCATAGTAGGGCAACGGATAAAATAGAGCAGGTATAAATAACGGGCACTACTACAATCACCCGCATGCGCATCAATACAAGGGTAAAAGTTAATGAAATTATCCAATTCACTAAGGAAATGACGTTGGTTAAGCTAAAGTTTTGACCGTCATGGGTAAGAATTGCTTCGGACAATGCTGCGCCATGAAGCGCAACAGCGATTGCGGCAACCACCACCACGGCTTTCCGATTTGGGCCTTCTGCATGAAATAAGCGACTGGTGACTAAAATTAAGGCACAACAGTAAAAAAACATTGAAGATGCAGAGAATATAACCATCTAACGCAAGTCCTTTCAAATTACTGGTTGGTATCGATACGGTAAAATTTAACTGTTTTTTAGCTCAAGCGCGAGTTTAATTTCAAAGAAATGAGAACTATTTTAAATTGATAGCCGTTTGAAGCTTCCGCTATCACTGATGCAATCAATTCGATATAATAACTGGCATTTTTATACGGATTAAGGTTTAGCTCAGGACTATGTTTGAGAATCTTAGTGACAGACTGTCGCGCACCTTGAAAAATATCAGCGGCCGTGGTCGTTTGACAGAAGAAAATATCAAAGACACCTTACGAGAAGTGCGTATGGCACTACTGGAAGCCGATGTTGCTTTGCCAGTGGTTCGTGAGTTTGTGAAAAGCGTAAAAGAGCGTGCAGTAGGTCAAGAAGTTGCTAAGAGCCTTACTCCCGGCCAAGTTTTTGTCAAAATTGTTCAAGGCGAACTTGAAAAAGCCATGGGCGAGTCGAATGAAGAGTTAGATCTTAGCGCTCAGCCTCCTGCCGTAGTTATGATGGCGGGCTTACAAGGTGCCGGTAAAACAACCAGTGCAGCAAAACTGGCAAAGTTATTACGTACACGCCATAAAAAATCGGTATTGGTGGTCAGTGCTGACGTCTATCGTCCCGCCGCGATCAAGCAGCTTGAAACCTTAGCCGGTGAAGTTGAAGTTGAATTCTTTCCATCGGATGTGAGCCAAAAACCGGTCGATATTGCCAATGCAGCTATTGCGCACGCCAAATTAAAGTTCATTGATGTTGTTATCGTTGATACCGCAGGTCGTTTGCATGTCGATGAATCCATGATGGATGAAATCAAACAATTACACAACGCAGTAAACCCTGTTGAAACCTTGTTTGTGGTAGATGCCATGACGGGTCAAGACGCAGCAAACACCGCAAAAGCCTTCAATGAAGCCTTACCATTAACGGGTGTGGTGCTAACCAAAGTCGACGGTGATGCTCGTGGTGGGGCAGCCTTGTCTATCCGTCACATTACAGGGAAACCGATCAAGTTTTTAGGTGTAGGTGAAAAAACGGATGCCTTAGAGCCATTCCATCCAGATCGTGTTGCATCACGTATTTTGGGTATGGGTGACGTACTTTCATTAATTGAAGAAGTTGAACGTGGCGTTGATAAAGATAAGGCTATGAAGCTTGCTTCAAAAGTGAAAAAAGGCGGTAAGTTTGATTTAGAAGATTTCCGCGAACAGCTTGCTCAAATGAAAAATATGGGCGGTATGATGAACATGATTGAAAAGCTGCCCGGCGTTGGACAACTTCCCCCTGAAGCACTCGCTCAAGTTCAAGATGGTAAAATGACCAATCAAATGGAAGCCATTATTAATTCAATGACCAAAGCGGAACGCGCACGCCCTGAAATGATCAAAGGTTCACGCAAGCGTCGAATTGCGGCTGGCTCTGGTACGCAAATTCAAGATGTAAACAAGTTACTTAAGCAGTTTACGCAAATGCAAAAAATGATGAAAAAAATGTCGTCGAAAGGCGGCATGGCGAAAATGATGCGTGGCATGCAGGGCATGTTACCACCGGGTATGAAAATGCCTGGGCGATAATTTCTTCGTTATTTACAGATGTTAACTGAACTACAGACGTAAAATTTAACCGATTTAGTTGCGTTTATCGAAAAATCAGGTAGAATTTTGCGGCTTTCTTTCTGGAGCTCTACTGCGAACACAGAGCTTCAGTTTTTATTTTTGTCATTAGACAAATCATTAGAGGATACAAGACGCATGGTTACCATTCGTTTAGCTCGTGGTGGCGCTAAGAAGCGTCCTTTCTACAACATCGTTGTTACCGATAGCCGTAATGCTCGTGACGGTCGTTTCATCGAACGTGTTGGTTTCTTCAATCCTTTAGCTAAAGGCCAAGAAGAAACTCTACGTTTAGATCTAGACCGTGTTGAACACTGGGTTGGTACTGGTGCTCAAACAACTGATCGCGTAGCTAAGTTGATCAAAGACGCTCGTAAAGCAGCAGCTTAATAGCGTTAAGGTATAAATTGATGAGCAGTAACCAACAACCTGTGGTATTAGGGAAAATCGGTGCCAGTCATGGTGTCAACGGTTGGATGAAAATCACCACTTATACCGACTCTGTTACTGGTATTTTTGATTACTCTCCTTGGCTGTTAAAAGAAAATGGTCAATGGCGAGAAGTAAAGGTTCTTAAATGGCGTCAACAAGGTAAGGCGGTGATCGCTGAACTTGAAGGGGTCAATAATCGGGAACAAGCCCAATTACTTACACATTGTGAGATTGGCGTTGCCCCCGAAAATATGCAGCAATTGCCGGAAGGTGAGTTCTATTGGCGAGATCTGATAGGTTGTGAAGTAACCAATACTAAGGGTTATAACATGGGCGTAGTTGAACAGTTACTTGAAACTGGTTCAAACGATGTATTGCATGTGAAAGCCAATATCAAAGATGCCTTTGGCAAAAAGGAACGTTTGATCCCTTTTGTCACCGAGCAATTCATTATCAATGTGGATTTGCTTGAGAAAAAAATACTCGTGAATTGGGACCCGGACTTTTAGGATGTGGCTAGGGATCATTACTCTGTTTCCAGAGATGTTTCGGGCTATTACAGACTATGGAGTGACGGGGCGAGCCGTTAAAAACGGCTTACTTGAGTTGCATACATGGAATCCTCGTGATTTCACCCATGATAAACATAATACTGTGGACGATCGCCCTTTTGGCGGCGGGCCGGGAATGTTAATGATGGTGCAGCCGTTACGTGATGCCATTCATGCTGCGAAATCAGCAGCAGGTGAAGGCGCGAAAGTGATTTATTTGTCACCTCAGGGGCGCAAGCTGACTCAGCAAGGCGTAACTGAATTGTCAGAGAATCAAAAGTTGATTTTAGTGTGTGGTCGATACGAAGGTATTGATGAACGCATTATTGAAACTGAAGTGGACGAAGAATGGTCGATTGGTGATTACGTGCTTTCGGGCGGCGAATTACCAGCAATGACGTTAATCGATTCAGTATCGAGACTGGTTCCAGGTGTACTTGGAAAAAAAGCCTCAGCCGATCAGGATTCATTTTCTGATGGGTTGCTGGATTGTCCACACTATACGCGGCCTGAGCACTTAGATGGCTTGAGCGTACCGGACGTGTTACTCAGTGGCAATCACAAAAATATTGAACGCTGGCGTCATCAACAAAGTCTGGGCAGGACTTTTGAGAGACGACCAGAATTATTTGAAAATCTAGCTCTGACTGACGTGCAAAAGGCGCTGTTAGCTGATTATATCGCTAGCAAAGATAATTAATCTAGCCCACGATTCAGTTTATTCTAGAACGGAGTGATAAATGAACAATATCATTAAAATGCTCAACGAAGAGCAAATGAAAACTGACGTACCAGAATTTGGCGCAGGTGACACTGTAGTTGTATCTGTACGTGTTAAAGAAGGTAATAAAGAGCGTCTTCAGGCTTTCGAAGGTGTTGTAATTGCTAAGCGTAATCGTGGTCTGCACTCTGCATTCACAGTACGTAAAATCTCTAATGGTGAAGGTGTTGAGCGTGCTTTCCAAACGCACAGCCAAGCAGTTGCTAAAATTGAAGTTAAACGTCGTGGTCGCGTTCGTCGCGCTAAACTGTACTACTTACGTGAGCGTTCAGGTAAATCTGCACGTATCCGTGAAAAATTGGCTACTAAGTAATTACGGTCATTTATACAGTATTATAAGACGTAGTGTTCGCACAAAAAACCGCCCTAGTGGCGGTTTTTTGTTGCAATAGATAAAACTTTTTGACTAAAGAAAAAGACCAGAGCGGTAGGAATTAAGTAACCAATCTATTGTTTAGACTGATTCTTATTTATGGAAAATATAAAAAGCTGGGAAAACCCGCAAGAAAATACTGCATTACTTGAACAAGCAATAGAAAACACACAAAATAGTCAGTTGATGAAATTTATTTTATGGTTTTCATAGGGCTTTATGACTCAAAACGACAATAAGTTAGACGTTCTTCGTCAGCAAATAGACGTAATCGATAGCGAATTACTTAGTTTGATCAATAAGAGGTTGCAGTTGGTTGAGCAAGTTGGGCGGGTCAAGCATGAAGTAGGACTGCCTATTTACGTGCCAAGCCGTGAAGCTAGTATGATAAAAAAGCGTCGTTTGGAAGCAGAAAAACTAGGCGTTGCTCCGCAATTGATCGAAGATATTCTGCGTCGATTAATGCGAGAATCCTACCAAAATGAAAAGACAATTGGATTTAAGCAAGTTAATCCTAATGCTGGGCATATAGTTATTGTCGGGGGAAAAGGGCAATTTGGTGAATTATTCAGACAAATGCTGTCCTTATCTGGTTATCAAGTTTACATTGTGGATAAAAATGATTGGCATTTGGCTGATGTGCTATTTGAAGGCGCAAGCTTAGTGTTGGTCACTGTTCCTATCTCACTCACTTGTGAGCTTATTTTAGATAAACTGGGTACTCTTCCTGAGGATTGTGTGCTAGCTGATCTTACCTCGATAAAGTCTGCTCCTATGGCTGCAATGTTAAAGGCCCATAAAGGACCTGTAGTCGGCTTTCATCCTATGTTTGGACCGAATGTAATGACATTTGCCAAACAAGTTATGATTACTTGTCATGGAAGAATGCCTGAAAAGTATCAATGGCTGCTTGAGCAAATTAAATTATGGGGTACGACATTAGTTGAAAGTAATGTTATAAAACATGATTCTGCTATGGCTACTGTGCAAGCGTTGAGACACTTTTCAACCTTTGTTTATGGTGTGACCTTATTTGAAAATAAAGAGAACTTACAAAAGCTATTACAATTTAGTTCCCCCATTTATCGTTTAGAATTAGCTATGGTCGGTCGTTTATTTGCGCAAGACCCCGAGCTGTATATGGATATCATTTTTTCACAAAGTGAAAACTTATCCGTGATCAAAAGCCATTCAGAGCACTACCTTGGTAACATGGAAATGCTAGTACAAAAAGATAAACACGCATTTATTAATAAGTTTAATGATGTCGCGCAGTGGTTTGGTGAGCTTGCTCAGCAGTTTCAACAAGAAAGCAATTTAGTTATACAAGCCGCTGGGGATATAAATACAATTTCAAATTAATTTTATTTCAGATTTCTGCAGTTAGGATGAACCTCGACCATAATTTATGCTTAATCGTTTATTATGTGAAAATTCTATGGCTGCATTAAATACTCCTACTTACTTTACACAACTTGCAAAACAAAATTACTCAGAGCTAGAAAAAAATCAAGAAGTAGAAGTTAGTGTTAAAATCAAATTCGGACAAAAGCACCACTTTCGGATCAGGCTCGAAGGCGAAACATTGTGCATAGAGTCGAGAATAGTTAACTGGCATTCGTCAAAAGGAGAATGGCAAACAGAAGACCGCTCAAGTGCAACTGCCCAAGCTATGTTGACGTTTGCAACCAGAAGTACCACTTTCCCTACTAGGTATAGAGCGCAGTATCTCCAGCAAGATCATGCTGACGATCTCGTACAAGCGCTTTCAACTTATGAAGATGATAGCCGTACCCAAATTGAAACCTTAGCTCATTTATCGTTAACCTCCTTAGATGGTTTTGAGCCTTTACTTCCTCAGTTGAGAGGGTATCTAGTTGAATCTCCCACAAAGTGTTTTGAAATATTCGAGCAGTTGCCCGTTGTTGAAGTCAGGAAAATCATTACAGATGATCTGATAAGAACTCACCCCGCCCAATGTGTTCATTTGATTTCAAATTTAGACGCCAACAAAGGAGCTGACCTGTTTAATGCTTTGCCAGAAAGTGGCAAACAAATCTTGCTAAATACATTATTAGAAAATCCGATCATTCTTGGTAATGGGAGTGCCTTCATTGATAATGAAGCGGAAAATGATGTCGAAGATACGTTTGATATTATTGATGCTAAGGGCCGTTTACCCTCATTTTTAACTGAAGCTTTCGGAGCTTTTCCTGTTCAAACGCTTTGTTTGGTTGAAGCGTCTAAGCGAGTTGAGTTACTCAGCATGCTTCCGGTAACAGTAGTCGTAAGACATTTTAAAGAGAAGAATACTGAGTTAGTATCGCAACTTCCCATTTATTGGCATCCTGATGAGCTTGTTTCGGTTGACGAATCAGCACCTGCAGGAGTGGAAGAGTCATTTCTTGTTTTGAGTGATGATATTGAGTTTATACCAACAGATAATACCGCTAAGACCAACTTATTTATCAAAGTCGTGCATGAAATGACGGCTGATGAATTACGCACTTTATTGAACTCTTTGGATAAACCACGCCAAGATGAACTAATTTTTGCTATCACTCTTAGTGATTTTGATAAGGAAAAGCTAGCAGTTGTAGGCGAATGCTCGGAGAGCAGTAAATTTTTACTTAGTTTGTGTTCAAGTAATGACAACTCCGTTGCTCAAAAAGCATTTTTGGCTTTATTCAATGTAAAGTTCAAAGACGATGTATTTAAGATTGAGGTCGATAGAGCAGAAGTTATTTTACGTTCGATAAAAAATGGTAGCGATGATGGTGTTAAAACGGGAGCCTGTACAGTACTTGCAGAATGTACAACAGATGCTCACAAATCTAAATTAGTTCATTACCTTGCTATGTTAACCCTTCCTGATGATATAGATGATGCAGAAGAACTTCCAGAATGCGCTGATTTTCAAGTTGCATTGAGTCACTTGAAAGATCTCACTTTGCTCCAAAATATGTTTGAAAGTTTAGAAGGCCGTAAAGCGGCAGCTGCCTATAAAGCTGTATTATCGAGGGGAGCAGAGCAGCAAATAAGTATGTTATGTCAAATGACTGCTCAGCAGCTTCAAGATTTGAGTGTGGGGTTAACGACCGCAGAATTGGTTGATTTATTGAAACAGTGCGAGCCAGAATTGTTTGCTGATTTTATATTGAGAGCAAAACCTAATGCACTCAGAGAAGTATTTGAAGAGCTCAGTTCAAACTGTTCTGATCGTTATCCAATGTTAGTACAGCATTTCGTCCCTAAGTTAACGGATGAACAGTTAATTATAATTTTTACTCTGAAAGTGTACCGAATTAATCAACTCGTAAAACATCTTGAAGTGAGTGAGGGCGCTAGACTGCTGTCACTTGCTATCACGCGTGATGCAGCTCAAGAAATGAGTATAGATAGAGGCGAACTGGCGACATATCAAATCAGTCGGGCAATTCTGGATAACCCTAAGTGTACGCCTAAGGAGCTACTAGGCCATGTCAATTTTGATAAATTACTTGATGTCGTTTGTTATGACAATGAAGCTGGGTTTACTTGTGATTTATATCGAGAAATAGATAAGCCACAAAAAATACAATTACTGAGTCATTTAGTATCTGTGAATATTCAAATGTTCAACGAGTTACTTAGCAAAAATGAAGATGCAGTCTCACTTTGTTTGCAACAAGAAGAATTGATTGAACCTGCATTGCAATGCCTGCAACAAAAACATTTAAGCGAGGTATCAGAGCAAGTTTGGGAGCGGCATCCTCAGCATTTGAAAGTCTATTTCTCGATCGATAGCATAGAAAGACTTGTCACAGAAGACCGAACTGAGGCTAGAGATATTCTTTGCCGTTTACCAATCACTTATTTAGCCACTGTTGGCGAGCAACTCATAGATGGAGATAAGGTGCAAGTCTTCATAGAATTAGCTTGTTGCTTACCGGCTGAAAAAACTGCGGATTTACTGTTGGCATTACCCGCTTCTGAAAGAGCAGTTGTACTTCAAACTGAGCGAGAGAAAAGCACAGTAGATGCCGCAACAGCTACCAAAGAATTATTTAAAGAGAAATATGAGTCGGATCGAGATGGAGAGGCAGAGCCATTAGCTCAATTGGTTTCTCAGCTATCACTTTTAACTGATGAGGCTTTAAAACCATTACTGTCACAGCTGCTACAGGATAAAGAGTATCATTATTTGCAATTCTTTTTCTGTCTGCAAATGACTGAAGATGCAATAAGAATATTTAATTTGCTGACAAGAGAGCAGCAGACTCTATTGCTAAAGCATCGGTATGAAGACTATGACATTGTTAGGCACGTTATGCCAATGAGAAGCGCGACTACAAAGGCAATAGTCAAAGAATATTCTTCATTGCCACAGTCGATTCAGGTTGAACTAACAAGACGAGATATTTTATGGTTGAAGCAAGCTCTTTTTGGCGAATATCCACAAATGGAAGGGAATGCTGCTCATGAAAGTATCCAATTAAGGCTGCCAACTGAATTAGAAACAGAAATGCCGACGATACTTCAAAGTATTAGAGTTACTGATACTTTGACACGCTTTTCCACACTTTCGCATCAAGGTACATTACGTAGAGAGCGACTAAGTTCAGCCAGTGAATTAGCAAAACGCCTTCAGGAAATGGAGCTTGAAGATGCGGCTTCAGTTGTGATGGCGTGCCAACCAAATGAAATTTGTCAGTTATTATTAGAGTTACCACAAGATAAAGGGCTAGCAATAGCCAATGCCATTTATCTAAATATTAAACCAATGCTTGATGCACAAATTAGCAATCAGGATCAATTTCAACGACAACAAAGCCAGCAAGAATGTATCTTGTGTGCAATACCACCGATGTTTTTGATTGAGGTGATGCAAGAACAAAGTGGAAATATTGAACAGTTAGCTCGATTTATCAATTACTCACTTCGAAACTTTGCTAAGAATAGAATGCCAACGACCTTACAAATTGCTGCAATGAGCGATTTAGCAGCAAACTTGAGTGAAGAAGAATTGCATAGAGTGTTACCGTTAATTGATAACAACCCTGGTTTCTTGTTCATATTAAGGCATCTCCAAGGTACAGATTCCGAACAGAGTGTTACTACTAAGTACCATGCTCTTGAAAGCTCATTAAAGCAACACTTGTGGGCACATACTTCTCCAGAGTATTTACAGCTTTTCGTTGATTTTACTAACGAAGCTGAAGTAACGAAGTTTTTAGAGTGCAGTTATGATGCATTAGCACGACGAATTGAATCCGTCGCAGATTTGCAACTTCAAGTTAAGCTATTGCAGCGATTATCTCCAATAAAGCAAGCACAAGTATTTGCGCGTTCAGATCTTGATATTATGTATCCAGTTTTTAGAGAGCTATTTGTTAAAGACGAAAAGTTTGCCAAGATGATGCTGAACATGGAACTAGATGAAATCGGTCTTAATAAATATATGGAGATGTTCGAAGGCCAACAATATTTATCAGTGATCACTCAACTTTTTGATTTATTATCGTTTGAAAGCATTGTCACTATATTAGCAAACAATAACAAGCTCGAAGATGACAGTCATAAGAGAAATGAATTCATTAAATTTACGCTCAAGGGAATGACAGACACTAGCAAACAACAAAAGTGCTATGAAGAATTTCCACAATATCAATAAAAGAAAGCTAAATGATGTTGAGACATACTATCCATTAGCTTTCTTCTAAGGTGCTTTTATTTATCTATTTCTTTCAACAGTAAAGCTGAGATCTCAGCACCCACTTTTAGTGTGGTTTCGGAGCTAGCAGCGCCACGACCTGAGCTATCTGTAAACGGGGCGATTTCCATCATATCCGCGCCTGTGATTGGATACTTTTCCGCTAATGCTTTGATGATCTGCAAGGCTTCTTCTGGGAATAGTCCATTCGGCTCAGGTGTACCTGTTGCTGATGCAAATTCATCGTCAATGGCATCAATATCGAAGCTTACATATAGTTCATCAATGTTTTCTGAGGCTAAATGTTCCAAAATTGTAGCAATAATGGTTTGTGCGCCTTGCTCACGAACTTCATGAGCCCAGTGTTGTTTTACACCAAATGTGCCTTCCCAATGGGATTTGGGCTTACCACTGGAGCGAATGCCGACTTGAACTAAATGGCTGTTGTCATGTAAATCATCAAGAATATGGGTACACCATGAACCAAAGCATAAATCGATCCCCAAGCGTTCAACTAATAAGTCGGTGTGGGCATCAAAATGAATAATTGCTGCGCGTTTTCCTTGCTTCTTTTTCGCTTGTAAATAGGCTTTGGTTAATGGGTAGCTGTTGGAGTGATCGCCGCCAATACCAAAGATGCCTTTATCAGGAAAATGCGCATAAAAATCATGCAGAACATCCTCAGTAATACTTAGTGGGCTAATTTTGTATTCTGAATCTGGTTGCTGATAAAGTGCCTTACGACAGTTCTCAATCGTAGGCTCGTTTAAATATTTATCATGCAGCAAATGTGGGATCACTCTTACATCGCCGATATCGGCAACGGCTAATTCAGGATGGTTTTTTAGTAATGTGGAACGAAGGAACAGTGGTCCCCAATTCGCGCCACGTAAAATACCACCACCACAATCGGATGCAATACCCAGTATGACGGCATTTGAGCCAGAATGCAGTGTATCCAAAGACGCTTGCCAAATGTCGTCAATATTGTTTGTTTGGCCGTATAAAGATCGATGTAAAGCTTGTTTACGTTCTTTGGCTGTGTTAACTGTAAAAACGCCATTGCCCGCAGGGCAAAGACAATTTGTTATTTTTTGTTTTAATGAATTCCAAGAATCGCTCATGCTGGGCCTACTAAAATAATGCAAGATGGCTATTGTATACTTTGTCGATTAGTTGACTCAACTGAGAATATTTGTCACAAATATAAAAAGTAACTAATAATGGAATAACTGCCTCTATGGCAAACAGTCATGGCTACGGTAAAAGTTTAGGGGTCGAGTTTTAATAACTCGATATAATTTTTCACATTTTTTTAATTGTTGGTCAAAAAGTGGCTGTATAGCAGAGTAAAAAGTTAATCACGCTTGCAACTCAAGCGACAACACTCTATATATGGAGCCAATTTTACCTTCATCAGCATTTGGCGCACATCACACTATGGGAAAATCGCTCGTTATTGTCGAATCACCGGCTAAAGCTAAGACAATCAATAAGTATCTTGGTAAAGACTTTATCGTCAAGTCCAGTGTGGGTCATATTCGTGATCTGCCGACTTCTTCATCTGCAAAAAGTAATAACAGTGCTACCAAGTCTGCGGCTGAAGTTCGTAAGATGTCGCCAGAAGAAAAAGCCAAATATAAAAAGAAAAAAGATAAGCAAGCCTTGGTAGCTAGGATGGGCATTGACCCAGAGAAAGGTTGGAAAGCTAATTATCAAATCTTGCAGGGCAAAGAAAAAGTCGTTCAAGAGCTACAAAAACTTGCCGATTCCGCTGATAAAGTCTATCTCGCGACCGATTTGGATAGAGAAGGAGAAGCCATTGCTTGGCATCTGCAACAAATCATCGGTGGCGATGATTCTCGTTATCAACGTGTGGTATTTAATGAAATAACCAAAACGGCGATTCAAGACGCTTTTAGCAAACCGTCTGAGCTAAATATCAACATGGTGAATGCCCAACAAGCACGTCGATTTTTAGACCGTGTTGTTGGCTTTATGGTATCGCCGCTACTTTGGAAAAAAGTCGCCAGAGGTTTGTCTGCAGGTCGAGTGCAATCTGTTGCTGTACGTCTTGTTGTTGAACGTGAAGCTGAAATTAAAGCTTTTGTGCCTGAAGAGTATTGGGATGTCTTTGCATTATTAAATACTGATGCAAAGCAAAAACTTAAAATGGAAGTGACTAAGCATTTAGGCACAGCATTTAAACCTAAAAATGAAGCTGAAGCAGACGTTGCCGTTAACTATCTAAAATCGGCTAACTATTCGGTGATTGCCCGTGAAACTAAAGGTACACAAAGTAAACCTTCAGCGCCTTATATCACCTCAACTTTACAACAAGCGGCAAGTACTCGTTTAGGTTTTGGTGTTAAAAAGACCATGATGATGGCGCAGCGTTTATATGAAGCGGGTCACATTACCTATATGCGTACTGATTCAACAAACTTAAGCCAAGAAGCGATTGATAGTGTACGAGAACTGATCAATAAAGATTTTGGTAGCGAGTACTTGCCTGACAATCCTATTCGATACGGTAGCAAACAAGGCGCACAAGAAGCGCATGAAGCGATACGTCCATCAAATGTCACAGTGGAAGCCGCATTTCTAAATGATATGGAGCGTGATGCTCAGCGCCTTTATGAGCTTATTTGGCGTCAGTTTGTTGCTTGTCAGATGACTCCTGCTAAGTACGATGCCACTAAGCTTACGGTACAAGCGGGCGATTATGAATTAAAAGCCAATGGCCGTACTCTTAAGTTTGACGGTTGGACTCGTGTTCAACCTGCACTTAAAAAGAAAAATGAAGAAGACAGTGATTTACCATTAGTGGCAACGGGTGACAGCTTGTTACTAACAGAATTGACCCCGAACCAGCACTTCACTAAGCCGACAGCGCGATTTAGTGAAGCCTCATTGGTCAAAGAGCTTGAAAAGCGAGGTATTGGTCGTCCGTCTACTTATGCAACGATTATCTCGACTATCCAAGATCGTGGTTACGTTAAAGTTGAAAATCGTCGTTTTTACGCCGAAAAAATGGGTGAAATTGTTAGCGAACGCTTAGTAAATAGTTTCTCTAACCTAATGAGTTTCGATTTTACCGCCGATATGGAACAAACCTTAGATGATGTTGCTCACGGTGAACTCCAATGGAAGGAAGTGCTTGATGGATTTTATAAAGGCTTTACTAAACAGCTAGCCACCGCAGAAAAAGAGCCTGAAGATGGCGGCATGCGCCCAAATCATATGGTGCTGACGGATATCGAATGTCCAACTTGCCAACGTCCAATGGGTATTCGTACTGGCTCAACGGGCGTATTTTTGGGCTGTTCTGGTTATGCATTACCACCGAAAGAGCGTTGTAAGACTACGATGAATTTAACGCCGGGTGATGAAGCGGTGAGTGGCACTGAAGGTATTTCGGAAACCGACGCATTACGTGCAATGCAGCGTTGTAAGTTGTGCGGCACTGCTATGGATAGCTACTTGATTGACGAAGGTCGTAAGTTACATGTTTGTGGACAAAACCCAAGCTGTGAAGGCTATTACGTTGAAAAGGGTGAGTTTAAGATAAAAGGCTATGATGGGCCTTTGATTGAGTGCGATCGTTGCAGTCACGATATGGAACTAAAAAATGGTCGTTTTGGTAAATATTTTGGTTGCACTAACTCTGAGTGTAAAAATACCCGTAAGTTATTAAAAAGCGGTGAAGTTGCACCACCAAAAGAAGATCCTATTTTCTTGCCTGATCTGAAGTGTACTAAATCGGATGCGCATTTCGTTTTACGAGATGGCGCCGCAGGTATTTTCCTAGCTGCAAGTACTTTTCCTAAATCTCGTGAAACTCGCGCGCCTTTGGTTGAGGAATTAGTTCGCTATAAAGATTTGCTATGGGATAAGTATCGCTTTTTGGCCAATGCACCAGTAAAGGACGATCAAGGTAACCCGACCATCGTAAAGTTCAGCCGTAAAACCAAAGAGCAATATGTTGTCGGTGAGAAAGACGGCAAAGTATCTGGCTTTGTTGCCAAGTTTGTTGATGGCAAGTGGGATGTTGAGTCTAAGGCGAAAGTGAAAAAGAAGTAGTTTAGGTGACTAACTTAATAAGTTGCAAGTGGCTGTTCAGTATAATGCAGCCACCTTCTGTTCATGGTGTTTGAGTAATTTTCATTATATCATTAAACGCTTTAATGCCAGCATTTACTCCTTTTGTTAGTTTCACTGCTGCTTCAAGTGATTTAGCCAATTCAAATAGAGAGTGTATATAACCTCTACTAAATGCTGTGCTTACTACTCTTGATATGCAAGCATCAGGCTCACTTCGTTCTTGCATAGCAAACACATCAAGTTGATTTTGGGCTATATTAAGGCTCAAACCAATGTTCTTCCATATGGCTGTATGAGGGTGACAAGCCTCCATTATTGGAAAATGTACGTTTCTATTATATTTAAACTCTCTCATTTCTGCTGTTACATCAATACGCCTTTCGGTGACAACTTCTTCTTTTGACTCTTTGATGTTAGGTTGTTGAATTAACTTAGCTTTTAGCTCGGCAACCTGTTGTTGAAGTTGTTTGTTTTCGGTCTGTAATTCTATTATCTGCTCATCTTCAGTCATTGACGATAATTTAGGCATAATGTTTTGAGTTTGTTCTGTATTCTTAGAGCTAGCCGCTTTTAGTTGATGAATTTGTTCTTGAAGCTCTTGTTGTTTTGAGCTGAACTCCTCTCCCATTTTAACTAAGAATTGTGTATGTTCATCGGCTTCTTTTTTTAGCTTTTCGTTTTTGACGATTAACTCTTGTTTTTCTTGCTTCAATTTCTGACACGTTTCTTCAAGTTCTTGTTTGTCCTTTCGTAATTGTGTTGTGACTTGCTGTTGTGATGTTTTTTGAGTATTTGCTGATTTATTTTCCTCAGTGAGTTGCCTTACTGTCCGTTCTAGTCGAGTTCTAGCAGCGTTTGTAGATGATATTTCACGGTCCTTCTGGTTTATGCTGAATTGTAGTTGGCTAACCTCTTTCTCCAGCATTTCATTTGCTGAAGCACCTTCGACACTTTCTATCATCACAAAATCGTCATCAGCTTGAGCAGAAGGACTAGATGTTGTTGCTTGCTGGGTGAATCGAGTTTCCATTTTTTTGGCTGGGATTAACGCCTTTGAACTGATCCCGCTTTTTACTAACGCGCCTCTAAATAATTTCATGTTGAAACTGGGCATTTCAGCTGCAGCATCTAGCATCGAGACGGCTTGAGCAAACGAAGACTTGGAGCTTTGTTGAATGTTTTGGAGAGTCGAATAAGGAACTTCGAGTTCTTGACCAATTTGATACCAGCTGTTTTGTAATGTTGCTGAATAATTAAAATAAAGCTCATCAATTTTGTATTGAGTTTTAGCGTCATTTTGTGAGGGGTATATCGTCGCTGGAGGATAGACTCCTGTTGCTCTGCCCGCCATAATTTTTCCTTTTTACATAAAAATATTGTTTAAAAAGTATAGATGATCTCTCAGAGTTGTTTTTTATTTAAGCAAAGGTACTAATTCTCAGTGAAGTCAATTTAGTGTTGAGTGCTTTTAGTTTTTTCGATGGATGATTGAGAAGTATAAAGGGGCATTACTATTTATGAGCTAACTCATTGTCTTTATTCCTTGTTTTTGTTCTATGTCTGACAGTCGCTTTTTGTTCGAAATAATGTATTGATAATTCGTAAATAAGCCGAATAAATCACTTCTTTTTTTGTAGCAAAAATGTAGCATGCCCCTGCGTCAAATGGACGTAATTCAATAATAAAAAAGGGGTTAATATGATTAAGCCGATGACACTTGCGCTGGCATTCACTTCATTTGCATCACTGGCTGATAACTGTGGTTCTTATGGCTGTCCAACCGGTGGTGTTGCGAGTAATCAAGTCATTGAAAGACCAATTTATACGCTTTCTAATAATGCAGAAACTAAATTTGCTGATTGGGTGGCGTATAGTGTTCGTGTAGAAAACATGCATGGACCTAAGCGCAGCAGAAACTGGCGCGCGGATCCGAACTTACCTGAAAACGCGACACTTGAGAGAGATGATTACAAGTACGCTCATGCAACCATTGGTACAGATCGTGGTCACCAAGTACCATTAGCATCATTTAGTAATACGCCGCATTACTACATGACCAACTTTTTAAGTAATATCACCCCTCAAGCAAGTAATTTGAATCAGGGGCCGTGGGTGCGTTTAGAAAATAACGTTCGTGCTGTCGCTAACACGGGGACACCTGCTTATGTTGTAACTGGTCCATTGTACGAGTATGAGTTTGCACAATTACCAAATGCGGATGAATCACATTATGTACCATCGGGTTACTTTAAGGTTGTCGCAACCATTGCTAATGACGGCTCAGTGAAAGCTTCTGCCTATGTGATGGAGCAAACCTCAGGACGCAGAGACAACTTTTGTCAAAAAGAAGTCACTATTGATGAAGTTGAATATCGTACGGGGTTGAATCTTTTCCCGAACTTACCAGCTAACCAAGAGGCTGATGTTGAAGGAAGAGTTGGTGGCCTAAGTTCAGCGTTAGGTTGTCAGTAATTGTTTGATGGCATAGGGATGTGCCTAACTATCTTCATAAAATCAGCTTGTTACAAGTATTACTTATAACTATCTTCATAAAATCAGCTTGTTATAAGTAATACTTGTAAGCATGAACTAATTTGAACTACCTAGATACGATAGTCCAAATCAATTACAGCCAGCGAGATTAATTCATCGCATAGCCACCTTGCAAGTGACCAATATTTTCAAACCCTAATCTGCCCATCGCTTGTGCGACGAGCAATGAACGCGTACCACTTCTGCAAACAAGAATATATTGTTGCTGTTTGTTATGGATGTTCTCGGACAAAAACTGCACCAACCTTGTTAACGGTACATTGATTTCAGCTTTGTTGCTTCTGTTGAGGGCATATTCGTGCGGTTCTCGGATATCAATGAGTTTTGCATCAGAATTTGTTTTCATTAGCGACTCAAACCCCAGTTTATCGTATTCTTTTATTGATAAAGAATTATCAACTGCTACATAGGCACCGCATTGAATTTCACAACCTGCTTGATCCATCAAATGTGCATCAAGCAGTGATTTTTCAGCGATAAAATCGGTGACAGAAATACTGTTATCCATCACTTGTTTCAGCAGGGGAGTGCGACTGCATTCGTGCGTTAATGTCGTGGCAAATTCGTTAAAGTAATCATGGCTAGCACAAATTAGTGTATCGGCGCTGAGTAAGCTGGCTAATTTATTAAGACTAAAATACATTTCTTCAGCTGAACTGCAGTCGAAGTTGGTTCTACCTAAGCTGCCCATTAAAATGGTATCGCCACAAAATGCGTATTGGCAATGACTTGTTGCGGTCGATATTGTCGGGAACAGTAAGTAGCTTACGCTATCAGCTGTATGCCCTGGTGTTGCCACCTTAACTAACGTTTGCGTGCCAATAGAGATAGAAGGGTAGCGCTCGCCTTGGATAAGCGTTTGCTCACTTTGGTTCGGCCAGCCTAAATGACATTGGGTTTCTGCTAAATTGAGTTTGTTAATTAATGTACTGCGTGACGATTGATGGTCGGCATGACCATGGGTATCTAATATTGCTTTAATGGTCAATTGCTGACAGTTTACGATTGACTCAATACGCTCAATTAATTCAGGCAATGGATCGATGATCACGGCTTGATTTGATGGTCCATCAGTGAGCAACCAACAACAGCTATTGCCAGATTTTAGTTCCATCAAACCATTTAACGGTGCCGCTTCGATTTCATCGGATTGGATTAAACAGCTGTGCTTTAGTGCCGCAGCAGCTTGTGTGATGCGTTGACAGGCTTGATCACATTCATCTTGTGTCATCATAGGGCCAAATGACATTCTAATCGCTGATTCGCTCTGCCATGTTGAAAGTCCCATAGCATCAAGGACAAAGCTTCGGGTGACTTTTGAGCTGCAAGCCGAACCTGAGCTGACACGTATATTGGCGGCGTCGAATAAATCCATAATTTCTTTGCTACTAAAATTTGGAACTGAGAAGTTAATGGTAGTCGCAACCGTGTTCTCTAAGGAATGATTAAGGACTAGATTTGGAAAGGCGTGAGTCAATGCGCCTAAAATTTGTGAGCGGTATTGGTTGAGTGTTTCGTTGTTGGCAAAGCGATAACGACTCTCACCGTTCAACATATCAAAAATCACTTTAAATGCAGCCATGCCTGGCAAATTCTCAGTACCTGAACGCAGTCCATTTTCTTGTCCACCTCCGGCAATAAAAGGGGTGAAAGGCGCATGTTCGCGAACGTACAATAAACCAATTCCTTTGGGGGCGTATAACTTGTGACCACTAAATGGCGCATAATCGATACTGGTTTGCTCAAGTTGCAATGCTCGTTTACCCAGAGCTTGTACGCAATCGACCATCCAAAATACCGTCGGGTTATTGGCACGAATTGCGTCTTCAAGTTTCGCTAAATCTTGGTATACGCCAGTCTCGTTATTCACAGCCATGGTACAAATGATTAATGCATGCTGCACTTCTCTCGCGATAAATCCTGTGTCTAACTCACCATTATTACAAACGGGAATAGCTTTGATATCTGCATTTATACCCAGCAATTCATTCCAATGTTTTAAGGATTCTGGAACCGCTTTGTGTTCTGTCGCGCCATACAGTAAACAGTATTTTTTATTGGGTTTCATTTTACTTTTAGCTGCTACCAGAGCTGAAATGATTGCGGTTTGTATCCCTTCCGTTGCGCCGCTGGTAAAAATTAGCTTACCATCACCGTTACCTAAGTGTTTTTTGGCGGCATTTCGCGCCTTTGTCATTAAGTTTTTCGCTTTTAGACCTGATATGTGACTGCTGCTCGGGTTACCGAATACGTCTTGCATGGTTGATAAAGCAGCCTTAGCGGCTTCAGGGTGAACTTGAGTTGTTGCATTGGCGTCAAGGTATATCTGACAAAGCGGCGTAGAGTGAGGCATTGAAGAGACCTTTATTATAATTATTTTTGAAATAAGTAATAACTAAAGGTTATAACAGTGAGCAAGTCGAATCAACACACAAAACGAGTGGCTTTATTTAATGTGTTGATTAACAGCCCTGAATGGTTGCGATAAGGGTGCGAGAACCACCATGATTTCGATGTTCTCCTAAGTAAATGCCTTGCCAAATCCCCATATTTAAATTGCCACAGGATATTGGGATTGTTACCGAACTTCCTAACAAGCTCGCTTTTAAGTGAGCTGGCATATCGTCGGCGCCTTCATAAGTGTGTTTATAGAATGGTTCATTCTCTTTGATAGCACGATTGAAATGGCTTTCAAAATCGGCTCGTACAGTCGGATCTGCATTTTCATTAATGGTCAGTGAGGCGGAAGAATGTTTAATGAATAAATGTAATATACCTATATTAACTTGTTGTAGCTCACCCAAGTGCGCCAGTACTTCATCTGTGACCAAATGAAAGCCACGACAACGTGGCTTAAGTTGAAACTCTTTTTGCTGCCAGATCATTAGTGGTATAACCGTCTGCTTTCACGCATAACTTGGATCACATCAGGGGCACTCATCTTCTTTTTCAAGCGTTGAGTAAAGTCAGCATTATAAATACGATATTTACCGTGCCTATCTATCATGGTGATTTCATCTTGTTGATAGATGGCAAATATTCTTTCATCGCCGACATAAGTCCAATCATGTACATCTGGTGTGAGTAAGGTCTTACCAGAACTGTAGTCAGTTGTTGGGTTGGTGCAATCCAGTACTTGGCTCATTAATGTTGGCACTAATCCATAATGGCTGGTGCGATATTGAATTTGTTTTTCCCCAAACTTAGGCCAATGGATGATTAACGGCACCTTAATGTTATCGGGTGATAACTCTGCTTTGTAGTCAACATTGATAGAAAAGACTGCACCGTTCAAACCAGTGATAACCACCATAGTATTTTCATTTAACTCGGATATTAATTGTTCTAATTGACGATCAATAAAGTAGGCTGACTGTCGATATTGATTAAATAGCACTCGCTGTGCAGGTCGATAATTCGCTGGCGATTTGATGGTTTTAATGCCTAAAAAGCCGACGGGAGTATCGTAAGTTTGGGTTGCATCAAGGTTTAATAAAGCAAACCAAGGTTTTCGTTGCTCATTACTGAATTGCTTCAATTGATTAATCGCAGCAACATCTGCCATAGCGTTATTGTGATGAGCAGGTGTCGCTTTGACGGTAAAGTCGTCGAACATCCCTTTGGGGGAGGTGTGATTAACTTTCTCACTATTGGCAAATATCGCTAACTGATAACCTGACTTTTTGAGCTCTTGAGTAAATATCGGCGAGTGAAAAGCAAAGTCATCAGAACTTAAATAACTGGTTTGCAAACCATAAAGCAATGAGAACATACTGCTACTAAAGTTATCTCCGCCACTAATATGCTGAGTGAAATTGAGATTAGTTTGCGCATAGTGAGTTAAAAACGGCATGGTATCGGTATTAACCATGTCTTCACGTAAGCTGCTGATTGCAATTAATAAAATGTTAGGTTTTTCTTGTGTTTTACATTGCATTGCAGCAACAGGATAAGTTAAATCATTTTTCGAGTGTGTTGGTTCTTCGATATTGATTTTTCGCTCAATCCCTTGGCGCTCCATAAAACTGCGAGCAGTTGCAGGATAAGAGAGTGGGTAAGCATCATCGTATCGGGTTATTTCGGTTACGTTTGCGGCATCAGCCCAAATATGAACGAAATGACTGGTAACAAAACAACTGCCTATAACGAACAGTACTTTCGGTCCCCAATTCTTTTTTTGAATTTTATTGATCCGCTTCCAAAGAAAATTCGCGAGCGTTAGCTCAAGCATCAAAATCACCACAGGCGCGATAATGAATGAAGTTCCTCGAAGTAACGAATTGAGGTCGCCCCAAGCAAGGTCAAACGCAAATGGGCTTAAATGTAAACCGTAATCGGCAAAAATAACGGTGTCATAGAGCACAATGCACAAAAATACCGTGGAAATGGTCGCAGCATAACCTCTTAATACTCTTGAATATGGCAACAATAGGGTTAGTGGGAATACAAACACTAAATAAACCATAAAGGATAAAAAACTGAATTGACCTAGGGTATATATACTGAGATATCCCCAACCAATCAGTGAGTCAGGTTCACCTAGGGTGGAAATGTAGCGTGAACCAGCGAACACTGCCAATAAGCCATTGATGAAGGCAAACCAATGCCCCCAATTAATTAAATTAGAGACTTTATCTCGAGTCACCTGTTGCTTTTGTTCAAGCATGTCTTTCTGCATCTAATGGCCTGTGTATTGATAATGGCAAAATAACGTGTTAATTAAAAGGCTGTATTTTACCCAAACTCATTAAAAACATAATAAATTCATGTGGCTTGAATGATTTTGGGTATAACGTCTCTTTATTTTTTTGTTGATTGAGATAAGGCTTTGGCAAATTGTTCTGCTACTGCTTCACGGGAAACATCAGGCACTTTCGTGTGCAATAGATGTGACACACAATTTCCTAGCACCATTAAGCTTAGATCAGTTGGCGCTTGGTGATTATCTAGCACAGCTAAAACATCAGAAATGATTGCTTCAACTTGGGTATTTTTGTATTTGGATTGAATAGCCATAAAAAATGATTCACAAACAATAGAATTAGCGGCATATAATACCGAAAAATCACTTCACTATCACTACAAACAGGCGCGGGTTATGACCATATCAATAGAACAAGCGATTATTCATGAAATTACACAAGATAGTCAGGGCAGCTTAAGTTGTCGATTACGTCCTCAACCTTTGCTAAATGGTCAAGCGGTTGAGCTCATGCTAGAAGAATTACACCAAAGTTATAGCAGTAAAGCGGGCAAAGGTTTTGGTTATTTTGGTGTGCATGGTGATGACGGCGATGCCAATCCTGCTTTCAGTAATGCGTTAACTCAATATCAACAAAATGAATTGGGTTTTGTCGAGTTTTCAGGTCTAGCGGGCAAGTTATTACAAGACGAATTAGCTAAATATGATTTTAGCCAAGGTGGCTTTCTACTGATGGCTTGTTATACGCACATGGTAAGTGATTACTTATTTGTGGCGCTACTGAATGCAAAATCATCGATGGCTGTATTGGATGATATGGAGCTAACTCAAAATAATCATCTAGATTTGAGTAACTTGCAACTCGCTGCTCGGATTGATTTAACTGAATTGCAAGCCGATGCCGAGTCAAAAAAATACATTTCATTTGTTCGTGGTCGAGCAGGGCGCAAAGTAGCGGATTTCTTTTTGGATTTTATGGGCTGCGTTGAAGGGGTAAATACCAAAGCGCAAAATAAAAATTTAATGGTTGCGGTTGAAGATTTTGTTGCCAGTAATGAACTTACAAAAGATGAGAAGCAAACGGTGCGTGAAAAAGTATTTGATTACTGCACTGAACAATCAAATTCTGATGCTGACATCGACTTAAAGCAGCTAGCAACAGAGCTTGATGAAGTGGGCATGGATTCCTTTTACGACTTCGCTAATGGCAGTGAGTATGAATTGGATGAAGCTTTTCCAGCAGATAAAGCGACATTAAGACAATTAAAAAAGTTTTCAGGTACCGGCGGTGGAGTGACCTTAAGTTTTGACGGCAAACACTTAGGTGAGCGAGTAATTTACGACCCTATGACGGACACTATTATGATCAAAGGCGTGCCAGCCAATTTAAAAGATCAATTAGATAGACGATTGAAAGGCGGGTAACTTCACTTTTCTGTTGAGATAAAGAAGGAGATAAATATCCTCTTTATCTCAACAAAATAAATGTGAACAATAAGTAATCACCAGTTAATTCTTTTACCACTAGCTTTGTTTACA
>JBMYXI010000055.1:0-22613 GCA_049608225.1 Parashewanella sp.
AGGCGGTACGATGGAACTGGTATTTATGCTGGTTGTTTTCGGTTTAATTTTCTACTTCATGATTTTCCGTCCTCAAAATAAACGCGTTAAAGAACACAAAAACTTGATGTCTTCGCTTTCAAAAGGTGATGAAGTACTCACTAATGGTGGTGTTCTAGGTAAAATCGCAAAGATCAGTGATGAAAACGACTACGTTCTACTTGATTTGAACGATACGACGCAAATCACTATTAAAAAGGACTACATTACAGCAGTATTGCCAAAAGGCTCGATCCAATCGCTGTAAGCCTGGAGGCTTAACGTGTTAAACAAGTATCCAATGTGGAAGAACCTGATGGTGGTACTCGTACTTCTCATCGGGGGCTTTTATGCTTTACCTAATGTCTTTGGTGAAGATCCTGCGGTTCAAGTTGCAGGAAGCCGTTTCGCTGAAGTTAATGTCTCGACTCAAACTGAGCTGAGTGATCTGCTTGCAGAAAATGGCGTCAGTGTTAAAAAATCTGAGCTTGCTGTTCCGTTTGGCTCACGCTGATGATCAGTTAAAAGCCAAAGAGTTAATTGCTAACAAGCTTGGTGATAAATATACCGTAGCCTTAAACCTCGCGCCTGCAACCCCCGAATGGTTAGCCGATTTGGGCGGCGCACCAATGAAGCTGGGTTTGGATTTACGTGGTGGTGTTCACTTCTTAATGGAAGTGGATATGAGCGAAGCGATTCGAAAAATGGAAGCGTCAAAAGTTTCTGATTTTCGTACTCAATTACGTAAAGAAAAAATCCGCTATTCAGGTATCCGCGTAAAGCCGCGTGGAATTGAAATTAAATTCCGCAAAGCTGAGATCCTCGATAAAGCCGAATTCTTACTCAAGCGTACTAATGGCGATATGGTCTTCACCGATGTGTCTACTGATAGCCAGCCTATGTTATTGGCCGTAATGAGCGAACAGTACCTTAAGCAAGTTAAAGAAGATGCACTAGCACAAAACATGACCACGATCCGTAATCGTGTTAATGAGCTAGGCGTTGCTGAACCTGTGGTCCAACGTCAAGGCGCAGAGCGTATTATCGTTGAATTACCCGGTGTACAAGATACGGCGCGTGCGAAGGAAATTCTTGGTGCAACCGCATCGATTGAATTCCATATGCAAGATACGCGTGCTGATGTTAGCCAAGCATTGAAAGGCCGGGTACCTTCTGGTTCTGCACTGTATAAGCGCCGCACTGGTGAGCCTGTTGTATTGAAAAAGCGTGTAATGCTGACCGGTAATCATATTACCGATGCACAACCAAGCTTTGACGAATACAGCCGCCCGCAAGTGAGCATTGGTCTTGATGCTAAAGGCGGTAACATTTTCTCTAACGTCACTAAGGATAACGTCGGTAAGCCGATGGCAACCCTGTTTATTGAATATAAAGACAGTGGTATGCGTAATCCTGATGGCAGCGTTAAATTAAAGAAAATTGAAGAAGTGATTTCGGTTGCGACCATTAATGAACGTCTTGGTCGTCGCTTTGTGATCAATGGCCTTGATCCGCAAGAAGCACAAGATTTAGCTTTGCTGTTACGCGCAGGTGCTTTGATAGCGCCAGTTTCGATTGTTGAAGAACGCACCATTGGTCCAAGCTTAGGTGCAGAAAACATTGAAAATGGCTTGCAAGCCATGCTGTGGGGTATGGCAATCGTACTGGTGTTTATGCTGATTTACTATCGTGCCTTTGGTCTTATCGCTAATCTTGCGTTGAGCTTCAACTTGATCATGGTTGTTGGTGTAATGTCGATGATCCCAGGTGCAGTGTTAACGCTTCCTGGCATTGCGGGTATGGTGCTGACTGTTGGTATGGCGGTTGATGGCAATGTACTGATTTATGAGCGTATTCGTGAAGAGTTACGTGCAGGACGAAGTGTACAACAAGCAATCAGTGAAGGCTATGGTAATGCATTTTCGACCATTGCTGATGCGAACATCACCACCTTCTTAACCGCACTTATCTTGTTTGCTATTGGTACGGGTGCAGTTAAAGGCTTTGCGGTTACCTTGATGATAGGTATTGCGACTTCAATGTTTACTTCGATTGTTGGTACACGTGCAATTGTTAACGCACTGTGGGGTGGCAAACGAATGAAGAAGTTGAGCATCTAGGGAGAGATTGATTATGTTTCAGATTTTATCGTTTAAAGGCACTGTCAATTTCTTACGTCATGCGGTTCCTATCAGTATCCTTTCGATGGTGCTGGTCATAGGTTCAATTGTGTCTTTGGCAACCAATGGTATAAATTGGGGGCTAGATTTCACAGGCGGTACCGTTGTTGAGCTTGAATTTAATCACGAAGTTGATCTTAAAACGCTACGTAGCGACCTTGATCATGACAGCTTGTCAGGTGCAGTGATCCAAAATTTTGGTTCAACTCGCGACATCATTATTCGTCTTCAAGTTAAAGACGGTATAAAAAGTGATGATCAAGTAAAGTTAGTGATGAATGTTGCTACTAAGCTAGATAAAGATGTCATTCAAAAGCGTGTTGAGTTCGTGGGTCCTCAAGTAGGCGAAGAGCTAACAGAGCAGGGCGGTTTAGCGGTACTGGTTGCACTGATCTGTATCTTAGTTTACGTGTCGTTCCGTTTCGAATGGCGTTTGGCTATGGGCTCAGTTGCAGCACTGGGTCACGATGTTATCGTAACCTTGGGCGTGTTTTCAGTATTGCAAATTGAGTTTGACTTGACGGTTTTGGCTGGTTTGCTCACGGTTGTTGGTTACTCGCTTAACGACACTATTGTTGTGTATGACCGTATTCGTGAGAATTTCCTCAAAATGCGTAAAGGCTCGCCTTCAGATGTTGTGAATGCATCGATTACTCAAACAATGAGCCGTACTATTATTACCACGCTAACGACCTTGATCACGGTTATTGCCTTGTTCTTGAAAGGCGGCAGCATGATCCATGGTTTCGCTACTGCGTTGCTGATGGGCATCATGGTTGGTACTTACTCGTCGATATATGTTGCAAGTTACCTTGCGATTCGATTGGGTATAAGTCGTGATCATATGATGCCAGTTGAAATTGAAAAAGAAGGCGCTGATCAGCCTTCGGTTATGCCATAAATATAGTGCCATAAGTTAATGTTGTAAGCGCTGTTTACTTATATTGGTATTCAATCAATAACGCGTTATCCTGAAAGCCACTTTAATTTATCGTTAAAGTGGCTTTTTATTTTCGTTTATTTATTCGTATAGATCGGAGTCGACATGTCATCGGAAAAATCACTATTGATGAAAGGAAATCTCATTGAGGTGCATGCTTTGAAAGGATTACTTGAAACTCAACGCATCGAGGTCGAGATCAGAGGTGAAGCATTACTCGGAGCGATGGGAGAATTTGGGATGGAGGCTTCTTTGGCCGAGCTTTGGGTGAATGAAGGGCAATTGACGCAAGCGCAGTTAACCTATCAGACGTCACAAAAGCAAGGTGAGAAATGGACGTGTCGAGAGTGTGGTGAAATCAATGAATCGGCATTTGAGCTATGTTGGCAATGTGGAACGGACAATCCTTGTTCCGTTTAGTCTTGCATTTAATTATTTATTATTAAGTGCATCTATCGTTGCTTTTGCGTTAATCAATCCAAAACCATATTGAGCATTACGCCCAAATTTACCGAGGTGAGTCGCATTTTCATCTAAAGCCTTGCGGAGTTCTTTTGCTGACATATCTGGGTGATAACTCCAAACTAATGCTGCAACACCTGAAACAAAAGGGGTTGCCATCGATGTGCCGTTGTAATAGTCGTAGTCTTGCCCATTCTCAACGTTTACCGTTACTTTCTGCCCTGCATCTTTTACTAGTGCAGAGCCTGTTTTGTAGTCGACAGAGACTGAAGGTATTGAAATAGCACCTTTCAAATCGACCAAGAATGGATTTTGTAAACCTTTTAATTGCCTGTTGCTGTAGACAATGCTTGCGGTTGCTCCTGCTTGTTGGCAAGCGTTAATTGCTCGTACTTCAGGATAAATATCTTCAGTAGATTGTGGGTGTTTATTTGTCTGTTGATTACTAATACGTTGAACAAGACACACTTTGTCTTGCATATCTTGGCAATCATATTTTCCTTTGTTGGTGTTACAAACGGCAAGTGGTGCAGATATGCTGCCATTAATGTTTTTATCAATTAATGGACGCTGCCCCATAGCGTTTGTTTCATCTGAATAGACTTTTCTTGATTGCGGCACGATACCATCGGCAAAGAATGATTTGCCGTTAAGAGTAATGTTGGCCAATCGACCTTTACCAACTGGTACGCTAGAAATAATGGCTTCACCTGGGGCTGATATTTCTACTTGGCTGTTTGATTGTGAAAAAGCCGAATGTTTGTTTGCGCTGTCAACAGAAGCAACAGACATGACTGAATCATAGGATGCAGGATAAGATTTTGTGGTGTCGCCAGCATTACCGGCTGCCGCAATCACTAAGATCCCTTGATCAGCTATTTTCTGATAAGTTTCTTGCTCTGCCTTGCTTGCTGTAGGGCCACCTAAACTCATGCTGATGACATTAGCGCCATTATCGGCACATTGTTCAACCGCTGAAATGATCCCAGAGGAACTGGCTTGCCCTTCGTCATTGAGTGCTCGAACAGAGAAAATATTGATATTTTGATGAGGAAGTACACCTCTGACTCCATAGTCATCGGCTGAGTGTTTGGGAGCTGAGGCTGAAATGATTCCCGCGACATGGGTACCATGTGGTTGAACAGGATCACCCCAATAAGCTAAATCATCGACGCTGGTCCCTGAAACAGGATTATTGGCTAATGCTGGGTGATTAATGTCATAGCCAGTATCAATAATACATATGGTACGATTTGATGCATACTCATCAGACACATTGTTTGCACTAACAGCGGTAACGCCCCAACTGACTTTAGATGATGCTTGTCCTGCGAGCTTGATGGCAGAAGCGATAGCAGGACCAGAAGTTGTCTCATAGGAATAAGCATATCTTGGCAAATCTTTCTCTATGTACTCGACAGCGCTATTATTTTTCAGTTGTTGCAGCTGAGTGGCATTCAACTTAGCTGTGTACATATTGGTTCTATTTATTTTTTTACCTCGCTTATTTTTAACAATCTTAATTGCTTGTTGTTTTTGTGCGCTAAGTAATTGTTCACTTGCTGTTGAGTCAAATTGATCTGATGACGAAGGTGTGGTTTTGAATTTGATAATGTATCTAGCTGTGTGTTCATTAGTTTTTGGGGACAAAACATCCAATTTGGGGTTATGTTGTGCAAATGCGACGATAGGTAAGGCGTACGCAACCACTGTGGCAACGGCGAGCTTATTTAAATAGGTAGTTAACTGATTGCGCATGAGACAACTCCAAATTCTATTATGGCATGGTAAGGCATTGTTTAAACCTATCTGCATATTTTAGGGTTGTAAATGTAGTTAAATTTTATTTAATCCATTGAATATATAAGCTTAACAATCATTAATTTCGATTTTACCTCGTATGACATTGAATATCTTATTGAAACAGAGCAATAGCAATTTACTAATGCTCTTGGCAACCGACGCCCGTTTCATTTTGCTCTGCGCATAATCGAACAATGGGGTGAGAAGGAGAAGAGGTCGCAGTGATATTCAGCTGTTTATCACCTGACCAAGAGGTGGTTTTAATAATGAGAGGTTCAGTACCTAGATAACCGATAACATCAATTTCATCATAGTTTGAATAGTCAAGGGTGATGGCTCTGCTGTCGGAGGGCAATAGGGTCCAAGTCCAATCATTAAACCCTTTTTGTTCCCACTGATTCGTTTTCAGATTATGAGCTTTTATCCAAATTGTTTCTGCCAATGAATCAAAATTCGACGTTGAGTTGTAAATGTTTAGTGTGGCAGCGCTGACATGATAGGTGCAGGCAAGTAATATCGCAGTGATTAGTGATTTCATATGATATTCCAACTAATTTATTTACCTATAATAACAAAGCTTGCTTTTTGGTGATGAGGTTCAAAATCGAACTTACCACAAAAACAGTAGTTATAATTATTTGTAAACTGAATTTAATAAACGTAGGTAGTGGAAATGGGTAGCAGGCATGATTGATAAATTGATAAACAGTCGCCGCACTCAATAATGCGACGATGTTTAATAATTATACTTGTCTATTTGATAAATAATTAGAAGCTGTAGTTGTATTGTACAGAGTAATAGTTAGCATGGCCGACAGTGTGAGCTGTTGTTGCTCCAGAAACAATGCTTGCTTCGTTGATATCAGTTTTTTTACCGCGAACAATTGCAAAGCCGAAATCCACTGAACTACTTGGATCGATTTGGTAGCTAGCACCAACTGTATACCAATTTCGGTCAGAATCAGGGATTGAAATTGAGGTTAACTGATCAACGACACTATTATCAAATAAATAACCTGCTCTGATGGCAATATTGTTGGTTAGTTGATATGTACCACCAACAGAATATAACCATGAATCTTGCCATTTATATTCTTTTAGGGCTCTATTAGGCACACTTGTTGAGCCTAATTTGCCATCTTCAAGTGTAATCTGGTCGAAATCACCCCACTTAGTGAATTGAGCGGTATAGTGAAATGCAAACTTATCAGTCAATTGATGGAAACCGCCAACTTGGAAGATATCAGGCAAAGGAATAATTAAGTCTTCGTATGCAGCGGCTCTTCTTGCTTGTGGTACGAAGATGTTTAAATCTCCTGACACTTTAAATTGAGGTGTCATGCGGTAGCTAACACCGATGCGGTTATTTTGATTAAATTCGAACAAGGCACCAATAATTCCGCCGACGCGGACACCATCGGCATCAACATCAACTAATTTAACAGGAACTAATGCGCCGTTTGGGCCGAAGGGAAGGTTGCCTTCTCGGTTAAGTTTACCTGAGCCATAGATAACATCCAGACCAGCACCTAACGTGAAGTAATCATTCATTTTGTATGAAACACTAGCATTAAAATTGATAGTGAGTACTTCTGTATTACCCAGTAAATCTACTGGTAATACTTTGTTCGGGTTTGCATTAACAAGTGCTGTAGTATCAGTGCCAGTGCCAAAGTTACTGAAAATACCTGCACCGAACGACATTTTATCGTTAATTGGCTGAATATAATAAATATTTGGGATAGCTCTGTTATCAGCACTATTGTTGACACTGCCGATATCAATATTGGTCGTCACGTCATTTACTTCAACATCAGGTTGAACATAAGTCAGTCCAACTGAGAGTGATTTTTTGTCAAACAATGACATAGCCGCAGGGTTACGAGCAAGTACTGATGCATTATCACCAATGGCGGCATCACCTGAATTTGCTCTGCCCATGCCTGAAGCGGATTGAGAATTAAGTTGGAAACCTGCAGATAGAGCTTGAGAACTGACTAATGCGAGTGCAATAGCGAGACTTGTCTTATTGAATGAGTTCATATCATTTTCCGATTAGTTCTATTCTAAGGAACAATTTTGAGGATGTAAAAATTGTCTTTATCCGATTAATGTTAGGGAGTGAAAGTTTAGACGGCAAGTCTGACCAGTTTCTTACCTGTTTTAAAAATGTAAAAAATATCAATAAGTAAGCAGAGACTTAATGGGTTTAATTGAGACTGAGCAAAGAAAGATTATGAACAAGAGGAAGTTAGCAATTTTCAGTAATGTAAAAACTATGTATGAGTTATTCTAAGTTTATGAATTAATATTTGTTCATCAGCATAAAAAACAAGCTTATGCTGATGAACTATATAGTAATTAGCTGAGCTTCCAGCGCTTAGAGTTTCGCTTCGAATTGCTTAAATCCGTCTTTTGCATCTTTGGCTACTGGAGACAGTTTACTGAAAACAATTCCTGCAATGAATGCAAAGCAAAATGCGGGAAGTAACTCGTATAAGTCGAAAATACCACCCTTAAGCTGTTTCCAAATAATAACTGTTATTGCACCGGTCAAAATTGTCGCGATTGCACCATTACGACTGTAGGATTTCCAAAAGATCGCTAATAAAACAACAGGACCAAATGCGGCCCCAAAGCCAGCCCAAGCGTAGCTAACCAAGGCTAACACACTGCTATTTGGATCGAGGGCAATATAGCCTGCGATAACAGCAATTACTATTACGCTAGCTCTACCGATGAGCATTAATTCCTTTGAGTCCGCTTTGGGGCGTAACCAACGTAAATAGAAATCTTCAGTAATAACACTTGAGCAAACCAACAATTGCGAGTCAATTGTACTCATAATCGCTGATAAAATTGCCGCGATCAACAAGCCTCCAATCCACGGGTTAAAAGCGGCTTGAGTCAAATGAATGAATACCGTTTCACTGTTAGCCAATGGATCATTCGCAAAGTAAACAGCGCCAGCAAGTCCAGTCGCTAATGCTCCCAGCAGAGCCACAAGCATCCAGCTCATACCAATTCGGCGAGAAATTTTTAAATCTTTGGGGTCGCCAATCGCCATGAAACGGGCCAAGATATGAGGTTGTCCAAAGTAACCTAATCCCCATGCCATTAAAGATAAAAAGCCAGTTAATGTGGTTTTATCACTAAACAGCGATAACATTTGTGGGTCAATATTCTCAAGACTATTGACACTATCTGGCGCTGAAAAAATGCTGATTGGCACAATTAATAGTGCGATCAACATTAAACAACCTTGAAAAAAGTCAGTCCAGCAGACGGCAAAAAAACCACCAATAAAGGTATAAGACACAATGATTGCACTGCCAATGAGAAGAGCGTAGGTGTAATCAAGACCGAACACTTTTTCAAATAGTATCGCTCCGCCGACCATGCCTGAAGAAGTATAAAAGGTAAAAAAGATAAGAATAATGACAGCTGAGATAAGTTTTATTATGCCTTGTTTATCGTGAAAGCGTTTTTCAAAAAAGTCTGGCAAGGTTAATGCGTTATCTGTTTGATGAGTATAGATCCGAATACGTTTCGCAACTAATAACCAATTTAACCAGGCACCAATTAATAGGCCAATGCCAATCCAAGCTTGACCTATGCCACCGAGGTAAACTGCGCCAGGTAACCCTAACAATAACCAACCAGACATATCTGAAGCACCAACACTCAATGCAGTTACGGCAGGCCCCATTTTTCTGCCACCTAAAATGTAGTCATCGACATTATCGGTTTTACGATACGCCAATAGCCCGATGGCCATCATGGCAATTAAGTAGCCAAAAAAGGTGATTAAAATAGGTATGCTGAGGGTCATTTCAATTCTCTTGTTTTTATTTGTTGCAACATATTAGCAAATGTCATTGAAATGGCTATTAATAAATACTTTGTTCATAGAGGTAGTTAAACTATCTTTAATTCAATTCTGGTTGTCCGTTAACGATTGACCCGTTTTTTAAATATATACTTTATTTACAAGGTGCTAAGTATCGATTTATAACGGGAGTCTAATGTTAAGTTCTTCATTAAGTTCAGCTTATGGTTTAGCTTCAAGCATGGCTTTTTCTGAAACTGAGCTTAATGAGAGAAAAAAAACGGATCTCCTTGCCGAACTTAATTCTGTAACATCAAGTGTCATTATGCAGCCTAACATAGGTGAGATGATTGGTATAAAATCGGGTATTACAGCTGCTGTTGATTTTGCATTTTCACAAAGTGTTAACGAATATCAAGCTAACGGCTTAGACACACCTTTGCTCCAACTTAATCAACTCATTAGTTTATTAAGTGACACATCAATTACTCCAGAATGTAAAAAAACAGCCCTATTATTGTTACCATCAAATAAGGATGACATCGTTTACAAGCTTTACTCCATTGGTCTGACGTTAGCTTATTTACAGCGTGGAGCTACAACCGATGAGCAATATAAGGAATCACAACAAGCAGGCGCTGATTATATTTTTCAGTTAGTTACATCCAAGGCGAATATATTTGGGTTAGCTGATAATCAGTTAGGAACGCTTTATAACGCAGTAGCAAAAGATTTGGGGCTACCTTTACAAACGGTAGCGCTTGAAGCGGTTGATAAAGCTTGGATTGCCGGGATTAGAGAGGATGTTCATATTGAATTACACGATGAGGAGCAGCGTTTATCAAGGTCGACGATTTTACAGCCAGAGATCAATGAGTCGGAATTGAATGATTCTGAGAGCTCGAAGGTTCCAGAAGCTCAAGACGTAGAAAACGCTTTAGGCATAAAAGAGAGTCCAGAAATCGAGGATGTTACCGATACAGTAAAAAAAACAGCAGAAGAAACATCTTCCCAATATTTTTTGGAAAAATTAACGTCCTTTGTCGAATTGGAAGTCGAATCAGACCCAGAATCTTCTAGATATCCTGAATCGAAGGAAAACGACCAACAAATGACAGAAGTATTTCATGTAAAGCAAGATCAAACAGCACTGCATCTTCATCAACGCCCTTTTATTATTGGGCATACACAGTTTCCCCCCCCTAAAAAAGTCGTTTTTAAGCCAGTACCAACTGCTGCCCCCCTACCACAAGCCCAAGAATACAAGCACATCGCTGCTACTAAAGAAGATATGCAGCCTAAAAAACATGGCTCTGCTTCATCACTCGTAGGTACAGAGGTTTGTCATAAAGGTGAGCGTCAAGCTTTATTCACAGCTGCAAGAAGTGAAATTAAAATTCAGCCTCAGCCTATTGAAAAAGTGAGTAACTTTGCTGAGTTAGATGCAGAACCAGAACCAAGTCCAACATCAGAGTTTACGCTTCCAAGAGCAGCAATGGAGGCTAAATGTGAAATGCCTCTAGCTGTCAGTGAACAAGCAAAGATTGAAATAGTTCCTCTTAAAGAGTTATCTTTTCGTTGTCTAGCTGCTAACTCCGTCCTTGTGCAACCTCAATTAACGTCACTTATTGATGAATTGGTGGATCAAGTTAATGATCCCGAGATACTGAAACATATTTTAAATCAGTGCAGTGATGCACTAGTGAAAAGTAATGAAATGAACAGGTTACTTTTCTCTACTTTTGTTGCTAAATTTCGTCAACTTGAGTTGCTGCTTGGTTCGAGAAAGCCATCTCCTGAATTTAAAAATGCACTTGTTTCAACTGAACCTTTTGAAAATAGCAATGATTTAGTCATGCTGTTGAATCTTGCCTTAGAGTGTGGTGAACACCTTAAGCAATACAGGCATGATCTGGCAGTTGAGAGAGTGTTATTGTGTTGCATAAATGGGCTCAGCCATCTGAATGAGGCGAATATAATGGCAGGAGTACCCAAGTTAACGTTAAAGCAAGTAGAACCTTTGCTTGTGTACGTTAATCCGAAGCATAAACACTTGCTTATTAATCGACTTGACGAGCTTAAATTTCAACATGTTGCCAGCAAGGAAGAAAATGAACATTGTCAGAAATTGTCCACCGCATGTCAAAACGGTGAGCTTCCTCAGATACAAGCCCTATTAGTCTCTCAAGCGATGCCCTCATGCGTACGCAGCGGTGATGCAGTTTGGCCTGTGTTAATCAAGGCATGTGAAGCCAATAATATTGATGTCGTGAAAGCGCTTTGTGATTATGCTGGTAGTGAATTAAAGGGTGATGTCGTGAAGATATTGTTGCCTGCAATGATGGTATGCGCAAAAGCAGGTAATGCAGAATTGTTACTTCATATTATGTCGCTGGCTCCGATTGATTTATTATCGCGAGATGCAAGCGGATTAAATATTTATCAATATGCTTGCATGTCACAGACAGCTGAGACAATTGAATTGTTATTGCAACAACAGGGGATCGATGTTGAAGATATGATTTGTGCATCAGGCCAATATCTTATTGATTACGCCTGTGAAGTGGGCAATTTGGCTGTTGTTAAAGCAATTGTTACTTTTTCACATATTCCCAGTAGTGTAGCCCATAGGCGGTTAATGTTAGCGACCGAAAGAAATCAAACTGAGGAGCAAGCTGACATTTTATCCTATTTAACTGAAGCTGTATTTGCCAATAATCGTTCAAGGCTTGCCAGCATTAGTTCATTGGCAGACAGCATAAATGATGAACAACTGCAACAATTACGGGTGAAAACGTTAACGATTGCTCCTTCAACGCCAAGTAGATTGCTTTCAGTGCTGCCACAACGTATTTACACTGACAAAAGTTACCGACAAAAATTGATGAAGACGATACTACCATTATTGGTAGAGCTGCCTATTTGTATAAAGTTTCGCACGACGACAGGTAGCAATTTGCTGCACTTCATACCAAATAGCGTAATGCCTAAGTTGTCACCACAAAATGTACCACTTATTGCTGATTTAATTTGTGATGTCGATAACAATGGAAACACCCCTTTACATGCTATGTGTGAACAGGGCAACGTGCATGGGTTAATCTGGTTGCTTGCTATAAAAGAAAATCATATCGATATCCTAAAACGAGCATTAAACAAACAAAATAAACAAGGAGCACGAGCAATTGAACTTGCTTTAGCGGGTGGTCATCAAAAGTTAGTTATCGCGATTTGCGAGGTTGATTTCCATCAACAAAAGTATTTAGTATCGAAAGAAACAGACTCGACAAAAGTGCTTAGGGAAAAAAGTAATTGCGTAAAAGGATTACCCAAACAGGTGGCTGTTCAAGGGACTACTTTTAGATATGACCCAGATGCCGAAGATGATGATTTTTGTATCTTTGATTAGTGTCAGTCGACTTGAGCTATCAATCTGGTTTGGCTGCAAATTTGCCACTTCCTAATAGTACGACCGCCAATGATGTTAATAAGTAAAACAATTGCAATTCTACAGCTAAACCGCCACTAGAGGTTACAGAAAATAATTCACTCATGTGCACTAAGCCGAACACAAACAGCATGTTTATCACAATGATTAACGCGTTTATTCGAGTTTTAAATCCGATAAGTATGGCAAGTGGCGCGATGACTTCCCCAATGTACACGCCGTAAGCGATAAAGCTAGGTAAGCCATGCTTAATAAGCGTGCTTGCAATGAACTGCAAAGATTGAGGATGCATGAGCTTGTGAATGCCATGAAACAAGATTAATCCTGCGAGTGTAATTCTGAGAATTAATTTGCCTAAATCAGCTTGGTTTGGATGAACTAACGCATGACTGTTTAACATAGTGGCTCCTCAATCTAAATTGATGTGCTCGTAATATTTGAAAGGTTAATGCTGAAATCCTGCATCTTCAGGTATTACGAATATATTGACTACTTTTGTGGCTTTTCCCAATATAAGGTATTTAATATCCAATCAAAAATAGGCAAAGTAATATTAAAATTTTCTTTGGTCATCAAATTGCGTCTATGGTGCAAATTATGTAACTGCCTTAGTTCACGCCAAACAGGTATACGCTCAACAAAACTGCCATCAGGCAAGTGATAACTAAAGTGCATGACTTCATAAAGTAAGTAACCAAATATAGCTGCAATCGCAACTAAATAAGCGGTGTTTGGAGAGACATACCAATGAAGCAGAGTACCTAAAGGTAAAATCAGTCCCAGTACAAACGCAAAAATCAAATAGGTTGGAAATAACACTACTCGCCAATCTTTAGTGGAGAGCCAAGGCAGGTAGTTCTCCAAAAAGAAGCTGTGATGATCACCAGTGTGTCGACTGTAAAATAACTTTGCCAGCTTCGTTTTTTTATGTCCAAGCCATCGATGCGCAGCATACTCACAAAAATTAACAACTAATAACGTAATGGGCAGTGCTAGCCATTCTATTGCTTCAACGTTATTTAATTGCCCTGCGGCATACAGCATAACGATTAAACCGACAATTAACACAGAAAACATATGCAACCAACCGCTGTAATATTTTGAAATAGTTTGGCGGTACTTAGTCCTAAAAGCTTCCATTGCTGACTGGTTCATCCTCGCTCCTTACTGTGTTGTTCTTTATGCATTGAAATTAGTTTTTTTGGAATGCTAGTTCTAGTTGTTAAAACTGATAATTGTATCTCCCGAAAATGGTCGCGTTGTTTTTGGTTTTGGCGGCCGTAAACTGAGAATTTGACACTGTTCCTCCAAAACTTACCATGCCCTGCCACAATGGTAAACGGTATGATAGTTCGAGCATTTTTAAACGCTCTTTAGCAATTTGAGGTGACCAAGAGGTATTAGGGCTTGAGCCATCTTTATTTAATTCAACGTACCTGAGTAATGCGGTTAATGCTTGTTGGTTATCAAATTGGTTAATTAACCCGGCTACAATGCTTCTGGAATCACTTTCATAAGTTGATCCTAAGGTTTTTCGGTAATACCGATATCCGCTGCGATAGGTACTGTGCTCATAAAAACAATTGAAGATATGTGGATCAGAACCGCAAGCAACGAGTGTGTCACTGTATTCAATAAATAATTTTTGAGATTGCTTATTGAGGGTAAACCGAGTATCTATCCCAGCAAGAAAACCGCAATCAACGATTTCAACTACTCCTGAGCCTTTAGAGTCTTCACAGGTTCGTTGGTAGTAAACTCCAAGCGGAATGCCAAAAAGTGAATCGGTGTAGCGTACATCATAACCAGCCAGTTGAGCACCGTCCTTTGACATAAACCCTGGGCCACATTGTGAACTGCACTCTGTTCCACCCGTTATGGCATCAAAAAAGCGTTTCCATCCGCATGGCTGACCTTTACCACAAAATTGAATTGCCCACGATGCGCCAATTTCTAATTGTTTGAAAGGGCGAAAAGTACCTCTAAAATTCCACAGTAACGGGTTGGCAACTGCACGGTCGCTTTCCATACTACTGATGCTGGTGGCCAGTGTCCAAGGCCCAATCCAACTGAGCCAAGGTGTTTCAAACCCGTGGGCATCATTTCGATTGATCATTATCGTTGGTAGTGGTCTGGCATTATTGGATTTTTGTAATGAAGTATCGTAACCAGGTCCATACCATTGCTGAAAGGCACCTGCTGATAGTTGCCAATTGCCAATGGGAATAGATAAATAAGAGTTATCTAATCGAAATGTTTTATCATCAGTAGCATCTAAATTTGCGCTCGCTGATAAATTGAAGTGAATACGCTGAAAATCTAGTGACTGCTTGATGGTCATTTGGCCCTTTTCACGATAATCAGAGCCAAAATGCAGAAAGCGAGCAGGATCTGTGGCAAGTGTAACATCAATTGAGGTCGAATTAATTTGTTCAGCCGAAGTTGCCTTTTTATTTACTCGATTAAATGTGTTAATTAAGTCAGCAGGAATTTTATTAATGTTAGTAATTGTTAAGTCATGTTTAATACCTGACCACATTAATGGGAATGTATTAACAGGTGTTTTAATAATTCCTGCATCGGCAAGTGCTTGAATATCACTGCGTAAATAGATGTCGGAAGTATCAACCCAGCTTGCTTGACAATGATTTATTGAAAAACAGCCTATGAATAAAAACAATGCTATCTTAATATATCCACTTAAGAGATGTTTCATAATAACTTATAGGGATGAAATAAAGATGGTTGATATTAAAATAAAAGATTGGCAGGGGTAATATTAATTGAGAATAAGTTATAGGTTAAATTAAAGGCAACATAAGAAATGTTGCCTTGTAAATAAAATGTTATATTTTACTATGCATAAAACTCAAGAAGTCACCAAAGTCAGTTTCTTTGGTAATGAACTCAGCAAAGCGCTGGTTACCCTGAGAGTCTTTACGGCCATAGAAGGTATCACCGTGATAGCCACCCGTTAGTGGGATATCAGCTCTCATATAATTAATACCGTTCATAATACCGCCATCAAAGGTCAAGACATGACCAGCTAGATGATCATCTCGAATATTATTTTTATCGTCCCAAAGTGCTAAATAACCCGCCCAGTAGTTTTCACTTGGCTTATTTTTGACTGGCACTTGTCGTAAATCAACACGCACTGAATAATCTTGCTGATTTTTATGTGCTAGCAACATTGCTAAATCTCTATAACTAGAAAAACCTGGACTGGTCATAAAGTAATTAATGATTTTTTTGCGGATCTCATTCACTTGTAAAAATTTAGCTTCTGGAATGGCATTTTTATTGTCATAAACATACTTACCATTTTCAAAAGTCGCAGTTACTGGGAGTAATTGGTAATTCAAGCCTGTTTCAAAGTTAACTCTGCGATCTTTTCGATAAATATATTGCTCACCCATTTTTAAATCATATGGGCCAAACTCTTTATGATTACCTACAAGCTCAACGGTTAACTTAGGAATAAAGCCAAAATATCCTCTACTATGACTTTTCTTCTCAAATTTTAAGTTAATATAGATTTGCTCAAGGGGCTGACATTCTTGAGTTTTACAATCAACAATTTTACCAATATCACGGTATGAAAAAGGGTGTTGTGCAGCAAAAGCAGCTTGCGTTGCGGAGAATAAAGCAACAGCTGTAAATATTTTTGTCAATTTTTTCATTATGAAACGACTCCAAATAAATCATTCGTTATTTATTGGTAGGGAAAGTTATATTCTTTGTAATAGGTTGTCTATTTAAAAATATCTGATTAGACCAGAGTAATTAGTTTAATTTGTTTATTGTTATAAATTATAAGCTGTTTTGTTTTTGCTTTTTGGTTTTGAACGGTCAAATAATGTATGGAAAAGTATTTTAATGGTCTGATGAGATATATTGCTCTAATTTGCCTCCTGTTTGTAAAACCTTTTATTTCAGTGTGTTACGTTTTTTTGTTTATTGTTGGGAGTAGGGTTTGTTATTTGGTGAAATACTTTTTCTTTTATATTTATTATAAATAAGTTAGGGTTCGATTAAATTAAGCCCTCGATGCAAATGGGGGTTGTTAATAGATCATTTTTTAGGTGATATCCATGAATAATAAATTTAAACTTTCGTTAGTTTTTGCAGCTCTTTCTTTATCTTCTAGTTTTGTTTCAGCTGAACCTTTAGCATTAGGTAATAAAAATTTTGTTAATGATGGTGATTTTGAATCACCAAGGTTGAACTTAGGAGAGCACTATCGCAGGTTCGAAGGCTTTCATGGAAGAAATCACTTAGGACCTTGGCAAGTTTATACTACCCATTGGGCGGCATTGCACCGTAATGGTGTTATTGATCTTGGACTTGCTGGCGCTAAAGGTTCACAGCACATCGGTCTTTCTAGAGCACTGAATATGAGACAATATATTTCAGGGCTGACGCCAAATACAACTTATAATCTCCAGTTAGACTATGCATTGCATACAATGGCGAGCAAGAATGGTGATGTTGAATTTAGAGTCAACATTGCACCGTCTCGTGCTGAAATATTCAAGGTAACTGAAACAGGTAACAAAGAATGGAAAACGGCTGACTTCAATTTTACTGCAAAAAGTGGCACACAATCACTCTGGATCAGTGGATGGAATTCACCAAATCGACACGTTTATAATCATGCAGGTGCCTTACTTGATAACATTAGCATTCGTGAAGTTAAACTAAATATTGTTAGTCAAAACCTAGTTAATTCAAGCCATAGAAATACCTTAACTATTCAAAAAGGTGCGCAGGTTGAAGTTGTTTCATCTGTACCTGAAAGAAATGGTAATGTATTTGAAGTAACGCCTGAACTGTATGAGCGTTGCCAGTTTGCTGACTATAGTAAGTTTGGCGAGAAAGGCGATCGCAATGACAAGATTGCGGTTAATCAAGGACCATTATTACCATTAGGTCCTAAGATCCGTATTATTGGTGACTACGCCTTAGAAAGCGATATGTTTACCAAATCACACCCTGACAATAAGTATCACTTTGTGTATGGTGATTATGATAAAGATCAGATCCGAGTTGTCACTAGTGATCTTTGCCGTACAGGAAAAGGCAAGTTTACTCTACAGTTAGTTGATAAAGATGATCATACTGCGGACATTAAAAATGGGCAGCAAAATGCGATTGTTGATGTAAATTCTAAACCTGTTGCTTTAGGTGATGAATATGTCATTCAAGCACAAAAGCCTGAAGCTTTATTTGCGGTGAATCGTAAAGACTTTATGAGTTGTGAGTTAAGTGACTCGTCTATTAAAGTGGCTGACTTTGATGAGAATAATGGCAATAAACTAACGTTAGCTATTCATGACAGTGCGTCTGAGAATCATGCGAAATTTACACCTGGAAATACTGTGTATTTAGTACAGGCTGAGAATGGAGTAGGTGAGAGTCAGTCTTGTAAAGACGGTGCTAAGTTCAGTGTTCGTGTAAGCAAGTAATATTCAATTCTTGTGAATATGTTTTAATGGCTAAGTGCTGTGTACACTTAGCCATTTTTCGTTGCTAATCGTTCATATTTTTCGAATTGTTGTATTGCTATCTTATCGTTATTGGCTAATAAACTATTGCCTGCCATCAAAACCACCCAGCAATCGTAAAAAATATTAAAAATAGCAATCGCATTGGTAACTTGCTGATAATTGTTGGCCACAACATTGGGGTTAGCAGTTAAATACTTATGTGCTAACTCTTGTGCCGCTCCTTTGTTTAGCTCAAAATTTACGATGACAGAGGCAAGTTCAAATAAAGGATTGGAAGCGCAGCTGTATTCAAAATCAATACAAATCAATTTGTTGTTTTTAAGCAGTATATTGTCAGGACTTAAATCACGGTGACAATATTGTGGGTTAATAACACAAGAATCTATGTCATTTAACCAAGTATTTATTTGTTTTTGCTTATCCCAAATGGCACTTTTCATTACTGACCAGCGTGAATATACGTTTGCCGTAGTGTCGGTGAATAATCTATTTTCCAATTGCTCAATTTGTTGTCGGTAAATCTGCCATTGTTTAGTTGTCGTCAGTTGTTTTTTCGGAGGCGCTAGCCTCGATAGGCTAGTTAATAGTGTATGTAAACCGTCGACATTAACATCATTTTTGCTCGTTGGCTGGCAATACTCACTGAGGTAATACTGTCGATTAGTGCTCACCCAAAGCAAGTTGGGTGCTAGTCCCGATGCTTCAGCTGCCTTCCAACATTCAATTTCATTATCTCTATCACAAATGGCACTTGATTGTTGCGAGTTTATACGTAATACAAACTTTGAATCACCTTCGAGCAGGAAATTATGATTGCTTAATCCTGCACTAAGTGACGTAATGGTGTGAATGTGGTTGAGTGACTCAAACTCTGTCTCAGTGATACAGAGTTTGATTACGCCATGAATTTCAGACTTGCTGAGCATGTGTTAAATTTTTTCGCCATTGAGCATAACCGATAAAAGCTAAAATAACATACAACACGAACAAAGTTGAAGTGAGCATTAAGCCTTTACTGCTGTATAAATAGATTGAGACGCTATTAATGAAAATCCAATAGATCCAGTTTTCTAATACTTTTTTAGCAACTAGGTAAGTCGTCATGATCGCGAAACAAGTGGTTGCTGCATCTAAATAGGGAAAAGAGGCAGAGGTATTGGTTGCCATAAAATAACCAATACCTAATGAAAGTATTGTCATTGCTACGATGATTTTAACATGGGCTGTGGCTGACCAAGAGGTGACTTTAACGCCGATACTGTTTCCCGAACTGTCTTGACTGCCTTTGGTCCACATCCAATAACCATAGATGGCCATTGCAACATAATAAGCACTTAACACAGCTTCCATTAATAAAGAAACTTGCCAAAAAATCACTACATAAATGGCTGAGCTAATAAAGGCGGCAGGCCAACACCAAATGCTTTGCTTCATCGCGAGGATAAGATACGCCAAGGCGAGTACAACAGAAAGTGCTTCCCAGCCAGTCAACGCTGTCGCTTCCCCAAGAATGGTTTGAAGTAATTCCATATTATTGTTTATGTTCCAAATCGAGTTCTGAACCTAAAAATTTACATACGAATGCCGCCTTGCCCCATTTCTCATGAGCAGCTTGCATTTCAATTGCTAACATATTCATGACATCTTGATAATCACCTTGGACTTGTGTTGCCATGGCGTTGGTCATGCGGGTGATATTCGGATAACTATCTAAACGGTCGATGAACCATTGGATAGGTTCGATGTAGTTTTCATTAAGCGGGTACATACTGATTTCGGCGGTGAGTTTCATAGGTATTCCTTAAAAAATAAGTGGATAACACGCGAATACGCCATAAATCCATCCATGCAGGCTTAACTGCGGTATCCTTACCGCAGATAATTCGCTTTGTTATCCACTCATTTGCGAATGTTTAGTGTATCAGGCAATAGCTTAAAACTTAATATTGGTTGTTAAGCCAAACTGACGCGGATCGGCAAAACGAATATACTGTTTTGGTTTCCAATCTTGATCAGGCTCATTGCCGAAGAAGAAACCGCGAACGCCGTATTTCTTATTGGTTAAGTTACTTCCCCAAAGATACACAGACCATGAATCTTGCTCATAACCGATACGAGCATTTAAGATTTGATAACCTCTGGATTGTGAATCATTGCTGTCAGAATAAAAGAATTTACTCTTGCCGCTTGAATTTACGTTAGTAAAAAAGCCATTATCAGCGCGATATGTCGCACCAAAACTGTTGGTGAAATGCGGTGCATGTGCCAGATCTCTACCGGTTAAATCAATGACTTTGTTTTTGCCTTTGTTGTATTTGTAATTACCATATTGTGCTTTTAGGTAACCTAAACTTGCATAAATATTTAAGTTATCAGTAGGTTGCCACTTGGTTTCCAATTCGACGCCATAGTTTTTAGAGTTACCAGCATTTTCGGTAAAGAACTCAAAAGATTTATTAGCTAACTGTCTAGAATGTTTAACTTGCTGATTTTGACGATCCATGAAAAAAACTGAGGCATTAGTTGATAAGCGTCTATTTAACCAAAGTGATTTTAAACCAATTTCATAGTTATAGAGCACTTCAGTGTCAAATTGCTTTTTATCAGCAAGTTCTTTCGGTAATTCTAAGTTAAATCCACCCGCTTTATAACCTCGGGCAATTCGAGCGTAGGCATTGTGGTTGACGTCAATGGCTTTGTTTAAGGCAATATGACCGCCCCACATATTTTCCGAAGGTTTAAAGTGATCTTTCTTAGAATCTGAGTATTCACTGTTACGACGCTCAAGGCGAAGTCCTGTTGATAATTCATATCCATCACCTAATTGTGTATCTAGCTGGCCAAATAGGGCGATGTTTGTGGCTTCAAAATCAGAGGTTAGCTTTCCCTCAAAAGTACCGTCCCGATCATTGTCCTCTTGGAGATTCATAGTGTAAATTCCCACTAACCAATCAGTTGACTCGTTGAAAATTCTGCCAGCTTCTTTTGAAGATAAACGGATCTCTTGAGAAATGTTCTTACGTTTACCATTTTTTGAAAAAGTCGCATTATATTCACAAGGTTTATCGCCACATTTGCGGCTTTGCCAATATTTGGGATTTGCCCAATCTGTATCGTATGAATGCAGGTGATTAGTGTTTGAATATGAAGTAATAGAAGTCACATCAAAACGGCTGTCACCTGCAAAGTTCAATTTTAAACTGCTGCCTGTAGTGCGCTGAGAATCTTTACCTGGTTTGTCTGACTGTGTTTTAAAGCCATTATTGTCTAGTGTCCACGCATCATAGCCATTATTGAAATTAGCATGAAGGATCGTGAGATCGGCGGTAATATCATCGGTTGCTAGCCAACGTAATTTCGTGCGGCCAGAAAACTCGTCACGTTTGTTGGTATCATCACGGTTTAAGAATACGTTATCACGAAAACCGTTTTGATTATGTTGCTGTAGTGATACACGATAAAGTAATTTACCTGAGTCTGTTAGAGGGCCTGAGCTGAAACCGCTAAAGGTTCTCAAGTCATCATTGCCGACAGATAATTGTGCACCGTGTTCAAATACATCAGTTGGATCATTACTTTTTAAATAGATCAAGCCAGCTAATGCATTCGCCCCATAGCGAGTACCTTGAGGGCCACGTAACACTTCAACTTGCTGTAGGTCGTACATGCTAGAGACCATGCCTAAACCTGAAAGATCAATATCATCGATAACATAACCGACTGAAGAGTTGGGGGCACCTTGATAATCTTCTTGTTCACCGACGCCACGAATTTGGAAATAGCGCGGACGTGATGTTGCGCCAGACCAGTTAAAATTGGCAATTGAATTAAGCACATCTTCGAAATGTTGTGCGCCTTCATCTTCTAATTGTTGTTGGTCGATGATGGTGGCGCTTGCAGGAAGCGTTAATAAATCATGATTGCGAAAATCGGCAGAAACTTTAATCACTTCGATATCAGAGTCTGTCGTTGCTGCGACGGCGTGATTGCTAACGGCTAAAGCGATGGATATAGCTATCGGAGATAGCTTAAGTAATTTGTTTAACATGGGACCTCAAAAAAATATTCTGAGATCCGGCTTGAGAAGCGGTTCGAAAGTGCGAATTGTTCGACAACAGCTGATAACGAATTTATATTCATAAATGCGTTATCAATATCGTTAATTTAGCCCATTCCTACGCCGGTATTAGCCGGATCAGGTTCTAAGGGTTCGTTGCGAACAACATCTCAGTCTGAAGTCGTTTTACCACTAATAGCGTTAAACGATCTGAATTTCAAACACCCCTTGGCGTGGTCGATTATACCTAATTCATACTATCTGTTAACAAAAAATGAAAAAAAAAGAGAGAAAGTTACTATTTCTCTCTTATTGCGGTAGACAGTTGATGTTTTTTACGTCAATTTTTATGTTAAATAATAGCAG
>JBMYXI010000056.1:0-21969 GCA_049608225.1 Parashewanella sp.
ATTGGTGATAATTTTTGAAACGCCCGACACCACAATAACCCTCGAACAGTTATTAGAAAAAAGCTTAAACTGTAATGGATGCCAGCTATTAGAACTCTCACTTAAGATCTCTAATATTCCCGCAATGCATCTACTTTTTAATATGGATGTTAGTGATCAACAACGCTGTCTAGCCCACCCAGACTTTAAGCATAAACGAGATTGGTTAATGAATGCTGTTGTTGCTACAGCAAAATGCCAAGAGCAAGAGCCTAATACGTTTCATTGTATCAAGTTATGGATGAGCAATTCCTCTCCCGAGTTTCTGACCATCCTGTGCACCAAAACTCTACCTGAACCTCTCATTGCGATATTTGCCTTGATCCCAGATCAGACTATACGATACTTAGTTCCAAGTTTAGGTTTTTCAATTGCAACAGCTGGTGCCAAAACGCTGGCGCAGAAATATACTTTTTTACCACCGCAGAAAGTAATTACCCTCTTACGGCTGCAATCCGATTATTCTGAAGTTCTAGAGCATTATTTATCATGTACCAGTGGTAATAAGAGGCTAGATACCATTAATTATTTAATAGCAAATCAATCAGTTTTAACGATTCGGCTAACCCACAATCTAGTCGATTTATATATTCGAGAAACTGCCCTCACTCTCGCCAAAGCTCCTTACTTACAACGCCAATCCTTTAACCGAAAATTATCGCACCAACAATGGCACAAACTAGTTATCAATGCTAATGCATGCGATAGAGGAAAAATGATTGATTTTAACAACGGCAGACAAGTAACACTTTGGTTAGCACAGGGAAATCAACATGAATTAATTACCGCTACTTTACAGCACATTGAAATAGAGCAAAGTCATCGATTATTTGAACATATTCCCCTTCCACAATTAGCTATGGCGCTACTATTAATTGATCCTCAAAGAGCTTGCTGCATAATTCAACAAAGTTGCGATCATTTTAACCTAGCAAAAACGATACTTATCATGTATCAATCAAGCAGTTGCCAATCAACATTTATTCTTAACCGCCTCAATAACACAAAGGTAAAAGCACAATTACTGGGTGCTCTTGAAAGTAGCAACAGTGAAAAAGAAATTGCCCAAATACTCTTTAAGTTGTCACCAGTAATGAACAATGCTGCTTTAAAAATACAGCAAACATATGCAACACATAAGCAGCTATTAGCACAACAATTATTAGAGCCATTTACATTTTATCAGCTCATTCATAAAGACAAGAAATCGCAAACAGAAACGCCATATTACTTTACACAACATCATCTTCTTCCACCATTGAGAAGACCTGTTGGTGATGCGTGTGTAGAAGCCGACATAGGGAGAAACAAGGCACTGAAATCTATGGATGACGACTATGTTGAGTTTAACATGTCACCATCTGCGCTTACGAATACTAACCTCTCAAGACAACCAGGAACAACCTTATCAGATAAACGCAATCATTTTTTATTTCAGCTTTTTACGGAGATAAGAGCAGCACTTAAAGGCGATATTGAGGCGCACTCAACGATGCAAATCGCAATGCAAGGTTTCACGACTCAAAGAGGCACATTTGTCGCAGTCAATGGTGGCATTAATCTTAACAGTTATTTAGCGCCAAAAAGTTCAGCGCATCAAACTATCAGCATAGAAACCTTTCGGCCCGCTTGCCGTTGCTTAGAACTGCTTCACAACAAAAGAATTTACTTGAGAGATATAAAACCCAGCAACTTCCTTTATAAAGCTAATGCGAACAGGCATAACTCAGTACCTGTCTCACCACAATTGCAGTATATCGACTTGGACGAGACCCTAACACCTAGTTTAGGACACAGTGAAACGGAAGCCTTCACACCTGCATACTGCACCAGTGAACTTTATAACAGCGAAAACTGTTATCAACAGCGAGATCAATACGCCTTCTTATTAACCGTTATCTTTGCTGTTTCTGAGCCAAGCCGAACACTTTCATGGGAAAACCATAACAGCTCTGATTTCATGTTTGAAAAAGGAATTTTACATTCAAGTAGAACAAATCCACAGCAAAAGAAAGTGCTCAATTCCTTTATCGACCAATATATTCAGTTACAATACCGAACCTCTGTGCAGAATTTTTTAATGGATCCTGTTAATTATCCGTTACCCGCCACACTCACGGAATTAATTGACTGGGAGAGTGATATAAATAAAGAAAAGCAACAAAATCCATTTACACCAATCCCTATTCAATAAGATAGTGTTAACAAAAAAGGCTGAGTAATACTCAGCCTTTTCGCTAATAAGAAATGATCGTTACGATTACTTCTTACCCAATACACCGAAACGCTTGTTGAATTTGTCGATACGACCACCAGTATCAACAACTTTCTGAGTACCAGTATAGAATGGGTGACATGCACCACATACGTCTAAGTGTAAATCTTTACCAACAGTTGAGTTGATTTTGATCACGTTACCACAAGTACAAGTTGCAGTGATTTCAGCGTAGTCTGGGTGGATATTCTCTTTCATTTGGGTTACCTAATAATAAGGCCATGTCGCTCTCCCAACCCGAAGTTGAGCACCACATGCGTTAAAATTCAATTCGTTTCGTCTGGATAAGCAAAATTTACTCAATCCATAAGCCGCAAAATTCTACTCGATCGCCCTTGCTCAGACAAGTAAAAGTTTTTTCATTATTACTTTGATATCACTGGCTCTATGTCACCAGTCTCAGTACACTTAACGATATTCAATTGCCTAAAGTTTATTGTTTTTATGCCGCTTTTCGTAGAAGTTGCTCTGCCTGTCCCATTACGCCGAAGTTTTACTTATTCCGTACCTGAGCTTCTACAAACACAGGTGTGCGTCGGTGGTCGAGTAAAAGTACCTTTCGGGCGGCAACAGTTGATAGGCTTAGTTGTTAAACTTGTTGATGATTGTGATGTGCCAAGCACTAAAATAAAACCCATTATTGAGCTTCTCGATCAGCAGGCGATTTTACCCGCATCATTAGCCAAGCTCTGTGACTGGGCGGCAAACTATTATTTTGTTAGTCATGGACAAATGTTGACTCAAGCTCTGCCTGTTGCCTTGAGAAAAGGGGCTAATACCGCACAAGAAACCTGTTCTGAGTACCAATTAACTGTTACGGGAAAAGCACTCGATATCACTACACTGAAGCGTTCACCAGCACAAAAACGCTTAATCGAGATCTTAGCCAAAAACCCATTGACTCAATTAGAGTTTAATGACTTACAGCTGAGTAAATCTGCACTGAAGTCAGCCATTGAAAAACAATGGGTGCAACAAGTCGAGCAGCAGCATCAAATTAACCTCGATTGGCGTGAACAGCTAGTTCTAGATGAAACACCACATAAGCTCAATAAGGAGCAAGCCGTTGCCGTTGCGACTCTTTGCAGCCAAACTGGCTATCAATGCAGCCTTGTTGAAGGCATTACCGGATCAGGTAAAACCGAAGTCTATTTAGCCTTGCTGGAATCAATTTTAAAACAAGGAAAACAAGCGCTAATTTTGGTGCCAGAAATTGGCTTAACGCCGCAAACCATTGGTCGATTCAAGCAACGGTTTTTAGTAAAAATTGCGGTCATTCATTCAGGGCTAACTGACAAACAGCGACTCGAAGCTTGGAAATTAGCTCGCAGCGGTGAAGCTGCCATTATTATTGGTACACGCTCGGCGCTGTTTACGCCAATGGCATTCCCCGGTGTGATTATTCTTGATGAAGAGCACGATCAGAGCTTCAAGCAGCAAGAAGGTGTCGGTTATCACGCCCGAGATCTGGCAGTAATGCGCGGTCACCTAGAAGACATTCCAGTAGTATTAGGCTCGGCAACACCGTCTCTGGAAACACTACAAAATGCACTCAGCAATCGTTATCAACACTTATCACTGACTCAGCGTGCAGGCGCTGCGCAGAATATTCGCCAAGGGATCATTGATATTCGCGATCAACCACTAAAAGCTGGCATGTCAACAGCACTCATTAATGAATTACGCATTCATCTTAATGCGGGCAATCAAGTATTGCTGTTTCTTAACCGTCGCGGCTTTGCACCAGCCTTGTTATGCCACGAATGCGGACATCTACACGAATGCGATCGCTGCGATGCCTTTTTTACGGTTCATCAAGCCTTATCAGAAATTCGTTGTCATCATTGCGGCAATCAATACGCGATTCCTAAACAATGTCACAACTGCGGCAGCACTATGCTGCTGAATCATGGTATTGGCACAGAACAGCTTGAACAAGCATTGCAGCAAGAATTTCCTGAATTTCCTGTGGTACGTATTGATAGAGACAGTACTCGCAAAAAAGGCTCATTAGAAAGCCATCTTAATGCCATTCACAAAGGCGAATATAAGATCTTAGTCGGCACTCAAATGTTGGCAAAGGGGCATCATTTTCCTGATGTCACTTTAGTTGGGTTATTAGATGTTGATGGCGCCTTATTTAGTGCTGATTTTCGTGCCCCTGAGCGCTTTGGTCAATTATATACGCAAGTTGCAGGTCGAGCAGGCCGAGCAACGAAAGCCGGCACTGTATTACTGCAAACTCACCAAAGTGACAATCCGCTATTAAAAGAGTTGCTGCACAAAGGCTACGCTGAATTTGCACGCAATCAATTAAAAGAACGCCAACAAGCACTATTGCCACCAATTTGGCATATGGTGCTGATCCGTGCTGAATCTCATAAGCCCGAGGATGCTGACTTATTTTTGAGTGAATTTAGTCGTTACTTACCACAACATGAAGACTGCGAAGTCATCGGCCCAATGCCTGCACCCATGGACAAAAAAGCAGGCAAGTATCGTCGCCACTTAATGTTTCAAGCTAAGTCGCGCCCATTATTACAACAAGCATTTGAGCATGCATTAAAGCAAGTTGAGCAATTGCCGCAAGCCAAACGCTGCCGCTGGAGCATAGATCGCGATCCACAAGATCTATTATGATTAATCGTATTAAATTCAGTCTGTATTCAACTCAATAAGTTATGGTAACACTTAATTTAAGAAAAAATGCGGGCTGAATCTATGTCTATCGCACAGTTAACCCAAGGTATCGAGTTCACTATTACGCCGGATACCACAATCGTCGAGCTCGCAGAAGAAATTTCAAAAAAACAGCCTAATCAATTCCTTGTACGATTAGAGCCAACCGTGGTTGTTGTCTCGCACGTTGGCAGCAACCAATAAAAACCTTAAAAGCACTAAACAGTGATGTCTATGGAGGAAGCTTAGTTGCAGAAATGCTTGTCCGAGAGTTTGGAACTAAAACCACTATCAAACTTATGCAGCAAGCTGATAAACAGGGATTTCATCAAAGTAAAATCAAACACTTATCAAATCCAAAATACGCGAGTGAAACACATCTTAAAAGGTGGTTCAGTATTTCTGATTCTTTATACCCGATTTCAACCCAATATGTGAGCGCACTGGCTAAGCTAGCTAGCAAAGAGGATGTATCTCAGAAAGCAAAAGTTAATCACCTGCAAGTTATTCAAGAGTTTCAAGAACAACTAACGAATAACTTTAATGAACACAGAGCTGCTTCTAACGCAGCAACCTCAACCTCTGCAAGCCGCTCACAATCTTCCTTACTCGGAGTACCAACAGTAGGTCCTGCCAGTGCTACTCCTACAGATTCTCACACTAAACCTCGGAAAAATGACAATCTTTCTAAGCAAAAATATATTAGTGTGACAGCGGAGGTTGAAGTTACTCTAGCTATTCCTGTGACTTCGCACCCTTTGAAGCCAACTGAGCCTACACCACTTGTAACGAAAAACACGACTGAAGCAACATCAACCAAAGAGAGTGATAAAGCAACATCGGTGAAGAGTTCATCCAAAGCTGAAGGGAAAAACTTAACTGAATCCGAGAGTGCAACAAGACTCGATTCAGACAATCCAATTCACAGTTATGTTTCACCGAACACGCAGCGTAAGCAACTCACCCAAGCAATGGCAGCTCAATCAGGGCCCGAAGCCAGATGATGTTCGTTCTGAGAGTACTGTTTGAATATAAGTTCGTGATACCTGATGCTCTCCTGCAACAAGTTAACTAAAAGGCTCATAGGAACGCTCAGAAAAATGTTCGTTTTGTTGCCGCACAAATCGCAATCAAACATTCCCCCACGTTACTAAATTGGTTAAAATAGTCGGCTATTTTATATTTCATCAATCAATATTGAAGATCACCAATGAAATCACATATTCAATCTTTGTTAGAACAAACCTTAGAATCTTTAATCCAGCAAGGGATAGTGCCAACGGATGTTCAGGCTCGCATTCAGGTAGACCGAACCAAAGATAAAAGTCATGGTGACTTCGCAACCAACCTTGCGATGATGCTAACGAAAGCTGCACGCAAGAACCCCCGTGAACTTGCTCAGTTGATCATCGATAACTTGCCTGAATCTAGCTATATTTCAAAAGTTGAAATCGCAGGTCCTGGCTTCATTAACTTTTTTGTTGATGACAATGCCTTAGCAAATCAACTTCAACAAGCTCTCAATGACGACAAACTTGGTGTAACTCTACCTGAATCTCAAACCATTGTAGTTGACTATTCTTCACCAAATTTAGCAAAAGAAATGCATGTGGGACACCTACGTTCAACCATTATCGGTGACAGTGTCGTTCGTACCCTTGAGTTTTTAGGTCATAACGTGATCCGCCAGAATCATGTCGGTGATTGGGGCACGCAGTTTGGTATGTTGCTAGCATATATGGAAGAGCTGCGCGCCAATAACAACCAAAAAGCCGACATGGAATTATCTGATTTAGAAAATTTCTATCGCCAAGCTAAAGTGCGTTTTGATGAGTCTGAAGAATTTGCCACCCGTGCTCGTAAGCTCGTTGTTGAACTGCAATCAGGCGATGAATACTGCAATAAACTATGGCGTGAATTTAACGATATTTCTTTAAGTCATTGCCATGATGTTTATGAAACTCTTGGCGTAAGCTTAACCCGTGACAATGTACATGGTGAAAGTGCTTACAATGATGATTTAGCTCAAGTGGTTACCGATCTTGATACTCAAGGTTTATTAACCCAAAGCAACGGCGCCAAAGTTGTTTTCCAAGACGAGTTCAAAAATAAAGACGGTGAGCCCCTGCCGGTTATTATTCAAAAAGCCGATGGTGGCTACCTGTACGCCACTACAGACTTAGCAGCCATGCGTTATCGCGCTAACGTATTGAAAGCCGATCGCGCACTCTATTTCGTCGACTTACGTCAAGGCTTGCACTTCCAGCAAGTGTTTAGTCTTGCTAAAAAAGCCAAATTTGTTCCAGAATCATTATCACTTGAGCATCTTGGCTTTGGCACCATGAATGGGGAAGATGGACGTCCTTTTAAAACCCGTAGCGGTGGTGTGGTTAAGCTAATTGATTTACTCGATGAAGCCATCGTTCGTGCTAATGAGTTAGTTCGCAGCAAAAACCCAGATATGGATGACGAAACTGTCGCAAACATTGCTAAAGTTGTTGGTATCAGTTCAGTGAAGTACGCAGATTTATCAAAAAACCGCAGCAGTGACTATATATTCAGCTTTGAGCAAATGTTAAGTTTTGAAGGAAATACAGCACCTTATCTGTTATACGCCTATACTCGTGTGGCGGGTATTTTCAAACGTGCTACTGATATTGATCTTTCAGATGCGACGCTGCAACTTGAACATGATAAAGAAAAAGACTTAGGCAACAAGCTTGGTCAATTCAATGAAGTATTGACCCGTGTAAGCGCTAAAGGTCAGCCACATGTACTTTGTGGTTACTTATTTGAATTAGCTGGTGCTTTTTCTAGCTTCTATGAAGCTTGTCCTGTTTTGGCAGCAGAAACACAAGAGCAAAAACTTAGCCGCTTATTATTGGCTAAACTAACGGCACGTACCTTAAAACAAGGTCTTGCACTTCTAGGGATTGAGACGTTAGAGCAGATGTAATATGAGTCGCGATTACGCTAATCGTAAGCCCAAAGCACGTAAAACTTCTCGTGCTAACAAATCATCCACACCCAGCAGAGGATTTCCTATCCTATTGCTGGTGTCGGTATTGATTGCAGTTATTGGTTTTGGCTACTTTTTATGGAGCATTAAAGACAGTGCTAAAAACGCACCAAAACCTGCAACAGTAAAAACAAAGCCCGTTAAAAAAGATGAGTTACCGCCAAAACCAAAAGATCAGTGGCAATATCAAGATATGCTTGAAAACAAGCAGGTTGAAGTTGATTTACCAGAGAAAAGTAATAAGCCCCAACGTCCATATCAAATGCAATGTGGCTCATTTAGAACTCAATCTCAAGCCAGTGAGTTAAAAGCCAGAATTGCATTTCAAGGTATTGAAGCTGAAGTTCGAAAAACTAAAGGTTCTAATGGCACTTGGTATAAAGTAGTACTGGGTCCTTACCCTCGCAAACGCGCAGCGGAAAGACACAGGCACGTACTTCAAGATGCCAATATCAATGGCTGCCAAATTTGGTTTTGGACTGAGAAATAATATTAAGCGAACCATTTCGGTTAAAAATTTAAAGCCAGTAGTGCCCAAGCATCACTGGCTTTTTTATACGATTCACACTTGAACTTGCAACGCGCTTTTCATCTCTTTCACGATATCGTTGCCATCTTTTATGAGTTGTTGGATCATACTCTGGTCGAATTGACCGTTATACACCTCTAGCACTACCCGACTGATATCAACCAGACCCTGCGCCGCTGTTATCGCTTGAATACCTGCATTCCGAATGTCTTGTTCAAGCGGTTTAGTATCCTTTTCTAGTTGCGTCGCAAGCGCTTTTAATTGTGATTCATCAACACGAAAAGCGGCTAAATGTTCCGGCTTAATCGCCTGAGTAACAGGATTGATACCAGATTTAAGCTCAGATAGAGCAATCTTCATTGCTGGTAGTAAACCACCATCAGTTCGTATTTGCGTTGCAATATCTGCTACTGCCCCAGTAGTTTGGTGTGCCATGGTCGAGATAATATTTAAGCCATGATGCAGATCACTAGTAACAACTGAAATATCTTGAATTAGCTTAGGAATAAAATGATATAACTCATCCATCAATTGCGAATGCAAGCTGTCTATCCAAGGTAATTGTTCATTTAAATGGTCAGTTCTTGATATTGCATTGATGCTAGACATTATTGAACTCCTTACGATTGATTGTTCAACTTATCTAACACTATGATGTCAGTGACCACACTTTGGTATAGATTAAACACCTTATTTTCGAAGCTGTGTAAAAATAGCTCAAATAACGCTGAAGTTAATGATAAAAAAGTGATAGAATCGCCGCCTTATTTTTTAAGATACTTTCCACACAGTAGGACATCAACTTGAGCCAGTCTGACTATACCAAATCATCTTCCGCTTCATTTTCATCATTATCGTTGAAGAAAGGGCTGTTAGATAATCTGAGCACTATGAATTATCAAAGCATGACACCCATTCAAGAGCAAAGTTTGCCTTTGATCTTAGCCGGTGAGGACGTGATTGCTCAGGCAAAAACTGGCTCAGGAAAAACCGCCGCTTTCGGTTTAGGTTTACTCAATAAACTGGATGTTAAGCGTTTTCGTATTCAGTCATTGGTGTTATGTCCAACCCGTGAATTGGCTGATCAAGTTGCTAAAGAAATTCGTACCCTTGCTCGTGGAATTCATAACATCAAAGTGCTGACGCTCTGTGGCGGCGTACCTATGGGACCACAAATTGGTTCATTAGAACATGGCGCGCACATTATTGTCGGCACTCCGGGACGGATCACCGACCACTTAAGCCGTAATCGTTTAGATCTAAGTAATGTTGAAATGCTGATCTTAGATGAAGCGGATCGCATGCTTGAAATGGGCTTTCAAGATGCCGTCGATGACATTTTGGGGGAATTGCCTTTTACCAAGCAAACTCTGTTATTTAGTGCCACATTTCCAAAACAGATAAAAGCAATGACAGAAAGCATTATGCATTCTCCAAAACGCATTACCGTTAAAGAGACTCATGATAATTCGAGCATTGAACAGCATTTTTACCAATTAAAAGACAATCAGCAACGTATGGAAGCGTTAAGGTTACTACTGCTACAACAACAACCAGAGAGCGCAGTTGTATTTTGTAATACTAAACGTGAAACTCAACAAGTCGCTGATGAATTAGCAGATTTAGGTTTCAGTGCCTTAGCTTTACATGGCGACTTAGAGCAGCGCGATCGTGATCGAGTATTACTGCGTTTTGCCAATAAGAGTTTGAACATTTTGGTCGCGACCGATGTTGCTGCTCGAGGTTTAGATATCGATTCTTTAGATGCGGTATTCAATTATCACCTTGCATTTGATCACGAAGTGCACACTCATCGTATCGGCCGTACTGGTCGCGCAGGCAGTAAAGGTTACGCCTACACCTTTTATACAGAGCATGGTTATATTGTATCTCTAATTGAAGACACGCTTGGGCGAGAAATCGTAAGTGAACCACTGCCACCAATGAGCTTGCTCCACGCACAGCCACCACAACCAGCAATGAGAACTATCCAGATTGATGCCGGTAAAAAACAAAAACTGCGTCCGGGTGATATCTTAGGCGCATTAACCGCCAATAAAGAACTCAGCGGCGATCAGATCGGAAAAATTCACATTACTGACATTCGTGCCTTTGTTGCGGTAAACAGTAAGATTGCCAAAAAAGCATTACGCAAAATTACTGATGGCAAGATGAAAGGACGTAACTTCCGAGCTTGGTTAATATAATAGCTAGCTGTATGGCTGAGCACATTTTTGTGCTCAGCCCATTAGACTACAAATTAATGTTGAGCTGAGTACTCGGCCCAGATACGTGATTAACAACAATATGATAGTTTCCTTTATTCCCATAGCTGTGAGTCAACATCTTGAATCCTTTCATATGACTGATTTTATCTGTACTTCCATCTCCCCAATCAACCGAATAGTTTTGATAACGGCTTGGGAGCATTGAAACACAAGATCGCACTCCAACACTTAAGGAAACTTGCTTACCACTAATATTTGGACGAACAATCGGCGACAAGGCTGTGCTTGGTTGTACAAGATCCATAAAATACACATTTTCATTTAAAAGCGGCCAGTTCTGAGCTTGAAATGTGTTGCCTTCAGCAAACGCTTTTCCAGTTATATCGACATTCAATAAACCAGCATTAACTGTTTCGTTACCACCAATGCCATCACCGTTATCGCAAGTGTTTCCGAAGTAACCCATAACAGAAATAGGTAAAGTTTCTTTGGTGCCAACATTAGCCCACAGTAATTTATTGTAAATGTCATTTTCTAATGTGACATTGAGATAAGGTTCTAAATTAAAGGTTGCTAAGTTCGGGTACTTAACATTGCTTGGTTTAAAAGCGCCTTTATCGATAAAATTTGAACCTGTTTGCTTACAGCCGCTTAAAGTACACTCAAAAACAAAATGCCCTTCAATATCTAACTGCTTAAACAAGCCAACTTCACCTTTTGCTTGAAAATTAATTTGACCAATGCCTGCTTTAATTGGCAGCTCAATGTCATATTTCACAGGGATAGGGCCGACAGGAAACCAACCTTTGGCAACTTCTTTACGTGTTGACTTCCAGTCAAAGACATCGAAATTATCAGAGATATGTCCACTAAAATCGATATTGCCTCGCGCTTGATAGTCAGCTTTAGCGACCAGCTTTTTAAATAAGAATTTATAGGGCACGCAATAACGTGAGTCATATTCATAATAGATCCGGGCATCTGCATCAGCCTTAAACTCAGCATCAATGACATAGTTGGCATTAGCTCCAGCGCTGCCCGCAGTTTTAGAGCGATAAAAAGGAAAGTCCAGTTTTTTACCAAAGCCTTTATCACCTTTATTCCTTTGTTTACACATGAGTACGCCGTTTTCATCCGCTAGAGGCTGATTTCCTGCTGCTTTAAGGCTAGCAATTTCCTGCCGTTGCACCTCAAGCAAGCCTCTGCGGAACAAATAATCGTTCAAAGAGGGGGAGTCAATGAATTTTTGCTCTGATAACTCTTTATCAAGAACGACAACTTGTGATTCACCTTCAGCAAAGTCTGCCAATAACCCTGTTTTTTCATCTACTGATAATCCAGCTTCATTGATGGCATTAACAACACCTTCTTTACTGTGAATAAAGTAAAGGGTGCTGGAATATTGAACACCATTTTGACTGTAATTTATTGATTTAAGCTCATAATCTTTGCCAGATATTAGCGTGGTTTCTTGAACTTGATGTAAATTTTGTTGATGCGAAGGAGTGGAGTAAGCGGCAAAAGAAAAAGCGCAGCATAGAGCACATAAGATATTCCACTGAAAACGCTTAGTTTGTTTCATTGTAACCCCCTCAAATTAACCCTTATTGAAAGTCTGCTTAACCTTTCAATAAAAACAGTGAAAGCTATCAACAGCCATCATATGAAAGCAGAATGGTATTTGAAACAGGTTTGCTAGAAGAGTTAGTTCTATCTACTGACTTTTTTGCTTCGAATCGTTTTGGCAAGCCAGGTTAGCATTATGTCAGTAAAATATGAGGTTATCGACCTTTGTTACTTTTTTCGAAGTGAACAAACATTAACTTAAAATCAATCACATAGACTGTATACTTTTCGTGTAACCCATGAATTTACCAGATGCCCATTTATTATGATGTCGTTATGCCCCAATCCATTCAAAGTAGAATATCAGTGTTCTACTGAATCGGTTACCATATTAGATATAGATCAACTTCCACTGCAGCAACGGCTCGAACGGCAAGCAGCATTGACATCCACTACTTTTTTATCATTAACTAAACATGCTCATGGAGTAGCAAAGCTTTCAGAAGCCATACTGAAAATCCCACAAGCTGCAGTTGTGAAAGCTGAAACATCGATTCAGAAAAGGCACTGGAATGATCCATGTTTACTAAAAGCAGCAGCGGAAAACATACTGATTTTGCTATATGCAATGGGCCAGCTCAATAACATTGAATTTTTAAACGCAGTAATCATCATAAAGTGTTTTCAGCAATTTGGTTTAAGTGAACTTAAAACTCCCTATGACCTTCCTTGCCAAGGCTGCACCGTGGTTGATATCACAACAGCAGAACACTCGCACCATAAAAAAATATTCTTAGAGCAAATCAAAAGAAAAAGTCGTTATGGTTGCGAGCTGCCATTTATAACTGCCTTATCAAAAAATCCAAATTTATCTGCAGAGGTCATCGTTATTACGATGAAATTTGAAGATAATAAACCGCATAGTCCCTCTTACTTTCCTTCTGAGCAATACAACTTGTACTCAGCCTTCAAATGGTTAAATGAGCTAGAAAAAGAGATAAGAGGGCCTGTTTTCTTTGCGCCAAAGCACAACGCAGTTTACATCCCAACATTATCCTTCTTAAACAACGTACTGCAACTAGAAGGTCATTCTGTAGCATTAATGCCTGTATTAGGTACAACTTCAGCGGCTGACTTGCAACAATATCGCTCCCAAGAGCAACACCCAGTCTTAGTTCAAAATCGACTTATTGACAATAACTATGACGAGCCGCACGAGCTATTTGCTTCTCGCCTGTTTGCAACACTGCATGATGTTCAGCACTGGGAAAAACTGAGCGCTATAGAACCACACTGGCGGCGTTGCTCACTAAAAATAAATATCCTAATGCTTCATCTTTTCCATAAGATGCAACCTCCATTTATGTCCGCTATCTTAATTCAATCTCCCTTCACAAGAACGATAAGCGTTTTTCTCTCTCACTCAAAACACTTTCCAATTGAATTTAAAGATGATTTTGAACAATTATTGCAAGCGCCTTTTCACAATCAAAACTTGCAAAAAATGCTCAAAGAATATATCAAGAGACAACCCTTTTTAGATCAAGCTTACCAACCCAGAACAGCACAAGAAATTGGCTGCGGTATCTACAGTTGCTTTGAAGATTATCTTATTCAGACCCAAGATATATATCAATCTCACATGGAGATTTATGATTATGGATTCCAAATACACAAGTTTTATGCTTTTTGTTATGTTATGTATCAAATGGATGTTGAAAACCTAAGCCTTATTCAGCAGTTACTAGAAGCCAAACCAATCAGTAATTTGCTCCATAAAAATGTGAAACTAGGCTTAAAGCTACAATTGGAATTTATATCAACCCTCCAACAGAAAGTGACAATTCATGGCATCAACTCAACTGGCGGTAAATCGTATGTATCACTTGCGTGAACTGTGATTTGTATTAAGTTTTCACTCACTCACAATTTCTTTCTGTCATAAAAGCGCCTTATTTTTGAGTAGCCACTCAGCATCAACAAAAAAATTCGCAGATCAGCAAAAATTGCTGCAAAGTCTTGTTTATTTCCTTGAGATTAAAACTATCAATAACCTGCTAACGGGCGATTGCAATATCGCCACCGCTACCATATTGTTTTGATTCGAATGTTTTATAAGCAGTCTTTTTAACTTCTTTTTTCAGTACCAAAAAAGGAAACTCTATGCAAATTGGTATACCAAAAGAGCAACAAGCAAATGAAACTCGCGTAGCAGCAACCCCAGCGAGTGTCACTCAATTAATTAAGCTCGGATTTACCGTTGCAGTAGAAGTCAATGCAGGTGCAGCTGCAAACTTTAGCGATGAAGATTACCAGCAAGTTCAAGCTGACATTGTTCAGTCAATTTGGCAATCTGACATTATTTTCAAACTAAACCCACCAACAGCACAAGAAATTGACCAAATTGCTGCTGGAACCATTTTGGTCAGTTTCATTTGGCCAGCCCAACACCCAGAACTTGTTAGTCAGCTACAACAAAAAAACATCACAGTCCTTGCTATGGATATGGTGCCGCGTATTTCTAGAGCTCAATCACTGGACGCACTATCATCAATGGCTAACATTAGTGGTTATCGCGCAGTCGTTGAGGCTGCCCATGAGTTCGGGCGATTCTTTACTGGACAAATAACCGCAGCAGGCAAAGTACCACCAGCAAAAGTGCTGGTGATTGGGGCAGGTGTCGCAGGCTTGGCCGCCATTGGTGCCGCTGGTTCTCTTGGCGCCATTGTCCGCGCCTTTGATACCCGTCTTGAGGTTGCAGAGCAAATTGAATCTATGGGCGGGGAATTTCTTAAGCTTGATTTTAAAGATAACGCTAATGATCCAAGTGATGGCTATGCAAAAGTGATGTCACAGGCCTTTATTGATGCTGAAATGGCGCTCTTTGCTGAGCAAGCTAAAGATGTTGATATTATTATCACCACGGCACAAATCCCGGGCAAAACCGCACCTAAGTTGATCAGCAATGAGATGGTTGCCAGTATGAAATCGGGCAGTGTTATTGTCGATCTTTCCGCTGGCTCGGGCGGCAATGTTGAACCCAGTCAATCAGGAAAAAAAGTGGTAACAGACAATGGAGTAACCGTTATTGGCTATACCGATCTTGCAGCAAGGTTGCCAGCGCAATCCTCCCAGCTTTATGCCACTAATTTAGTTAATTTGATGAAGTTATTGTGTAAAGCAAAAAAATCCAAATCAGACGACTGTCTAATTTCATTGGACTTTGACGATGTGGTCACGCGCAATATGACAGTGACTCATCAAGGAAAACTGATGTTTCCACCGCCACCGATTTCAGTTTCCGTTACGCCTCAAAAACCGCTAGCACCTGAAGTAAAACCTCATACGGTTACGGAACCAAAATCATCGAAAGCAAAATTACTCTTGGCTGGTCTCGGCGCAATCGCCTTTACTGCAATTGCCGCCACGGCACCCGCGGCTTTTTTGTCACACTTTACCGTATTCGTTTTAGCTTGTGTGGTGGGCTATTACGTTGTTTGGAATGTATCTCATGCCCTGCATACGCCGTTAATGTCGGTGACCAATGCTATTTCAGGGATCATTATTGTCGGCGCATTATTACAAATAGGCCATGATTCTTTGTTGATTAACGCATTGGCTTTTTTTGCCGTATTAATTGCCAGCATTAATATTTTTGGTGGTTTCACTGTGACTCAACGCATGTTGAAAATGTTTCGTAAAGATCAATAAGTCGAGGGCTTTGTTTTATGTCTCAAGGAATTATCACCGCGGCTTATTTAATTGCGGCTATTTTATTTATTCTTAGTTTAGCGGGTTTATCCAAACAAGAAACGGCACAACAAGGTAACCTAGCTGGGGTTATCGGTATGGCTATCGCATTATTGGCAACCATATTAAAACCCGAAACGTTAGGCATCCACTGGATACTCATAGCAATGTCTATCGGTGGGGTTATCGGTATCTATCTTGCGAAGAAAGTCGAAATGACTGAAATGCCAGAGTTGGTTGCTGTGCTGCACAGCTTTGTCGGACTTGCTGCGGTATTCGTAGGCTACAACAGCTATTTCGATGTTCACCCATTAATGGCTAATGAAGTCGTTCAAATGGCTACACCAGCGCATGACGCAGCTTATTATATACACTTAGTCGAAGTGTATTTGGGGATCTTCATTGGCGCGGTGACTTTTACCGGCTCCTTAGTCGCTTTCGGAAAATTACGTGGTATTGTCAATTCGCAAGCCCTAATGCTGCCTCATCGCCATAAGATGAATTTACTCGCGTTAATTGCCAGCGCCATTATTTTGATCCAATTCATCTCAGCTCCAGCCAGTATTTCTTTCCTCCTCATCATGACAGTTATTGCCTTGCTATTTGGTTGGCATTTGGTGGCATCTATCGGTGGCGCTGATATGCCAGTGGTGGTTTCCATGCTCAACTCGTATTCTGGTTGGGCTGCTGCCGCTGCAGGTTTCATGCTGGCTAATGACTTATTGATCATTGTCGGGGCATTAGTTGGTTCGTCTGGCGCAATTTTGTCATACATTATGTGCAAAGCGATGAATCGCTCTTTTATATCAGTGATCGCAGGCGGCTTTGGTAATGATGTACAAATCTCTAATGCGGATATTGAGCAAGGCGAACATACTGAAGTCACTGCCGACGATGTTGCCGAATTACTTAAAAACTCTACCAGCGTAGTCATCACACCAGGTTACGGCATGGCTGTGGCTCAGGCGCAGTATCCGGTTGCCGAAATAACCAAACAATTGCGTGATGCAGGCATCAAAGTTCGCTTCGCGATACACCCAGTAGCTGGACGTCTACCTGGCCATATGAACGTACTACTCGCTGAAGCAAAAGTCCCCTACGACATCGTATTAGAAATGGATGAAATTAATGATGATTTATCAGCCACTGATACAGTTTTAGTGATTGGTGCAAATGACACTGTAAACCCTTCAGCCATGGATGACCCCAATAGTCCTATTGCGGGTATGCCAGTGTTGGAAGTATGGAAAGCCAAAAATGTGGTTGTGTTCAAACGTTCACTGAATCCGGGTTACGCAGGTGTGCAAAATCCGCTGTTCTTCAAAGACAATAGCCAGATGTTATTTGGTGACGCTAAAGACTCTTGCATCAAAATACTTGACAAGATTTAGTACACTTTGTAACTCGTTGATAAAAGCTCGCTTTATGCGAGCTTTTAAGATATCCGAATCAGAAAAGAATTATCAATTATAGCCCCAACTACCGTGGTTCTCAGTTATAAACTCTATTTCTAAAAACTTTTCCTTGCAGTCAAGTTCATTAAGTTGAATGATATCACCGTAGTTAAGCGTCTTTCCTATATGTTTGGTAACAGACCATTCTTTACAGTGACCTCTATTAACTTTAATATCCTTCATTTTCACGTTATTTTCCATAACCACAAAGTCGTAATATAAAATATTGCGTCCGACAACATTTATAGTATAGGTTTTCAACCTGAATGGATTTTTTAGCGACTCTGTAGCAGAAAGATTTAACGTGCTAATAGAAAGTAAAATAAATATTAGTGCTCTTTTCATCAACAACACTTCAACTCCTTGTATATTGTAAGTGCATATCGGTGGAGGAATATAATTGAAATTAAGAAATTAATCACTAATATTATGACGTTATGATAAATATGAGCCACTAAATATAAATACAAAAAATGAACGGTCTACTTTTAAGCTCGCATCATGTGAGTTTTTATTTATCTGAACAGAAATAGACGAGTTACTTACAGTTCTTGGATAAAGTGTAACCACGCCCCATTCAGCTTAACTTCAATAAACGATGAAATAATTAAGTACTGTTAACTCGCTTAGTACCTAATTATGAAATTCATCCAAATCATCCTGCCACGAACTTTAATAATACTTTCAGCGGTGCTATTTGTGACTCCAGCGAGCGCGGATAATTACATTCGAAGTTATTTTATTAATAACACCAGTATCTCAGTTTGTGGCATTCAAGCAAATACTAAAGCCAATCTAAGCGCAATACTTAAAGGCAGCACCAGCAGTGATAATCGAGGTTGCGATATCGATGGCATTGAAGCAAACCTCATTTTTTTAATGAACCTAGGCATTCCCAGCATTGGAATTACGACATCACAAAAAAGTATCCCTGTTTCCACAGAAACCAAACCAAAATCAATCACCATTACTGGAAGATACAGTGATTTCCAGCTGGCAACACAAATCAATGGTGACGAAGCTGATTATATTGTAACGTTAAGTCCAGTCAGTAATTTTTCTCTTCGTTCAGCTTATTTTCAATTGAATAAAGGATAATCCGTTTATCAATAATTTTTTGGTCATAAACGATGAAACACCCATTGATACATTGGTTATCAATATCGCTCCTGATATTGTTCGCTAATACTGCATACGCAGATAAGGTGCAGCGACTGAACACCATCTACCCTCGCCCATACAATATACTGCTCGCCAATAATACGCTCCAGCCTCAATGCGCTATCCCTACCTTGAAAGAGGAAATATACATGAGCATCGACGATGAGGGCTCGAACACGAAAGATTGCATTCTTGATGGTATCAAGCTTTCTTTTAAACTATCTATCGCCAACAAAGTCATGAGTGTAGGCATATCAACACCATCTGGTGATCTGCCATTATCCAATATTAGAGAACGTAGAAGCATAGAAGTTAAAACCAACAATGGCCGCTATGAAATTGCTGAAAAAATCGATGGTGATAATGCCGTATTTGCAATTACTCCCATTAAACATCATCAGTTGGTTTCAGAGACTAACAAGTTATCCATCTTAACCTATGACCTTTGGGGAATAAGTGTTAACGGCTCTAAAAAGGTACAGATTCGTTTTGATGAAATGCCCCAATTTTTTCAAAACTATGATGTACTTGCCCTTGAAGGACTGTTTGATCGTAAACCAACCGAAACACTCCATACAGCTTTGTTAAAGGAATACCCCTACCAGACCGCAAAAATTAGGCAACGCGGCGTACCAATTCAGGCAGGAATTTACATTCTTTCTCGTTACCCCATTGCAAAGCAAGATGCTGTGTTCTACAAAACCTGCAAAGGGTTTCAATGCCTTGCAACCAACGCTGCTATTTATACAGAAATAATTAAAAATGGGCAGAAGTACCATATTTTTGATACTCATATTCAATCAGGTAACACGGACGCGCAAGTACAAGCGAGAATGGATCAAGTTACTGAGTTATCAAGATTTATTCAATCGCAGCATATCCCAAAAGAAGAGCCGATCATCATTGCCGGTAACTTTAATATTGATATGCTGCATCAACCGTTGAATTATCAGGATATGTTAACGCTCTTAAATTCAACCCATCCTGACAGCACAGGCTACTCATTAACCTATGACTCTGATGTCAATAAGTGGGCTGATCCATTTCATCCTGTTCATGGTTACGTTGACTACTTACTGTATGACAATGACCATCTTACGCCGATCTCAGCCAACTTAAACGTTATAACACCAAGAAGCACGATTCCTGCACTTTGGAACTATTGGGATCTGTCGAGTCACTTTGCTGTCGAAGGCTTCTTTGAATATGCGACACCTTCTACAAACTAACTATTCTGACTATCCAATAAAGTCAAATTAACCGTTAGATTTCGACCAGAAATGTGGTGAAGTATTCTTCAGTTTCTGGTCGTTTTCGAAGTTGAATATTCTTTACTGATAAGCTTGTTTGAAATCACAGAGTAGTTTCAAAAAATCAGATCCTACGTTTATTCTCAATCAACGGTATAAGTTCTTTGGAAAATTTACAGACAATAGCCAAATCCCATTGATGATATTACGAAAAATGGCTTAGAGAACTCCCGACTTTAATTTCAATCGCAAATAAAAACTGTCATGAAAACAAGCAACTTATTAGATTTGATGTTTGTTTTTACTTAATCTAAATCAGCTTTTTTATATAACAATCAATTATAAGTTTTCACTGGAAAGCTAGGTATACTCAAACCTCGAACAATCAATGAAGGAGCGCTCATATCCATTTGTTATAGCATATTTCAGGCTTAAGCCTGATCGGGATGAAATATGGAGGTCGCATATGCGTACTCAACACAAATTACCGCTGCTTGCCATTGCTTGTTTAACTATCAATTTGCCTGTTTGGGCTCAAGCTATTCAACAGGTCCCTTTGATGCCGTTAACGTCCACCAACTCACATCAACAAGCTGATACTCATTCTAACTTTGGGCTAATCACCTCGCGCCATAGCAACAAAACAGTGTTAAAACCGATAGGCAAGACTAAAGCGAACTCCGCCATAACTGAAACAAGTTACAAACCTTATCTTCCTAAAGAGGGAGACATTATTTCCCTACGAGTTAAAAATGGACAATTCGTTCATAACTGTAATTGCACTCAAGATTTCTTGGAAGCCACAAGTAATAAAAAAGATCAATATTCTACATTCGTCGTTGAACGGGCAGGAAAAAAAACTGTCGCCTTAAAAGCAGCAAATAAAAAATACGTTCGGTTATTAGACAATCAAAGTTTTTCAAGTTTACGCGCGGATGCTGATCAAATTACGCCTGACGCATCATTTATCTTCATTGACTTAGGCGACAATAAAATTGCAATACAGGCAAATAACCAACGATTCCTTCAAGCCGATTTTGGCGGTGGTTTTTTACTCAGGGCCATTGCACGAGAGATTGACGATGAGCAAACATTTACTTTGGAATAAAACGGCTTTAATCCATTGTAATGATCAATAACCAATGGATTCTGAAGATCATAAAAAAGAGCTCAACATCAAAATGATGATTGAGCTCTTAATTCAAAAACGCGTAATGGCGATGTTTAACTATGCTTGAGGTCGCATTGCTGGGAATAAAATTACATCGCGGATCGTATGCGTGTTAGTAAACAACATCACTAGACGATCAATACCAATGCCTTGACCAGCCGTCGGTGGCAAACCATGTTCAAGCGCTGTAATATAGTCAGCATCGTAGTACATAGCTTCGTCATCACCCGCATCTTTAGCATCAACTTGCGCTTTGAAACGGCTATCTTGATCTTCTGCATCATTTAACTCAGAGAAACCGTTAGCAACTTCACGTCCTCCAATGAAAAACTCAAAACGATCGGTAATGAAGTGATTTTCATCATTACGACGCGCTAACGGAGAAATATCTGCTGGATAACCAGTAATGAAGGTTGGCTGCATTAGCTTAGGCTCAGCCGTTTCACCAAAGATCTCTTCAAGCAATTGACCACATGACCAGAAAGATTCAACTTCAATGTGTAGGCTTTTAGCCAGCTTACGCATGAATTCTAGATCTTTAACTTGTTCATAGGTCATCGACTGAATAGTTTCATTTTCAGGATTGTAATGTTGGATCGCTTCTAACATGCTCATGCGCGTGTAGGTGCCGCCAAAATCCACTTCATGTTCACCGTACGGCAATTTAGTTGAACCACACAACTCTTGTGCGATAGAACCCAACATTTCTTCCGTTAAGTCCATAAGATCTTTGTAATCTGCATAGGCCATATAGAATTCCATCATGGTGAATTCTGGATTATGGCGAGGAGATAAACCTTCGTTACGGAAGTTACGGTTAATTTCGAACACACGCTCAAAACCACCAA
>JBMYXI010000057.1:0-21909 GCA_049608225.1 Parashewanella sp.
AAATCACTAACCTACTCTCTTCCATAAACGGTATCGTTTGGGGAGTCCCCATGTTGGTCGCTATTTTAGGGGTCGGCTTATTTTTAACGCTCGGCTTGAAGTTAATGCCAATTTCAAAAATTGGTACTGGCTTTAAATTACTGTGGCAAGGAAGAACACCTGTAAATGAAGACAAAAAAGAAGGGGAGATCAGCCCATTTAATGCGTTAATGACATCACTTTCTGCCACTATAGGTACGGGTAATATTGCAGGTGTTGCTACCGCAATCGTACTGGGTGGTCCAGGCGCATTATTTTGGATGTGGTGTACCGCACTTGTCGGCATGGCAACCAAGTTTGCAGAAGCTGTATTGGCTGTAAAATATCGTGAAGTCGATGAAAAAGGCAATCATATCGGTGGCCCGATGTATTACATCAAAAACGGCCTTGGCAAAAAGTGGGCTTGGCTCGGCGGAGCTTTTGCTATTTTCGGTTCGATCGCAGGCTTTGGTATCGGTAATACAGTTCAATCCAACTCGGTAGCTCATGCCTTAGAGTCGAGCTTTGGTATTGATCCAATCATTACGGGTGTCGTGATGATGTTGCTGGTTGGCTTAGTACTCATGGGCGGCATTAAACGTATCGCTGATGTTGCGGGTAAACTAGTTCCTTTAATGGCGCTGTTTTACATTAGTGCTGGTGTATTTGTTCTTATCGTAAACATTTCTGAAATCCCTGCTGCTTTCTCATTGATCATTAACTCAGCCTTTAATGGTACTGCTGCTACTGGTGGTTTTGCTGGTGCCGCGGTATGGGCAGCCATTCGCTTTGGTGTCGCTCGCGGTGTATTTTCCAACGAAGCAGGCCTTGGCAGCGCTCCAATTGCTCATGCCGCCTCTCAAACCAAAAATCCTGTTGAGCAAGGCTTAGTCGCAATGCTAGGCACCTTTATTGACACCTTGATTGTATGTACAATTACCGGCTTAGCAATTGTAGTATCAGGCGAGTGGACAACAGGCGTTGATGGCGCGGCACTAACTTCAAAAGCCTTTTCAACAGCAATCCCAGCAGGTGAACACATTGTTGCTATTGCTCTAGCGGTATTTGCATTTACTACCGTGTTAGGCTGGAGTGTTTATTCTGAAAAATGTGTGCAATTTTTATTTGGTGTCAAAGCAGTTGTACCATTCAGAATTCTTTGGATAATCGCGGTACCGATTGGTGCGTTAAGCTCATTGAAGTTTATTTGGCTATTAGCGGATACACTAAACGCCATGATGGCACTGCCAAACTTAATTGCTTTATTACTATTAAGTCCAGTAGTGTTTAAACTGACCAAAGAGTATTTTGTGAAAAAATAAGCTTTCATCTTGGAAAAGGATTAAACCCTAAGCCTCATCGTCTTTGGGTTTAATCACTTGCCAATCACCAAGTTCTAAGTCTTCCTCAGTCAGCGGCGATGTAACATCAATCAGCAACGGAATTAATTTATTCTTATCCTTTTGCTTCATTTTATCTGTAACGTCAACCGCCTTAAGTCCTTTTTTATTCGCAATATCGACAGATGCCCCCTTCTCTCTTAGCATGGCAATCATCACAATATCTTTTTCTCTGACAGCAATGTGTAATGGCGTATCCCCGTTATCATCTTGCTGGTTTATCGCTTTTTTTATCGCACCAGCGTTTAATACTTCTCTAACAGCATCATGGACTTTAATTCTCGCTGCAACATGAAGTGCATTCGCTCCAGCAGCAATTTTAGTTTTTGCACGCCACCCTTGTGAAATGACGAACTCATTTGAATATTGAGCTTCAACTTTTACTGATTTACTTAACAGTAATTGAGTCATTGCTGAATTGTTTCGCCCTACAGCATACATCAAAGGTAAGCCCAACGAAGCTTTTACACTATCTGAGCCGACTCGATTTGGGTTAGCACCTTTTTCTAACAGGAGGTTAACAACCTCGGTGTTACCTATCGAGGCCGCTAGTCGCAAGGCTAGGTGACAACTCCCCTTCCATGACTCTCCTTTAGGAAGGTTGTCCACCAGCACTTCTACAACAGCAGCACTTCCTGACTTCACAGCACTAAATAAATTTTGATTTAAAAGTTCTTGCGAGACAGGCTGAGCAGCTAAATATGCTTTCAGTTCCAGATACTTATTAGCATCAACTAATCCAGTTAATGTGTCCTTTACCCGTTCAGAGGTAGCAGAATACAAATAATGAGCTGGCTTCATCCCCTTTTTATCGGACATTTTCATATCTGCAACTTCTGCAGAGTTTAATAATAAAGTTAACAAGTCTTCAGCATTTTTATACGAATACACACCAGGCATACGCTGCTCAAATGCATAATGCAAACTGTTCTTGCCTGCCTTATCAGCCGCGCCAACCTTTGCGCCTTGATTTAATAACTGCTGAACGATGGAAAGTCGATGGTTTTGTACTGCAACCATTAATGGTGTACAACCATTGTGATTCGTTGCTTCCAATTTTGCACCATATGAGAGTAGAAGCACGACTATTTGTTCATGCCCTGCTTGCGCTGCAATATGCAACGCCGAACTTCCCGATGAATCCAATGAATTTACATCAATGTAACCAGATTTAAGTAACTGTTCCACTACCTTTTCATCACCATTGAGTACTGCTGAAAACAGACCTTTTTCGGCCATCATTTTTTGAGCCTCACTGTTCATAACCAGTTCAAAACGTTGAACAATACTCTCAACCGAAGAGCTTGGTATCGCTTCTAAGGGAATATCGCCACCAGTGCTTCTGACATCCGGCTCTAAATGAAAGTTGGCAGCTGCGTTCTTCTTTGCTTTGACAAGCGTCACTCGATAAAGCTTGGAGCCTTCAAGATCAGCGCCTTCAATTCTAACCAATGACTTACTACGAATAGCTTCTCTTGCTGCAGTTTGCAGCTGAGTCTCACTAAAACTAGAGTTAATCTTAATTTGAGACATATACGCCCTTAAAAGCTTCTCAACAATGAGAATTTCAACATTTTAGCTAAAAGTTTAGACCGTTTTTGTTCAATAAGGGGCGAATATTGATAACAAAATAAGCCAATTTCTCAAGAGTATTTGCTAAAGTCAAACGTAGAGAAAATTAAGAAATGATTACAAAAGCGCCATCGGAGAGTCGGGCGAAAGCCACCCATAATGGCACTACATTACACCGCTAGGTAGCACTTACCCAGCTGATTAAAATGCTTGCCAAAATACCCCAAGACTGCAACCAAAACCTACAAACCAAGATAAGGATCGTAAAGAAGAAAAGTCAAACAAATATAACAGCTGGAATGCTACTCTTGATACTAAGTAACCAATCGCGAACATAGCTGCTGAATCATTGGCGCTTTGCGATGCCATCACAGCAAGTACAGAAATTGAGAAGATCAACAAAGCTTCAAACTCATTCTGGTGGGCAGCTAAAGCACGAGCACCAAATCCAGTTAACTTAGCTTGTTGAGCACGTGGGTGATGATTATCATAACGCCCCATTTTTACTTGTGCATAAGCAACAGGCGCCTTAGCTAGATAAGGCAGTAACATCGCGATAAATAAACAAATTAGTAAGGTTTCCATAAACATCCTTTTAAAGAATAGATAAATTGAGTCTACTTTTGTCCAGTACCTGACACAAGGCTTGCGCGCCCTCAATGGCACGTAATGTCGGTCGATATAAGATATCTGCATTAAGCTGATAAATTTGTTGGAATTTTACCGCTGGTATCTCTGGCCATTTTGACCAATCAATTCCTTGAACATTGCCTTTTTCATTAGCTTGCAAGATAACTTGCGGCTGTTTGAGTAACACATTTTCAGTGCTCACTTGTGGATATGAATTCACCGCATGATAAAAAACATTTTCGCTATGGCAAGCGGTCAGTAGTTGTTGGATCCAGCTGCCTTTCGCCACTGTCATTAATGGTGAAGACCATAATTGGTAAAACACTTTTATCGATGCCTTCTGACTATTAGCGATTACTAGCTGGTTTAATTGACGACGAAATTGGCTCGCTTTTTCTTGTGCGGCAACTTCATAACCCGTTAACTTTCCAAGCTCGATTAATGTGTCAGGGATAGCCGCTAATGTTTTAGGATCATTATTGTATAACTTGAAACCAAACTCTTTTAGTCTTCGAATGTCTGACGCTTTATTGCCACTACCCCAGTAAACGATGAGATCGGGCTTTAATTGCACAATTTTTTCTATTTGGACGCCATAAAAACCACCGATAACTGGGATATTTTTCGCTTGTTCAGGATAATCAGCGTTATCGGTAGTCGCAATAATCGAATCACCGGCACCAATACTATAAAGCTGCTCAACTATATGTGGTGATAAGGCAATAATTCGTTTGGCCGGCTCTGCAGTTGCCGTAAATGCGATAACAAGTAAAACTGCCACTAAAAAGCATCGTGAAATCATCAGTAATCAAACCCTTTTTGCGCCATAACGCCAGAGTCAAACGCATGTTTTATGGATTTAACTTCACTAACAGTATCAGCAAGTTCAATTAATTGTCGGTGACATGCTCTGCCTGTCACGATAACATTTTGCATAGGAGGCCTTGCTCGTATTGCATCGACAACATCTTCAATATCAAGGTAATGATAACTTATCATGTAGGTTAATTCGTCCAGCAGCACACAATCAATATTGGGATCAGTTAAATACTGTTTTGCGACTCGCCATGCATTCTTTGCTGCGGCTATGTCTTGTTCTCTATCTTGTGTTTCCCAAGTAAAGCCGGTGCCCATGACGTGAAACGGCACCCCAACTTGCTCAAGTAAATTGCGTTCACCGCACGCCCAATCGCCTTTAATAAATTGAATTACTGCAGCCTTTTTACCATGCCCTACTGCTCGAGCAATCGTGCCAAAGCCTGATGTGGACTTGCCTTTGCCATTACCCGTTAATATTAACAACAATCCTTTTTCTACCGTCGCGGCTTCAATTCTCGCATCAACCTGTTGTTTTAATTTTTGTTGGCGCTGTTGATGTTTTTGCTGCTTGTCGTTAGTCATGATTTACTGCTTTTTTTGAATAAAATAATGATGAAAAATACACTACCAATAACGGCGGTAATTATACCTACAGGAAGTTCTTGATTGTCAATTAGGCATCTAGCAATGACATCAACCCAAATCATAAATATCGCGCCCAGTAGTGCCGTATAAACAAAAGGTGGTGGGCTTTGCAATACGAGTCTCACCACATGCGGGATCATCAATCCGACAAACGCGATACCACCACACGCTGCCACCAGCACCGCCGTTACTACTGAACAAATTAACAAAACCGCTAAGCGCAATTTTGTTACACTGATGCCCAGAGATTGCGCACTCTCATCCCCCAATTGCAATACCGAGATCCAAGGCGTTAATACAAAAAGGGCGATCAAAGCACTCACAACCACAATACTCGGCAATGTTAATAAATCCCAACTCGCTTTGGTGAAACTACCAAGACTCCAAAACAAAATATTTGCCGCAATATCAGGAGCAGAAAAATAAAGTAATAAGCTGCTAACAGAACCACATAAAAAGGACACGGCGACACCAGCCAATAACATAGTTTCAATTTGTTGGCTGCGCTTAAGTAGCGATAATGTCAACACCAGAATCATAGACAGAGCTGCCCCAAAAAAAGCCGAAATAGACAGCCCTAACTCGCCAATAAGATTAGAAGATACCGTACTACTCAATAATCCACTGGATAAGGTAATAAAAACCACTGCGCCTAATGAGGCTCCGGAACTGATACCAAATAGATAAGGATCCGCCAACGGGTTTTTAGTGACAGTTTGTAATGCGGCTCCAGCCATTGACAAGCCAGCACCCGCTAACAAAGCCAGCAGAATACGAGGTAAGCGTAATTCAAAGATAATTTTATCAGTTAGCGTTATCGCTTCATCCCCCAGTAACCCATGCTGTAAACTCGATACTACTTGTGAAAAGCTTATCTGAGCCGCACCTAAACTGGCAGACATCAGCATACTTACAACTAACACAGACACCATCAAAACTATGGGAGCAAAGTTACGCACTTATCTCATCCTTAAAAGATGATTTATCAATGTTCGTCGGCGCGTCATCATAGAAATAATGAAGGTAAGGCTTATTTTGATTTGCTGTTTTGTGCACTTGACACCTCACCGAAAAGACCTGTTCTATTCGGGAACTAGTAAGCACAATATCTGGAGTATCTACGAGTTCGAGCGAACCTTGATTGAGCATAAGTAATTGATCGCACATCGAGCTAGCAAGGTTTAAATCATGAATAGAAGCAATCACTGTGATACCTAAGCTTTTCACCAACTGTAAAATTTGAATTTGGTAGTGAATATCAAGATGGTTAGTCGGTTCATCTAAGATAAGCAATTTAGGTTGCTGCACAATTGCTCGAGCGATCAAAGCTCTTTGCCGCTCACCACCAGAAAGCCGATAAAACTTTTTATCAGCTTTATGAGACAGTTCCACTTTGGCAAGCGCGCGTTGAATTACTAATTTGTCTTGCTGAGTTGGTAAAGAAAGTAAGGGTTTGTTAGGAGTTAATCCCATCGCCACCAATTGCTCGGTGGTAATGTCTAAGTCAGCAGGGGTATCTTGCTGAACAACGGCGATTTGACGAGCGAGTTGTCTCGTTGAGTATTCAAATAACGATCGACCAAATAAGTAAATATCACCTTGTTGCGGTTTAACAAAACCGTATAAGCAGCGTAATAAACTGGTCTTGCCTGCACCATTGGGTCCGATAACCCCTAACATTTTGCCTTCTGATAAACAAAAGCTAATGCCTTTCAATATCGTCAAGTTATCGGTTTTCCAAGTCAGTTTATCAACCTGTAGCGCAGCTTGACCCATTCCCTAAATTCTCATTGCTTAATTATTTGGCCATTGTAACCTTAAATGACGTCGACCGGATTCTTCTTCAATAACTTTAATTTCAATTTTTGCCGCATAAGGTAAATCAAAATTTCGATATAAGCCATGATGTTGTCTCATATGCAACACGGTTGCCACTATATGTCTTATCACGCCCGCATGCGTAATGACCATTGCCGTAGTTTTACCCGATTGCTGTGATTGGTCGTTAAATAAGTCATCAATAATTTGAGTTAATGCCGCTGTGACTCGCGTTCCAAAGTCAGCTAAGGTTTCACCATTAGGCGGAGTGTTTTCCCACGGGTCATCCCAGTATTTCGTTAACTGCATAGGGAAAGATTTAAGTAAGGTTTCGAATGGCAAGCCATCCCAATCACCAAAATCCGTTTCTTGTAGTGAGGGCATAACAACAGATTTATCATCTAATTGCAGCGCAAATTCCATGCAACGTATTAATGGTGAGCTATAAACTAAAACGTTACTGCAATCGATATCTGCGATGGCTGACTTCATTTGCTGCTCACCTTTCGCAGACAAAGCAACATCAACCTGACCACGCAGTATATCGCCACCTTGGCACTCACCATGCCTTAACAAAATCAAGGTACCTGTTTTCATGTTATTCCCCAAATAAATTGACCTCTATTTAGGGTAGACAATAAAGTTGGCTTATGTCATTTAGATTGTATTAGCAAGGCAGATCAGGTCGGATATTTTGCTCACCAAAAATTTGTCGATGAAATTGTCGTGATAAGTTAAAGGTATCGACCACATCTTTCCACATTACCGCGAGCTGGCCACTTCTAATATTTGCATCTTGAACCCTATGGTCAGACACAATAGATTTAGAAAAGCACTTAGCATCATTCTCTAATTGCACGTTAAATTTTGCCTCAACCTGATAACGTTCACCATAGTGAATGTAGGCTTGTCGCCTTAAGAGCATGTCATTTTGTTTTGTGAGCATTTGGGGAATGAGTGGCGCCTCACACATCAACATAATCCGATGAATAAAATAGGCCAATTCATGTTCAGCGAAATCATCGAATAAAGCATGATGTAAACGCCACACTTCTCTCAACTCTTGCTTCAACGGTGTACCTGATTTGACGTTAACATTTAAGGTTTCGATAGAAAAGGTACCAAAAAACAACACTGCTAGTTTTTGTTCTTTGCTCAGCTCTCCTTGCCATTGAATGTACCAGTTTTGCATTCTCATTAAATTGGCTAAATTGAGATCTGTCCATAATTCAAATAAATCAGTTAATGCTTTGGTCTGTACTACAGCTTCACCTATATCAGGATCCGAAAAAGCCTGTGAAGCGCGATCAATAAAACTTTGTCTACGTGCATCCATCGCTGAATAGGAGGTTAAATCTTTGGGAAAAAGGTCAACATGTGCTTGATAAAGTGAGCCAACAGACATAAATCTGTCCTTGATTAGAGTAAATCTTTACAATAACCATGTGTCATAACAAGCGATAATTCAAGTCAACTCGCGTTAAGAAAAAATGACACTGTTTTCCAATCAAATCGAATATCACAATTCGCTCCGTTGATGGCAAATTTAATCATCACAGGATGTGCTGGCGATGTAGCCGAAATATAAAATAAAAACGTCTTCGTCAGGGATGGGTGATCATTTTCAGGATGATTAACTGCCGAAACAAGCAATGATGTGTCAACGAGTTACTTTTTACTCAATTTATGACCAAATCTCAAGCTTGATTCAGAAGACAAAATCTTAGCTGTGACGGATTGTGTTTTTTCACTCGGCTCGGTTCCAACCATCATTTCATTAAATGGTGTACATTTGAGAGTGTAATTGCAATACTTGCCCCACTTTATTTAAGTGCTGAACTTGAATTTGTCATGTTTCCCTTCTCGACTGACGTTTCAATTTGATAATGAACACCACAAGGCAACTCATTCACCGCTGCAAAGCTCAAAGGCGAAACACAAATTCCAACTAACGCTATTCTGTAAACGTTCACTTTTCGCATGTTACATCCAGTCAAATATAAAAGTAAGAAGGGTCATAGCAGTTCTCAAACACTGAATAAATACTGAACATAATATTCGTTCCCCTGCACTGTGATCGGCTTTTGCTCTATAAACAATCACCTTTATTGAGCATTAGCGCAGAAGCGAACCATGAACAAAGCATTTAGAATTCGATTATTAACCTCCATGAGTTCTTGCTTGGAATACTACGACTACGCTTTACTTATTTTTCTCGCTCCGACTTTCAGTCAACTCTTTTTTCCGCAAAATCAGCATCAACAAGGTTTGACGATAATTCTAAGTATCTATTCAGTAGGTTATTTTACTCGATTATTCGGTGGTATGATTTTTGGGACAAAGGGCGATATACATGGACGCAAATCAAGTTATATTTCCAGCATAAACATCATGATATTTTCTACTTTTGCTATCGCACTATTACCTTCATTTCAAACTGCAGGCTATGCAGGCATCGTTGGCTTGTTCATTCTTCGACTTATTCAAGGAGTCTCATTAGGAGGAGAATTACCCGGTGCAATTGTATTTGCTGCAGAGCACAGTGAACCAACAAAGCGCGGTTTTGCTACAGCAATCATTATTACGGGAGTAACTACTGGCAACGCAATAGCATCAAGTTTACTCGCTCTACTTATTAATACGTTGTCTCAGCAACAAATGTTGGCGTGGGGCTGGCGTTGTTTATTTATTTTTGGCGCTACTTTAAGCTTCATCAGCTTACTTTTTCGATTATCGATTGGTGAAACCCCTGTTTTTTTAGCTGCAAAAAGGCAGAACCACATGCTGTTAACGCAAATAATGAAACAACACAAGATGGATATCTTAAAAGGGATACTCATCGCAGCCTTACCTGCGGTATGTATTTCCACTTTTTATCAAATCAATCAATATTTATCCTGGCAGCATATCACCCACTTAAGTCAAAACATCACGTTATACTGTTTTATTCTCGTCAGCATCGGTGCCTGTATGAGCGGGAAATGTTCTGACAAATATGGCCGTTTGCCAATGATAAAACTCAGTGGTTTGTGTTTACTTTGTTTTCCTATTTGTCTTATTTTTTTCGCTCTCCCTTTCACATATAGCTTGATCCCATTCATCTTAGGTAGCTCTGGAATTGCAGGCGTTTATGAAGTTACCATCACCGAAATCATGCCAACTCACCTTAGATATACTGGCGTAGGGCTTTGCCATAACATTGCTTTTGCTTGCTTTGGAGGAACCGTTCCCCTGCTTTTAGAATGGCTAAACCAAGCTGGTTACTCAAATATGATTAGCATATTACCCGCGGTCATTGCACTGCCATTATTAGTTGTCACTTTTCATTGGCAAGAAACTTTTCGAGCTAATTTGGAGAATGACGATGCGAGTTTAAAATCGAAGTAAAAAGCGGACGAGCTAATTGATCTTCCTTTAGCCACGCACCTTCTTTTACAACACATTAATTCTTAGATTGTTTTACTTGGTTAGATGTTTTGCAGTTTCAACCAATTAAATAATTTTCATCGCTTCAAACATGCTTTTAACCATTTGCTTATTCTTGGCGCCCACAATTAATGAAAAAAAAATCTAACCTTTGGTGAGCATCCGCTAGAAATCACGCGTTCTATCGTTATGATTGATTTTAATCAATTTCATTCAACGCAAAGCTTAATATAGTTAGCCCAACCCAACCTTCCATTTAAATGGCATCACCATGCTATAAGGGATAAAACATGTTGAAAGCAAATTCAAAGTTTAAAATTTCCGCTCTTGTACTCGCGGTTTCCAGCTGCTTTGGTGCAACTCAAGCCGTTGCTGCGGACAATGCCGGTTTTCTTTCGGGCAGTGATCTGAAGCTGAACTTTCGCTATCGTTTTGAAAACGTTGATCAAGACGGTTTCGCGAAAGATGCAAAAGCCTCAACACTTCGTTCTCGTTTAAGTTTTAAAAGCGGTGCTGTCTATAACGTACGTCTAAACGCTGAAGTCGATAATGTTACTACCATAGGCGCTGACGATTACAATGATGCATCAGGCGTTAATCCAAAAGCTCAATATCCAGTTGTCGCAGATCCAACCGGTACCGATCTAAACCAACTTAACCTTCTTTATAAAAATGAAGGACTCACTTTCACGCTGGGGCGTCAACGTATTAACTTAGGCAACCAACGATTTGTTGGTGGTGTGGCTTGGCGTCAAAACGAGCAGACCTTTGATGGTGCACGTATTCAATACGCTATCAACGATATGTTTTCAGCCGACTACAGTTACATCAAAAATGTAAACCGCATCTTTGGCCCCGATGGCGCTAAAGACAACTTACGTGGTAGTTTTCACTTTGTGAATGCTAATGTGAAAATCAATAAAAACCACAAATTAACTGGCTTCGCTTATCTGCTAAATCAAGACAAAATCGATCAAAACAATAATACTTATGGCATTGATTATCTAGGTAAATTTGGTGCCTTTAAAGGCCATGCTAGTTTTGCTACTCAAACCTATGGCGACTTTGATGCCAATTATTTTGCACTTGATGGCACAGTAAAAATTTCCATGTTCAATGTGACTCTAGGTTTAGAAAAACTCGGAAGTGATGACGGTAAATATGGCTTTACGACGCCGTTTGCAACAGCGCATAAATTCCAAGGGTTTGCAGATAAATTCTTAAAAACACCTAAAAATGGTGTAAACGATTATTATGCTAAGGTTGCAACCAAATTGGGACCGGTGAAACTAGCTGCTTTCTACCACAAGCTTGATGCGGTAGAAGGAAATGCCGATTACGGTAATGAGTTTGATTTAGTTGCCAGTGTTAAAGTGCATAAGACCACTACGTTAGTTGCTAAATATGCCAACTATGATGCAAAAGATCTCGCCACTGACACCAGCAAATTCTGGTTAATGGCGAACGTAAATTTTGACTTAATTTAATATAGTTCCCCCCTCAAAAAGGCCACATGACTTAAGTTATGCGGCCTTTTTTATCACATTCCCTTTCATCACGCTCTAAACAGAAAATGGATAGTTAATCGCTTCGTGATGTTGATAATCCGTTACTTCAAAATCATCTAATGTTGCCCAAGTTTCCAAATCTTCAAAGCTCTTGATCTTAGGGTTAATGTGCAGCTTAGGTGAAGCAAAGGGTTCACGCTTTAATTGCACATCTCGCATTTGCTCTAATTGATCTTCGTAAATATGAGCATTAACAATCTTATGGTAAGCCTTCCCGGCTTTCAACCCAGTAATTTGTGCCATGATTTTCAGCAATGCAAACACCTGCACTGCATTAAAATTACCGCCTAGAGGCACATCTTGGCTGCGTTGGTAGCTATTTAAATACAAGGTGCCATCTAATATCGAAAACTGATGCTGGAACATACAAGGTCGCAAGCAGCCTAAGTGAAACGATGCTGGATGATAAAAGGTGATAATTTCCCCTCGATTATCAATCCCTTTAGATAAGTCACTGACCACTTGTTTGATAAGGTCTACACTGCCACCATCAGGCTTTGGGAAGTTACGCGCAACAGCGCCGTATACAAACCCCATGTCATCTTCACCTTTGCGGTGCGGATTTGCCAACCAATCAGCATTGTCATTGGCGTTCGCATTCCATGTGTTACAACCTATGGCACGAAATTGAGCTGCATTATCATAACCGCGCAAGTAGCCAAGCAATTCTGCAATAGCCGCTTTCCAGAAACTTTTTCGTGTGGTCACTAACGGCATTTCATTACGATCAACGTGATAAGTAAGATCCGCATTGATCACAGTTAAACAACGCTTACCTGTACGTTCATTTTCAACCCAAACACCTTCATCTATTATGCGCTGACAAAGATCTAAATATTGCTTCATGACTGCTTTCCTTGCTTTCTCAGGATTAAATACAAGCCCAATAAAATCATTGGTAATGACAAGATCTGCCCCATAGTGATAAAGCCTAAATAAAACCCAAGTTGCGGATCAGGCTGTCTTACCGTTTCAACAATACACCTGAAGACACCATAACCGAACAAGAACATGCCAGATACTGCGCCAAGTTTGTTAGTACGTTTGCTAAACCAATGCAAGAGTAAGAACAAAGCCACACCTTCTAACGCAAATTGATAAAGTTGAGACGGATGTCTAGCTAATGATCCGCCAGTTGGGAATACCATTGCCCAAGGTACATCAGAAACTCTGCCCCAAAGTTCACCATTAATAAAGTTGCCAATGCGCCCAGCACCTAAACCAATAGGCACTACAGGTGCGACCATATCAGCAACAGCAAAAAAGTGCCGCTTTTGGCTCCAAGCAATATAAAACATCGCGGTGATCACGCCTATTAAGCCACCGTGAAACGACATACCACCTTCAGTAATTCTAAAGAGGTAAAGTGGATCTGCTAAGAAATAATCAAATTGATAAAACAACACGTAACCAATACGTCCGCCTAATATCACCCCTAAAAAGGCATAAAACAGCAAGTCAGACACTTGTTCTCTCGACCATACTCCTTTAGAGCGATCTGCCATACGATTTAATAACACCATAGCTGCAACAAAACCAATCAGGTACATAAAACCGTACCATCGCAATGCAGGTTCAAAGGTGTGACCAAAAACTTCATACTTGCCTAAGTGCAGCATAATGGGATCAATGTGAGGGAATTCCAGAGCCATAAGATGTCCAATATCAAAATTATTAACGGTAAATTATCCGCTAAATGAGTTAATTACAAGTTCAGCGCCGACAAATATCAAAAACACAGCAAATACTTTTTTAAGCGTTTTCGTTGGCCAAGTCGTTGCGGCTTTTACGCCCAAAGGGGCAACAAGAACAGAAGTGAGCGCTATACCAAATAACGCAGGTAAATAAACATAGCCAACAGTACCAGTAGGTAAATCCGATACATTCCAACCTGCAATAATATAACCTGCACTACCCGCAACCGCGACACACAAGCTAGCCAGATTAGACAAGCCCACCGCACGTTGAATTCGAATACCGAAGAAACACAATAACGGGATCAAAATCACCGCACCACCAATGCCTAAAATGCCAGACAGGCAAGCAATTACCATAGTTAGTAAAAATACGCTAATAGCCGATGGCATATTGAGGTCGCCCTCACTAGGCTTAACTGGCCTCGCCATATTTATTGCCATTAAAATAACGAATACAGCAAAGATTTTTTGCAATAACTCTGCCGGAATTAATGCAGCAATACTGCCTGAAAATATCGCACCTAGCATCACTCCAGGCACCAACATTTTTGCAATGTCCCAATCAATATTATCGCGGCGATAATGTGCGCTAACAGCCGAGATTGAGGTTAAAATCATATTGGCTAACGAAGTGGCAATAGCGATAATAGGCACATATGCGTGTTCAACCCCCATCTTAGGCAATAAATACAATAGCGCTGGTACAACAATCAAGCCACCACCAATGCCAAGTAGCCCCGCCATAAAACCAACCACTGAGCCTAAAGCCATAAATATGGCGATTGCTATCCACAAAGAATCCAAGGTTTTCTCCAGAGTTACAATAGTGTTGCAATGATACCAGTGTTAATCCTGAAATGAATCTGCTTTATCTTGTACTCAACCCCAAATACTATGCTTATTCTTGATGAAGAGGTGTTATCACAACCAATGTCGTTACGCTTTACTGAGCGAGTTTTCATTCAATAACTCAGAATTAGTGCACTCTGCAATCTTTGTGCTTCAATTATAATTGTTGCTAGGGTCTATTAATGGTTGCGATCACGCAATCAGCCTACTGTTTCGCTGTTCCTAGTTAAATAAAATTGAGAGGAAGGGAATGAATCTGATAACAAAATGTTTAATATTATGCTTCTTGGTATTTCTCCCATTAAGCTCAGTACAGGCAATCACCGTAAAATTTACAGCAAGCCCTAACACTAGACTGCCAACCATAAAAATTACCTTAAATGAATACGTTGGATTTCATAATGTTGCTTCTAATATTCAGTCACCAGACGATTACCAGTTCAGAGTTGCTCTAAAAAGCGATCCCTCTAAAACTGTTACTTTTTTTGGTCCAAACAATTCAAATATTACCTATTCAAATGAAGTAAACAATGTCAACTACTCAGGCTCAACCGTAAAATGGCTAAAGATGAAGGTTCATGTAAATGATCTTATTGTAACTAACTACCACAACGTAGAACCAGGCTCAAATGTAGAAGTGGATCTTTACATGACGAGTAACGGTGGTGAAACAATTAGCTCCCCTGCTCAGAGGGTAACGAACTCCAGTATTCCGGTTCAATTTTCGGGAGGAAATGGCTCCCCACTTAACATGTATATTGAAGCTGACGTACATTTCAAGAACATTAATACCAAAGGCGATAAAAAGTCATCTCCCATAACTAATGGTATTTACTTAGGCTTAAAGTCAAAACATGCTCAACTTCCAGATTTAAAACATGGTGTGAAAGTTAACCCATTAAAAATTTACGATGGTCTAGGGAAGGTTCACTCATTACCCCATAACAGTCGTTTATATATGGATAAGCTATCTAATACAATCTACATCAGTGGCTTGCAGCTTAACTATTTCGATTGGAATAATATTCTTCATCAAAAGAGTTTTAAGGAAATTGGAATACTGCCTAATGCCTTGCAAACTATCTCTGTCGATTACTACTATCAATGGGAACTGGACAATTTTCTACATAAAGCACCACAAACTGGTTGGTACGAACCATTTTTATATACTGCTTATCGCGATACCGAACAAGACACCAACGATTATAAACTGCCACCTAAGCTAAAAAAAATAGGATCAAACCCTAAGATTGAGTCTCGTCCCGTAGACAAACAATTAATTGATTTGATAACTCATGTGAACAAGTCTGACTTTAATCGTTATTTCGACCCAAAACTTTTAGGTAATAATCTCGCTCATGAGCGCTTCTTTATTGTCAGCAGTTACGATAACGATGGCCGTATACAGCTCAAGTCACTGGGTAATACCAAAGGCGCAGATCCTAAATTTTCTTTCAAGCTCACATTTTTCGATTTTGCAGATGGGGACAGGACACCATATGGCAGTTCCGTTAGATGGTTTTCAAGCGATAAATCAGGAAAATTGGTATTAAGAGAAGGTTATCTAGGCTGGCACGACCCCCATGGAAAGTATGCATTCTTAAAATTACATAATGGCGAGCCTGCTCGAGGTGAGCACGCACCGAAAATTGGCACTGTGTTTTCCTTTAATTGGGCCAAACCTCTGCCTTAATCCATAATAATGGTTGTTAATAATTCGTTTTTACTAAAAATTCGGTATCTGAACTATTTATTCATTCTGATACCGTATCTATTAACGTAATAACAAGCAATGACAGCAGGAGTGTATATCTACGACATAAATTTATTACATAACTCTGTTAATGATATATTATGGATTAACTTAAATCCCTTCTAACTTAAGTTCTGCAAAATACTCAGATAACAATTCTTTTACTTGAAAACCATTATCTAAAAATAATGCCTCGCGAAGGATCGCTTTTAATCTCGATAACTCGACTCGGCGAAACATATAGTTAACTTTAGCAATATTGCCGTGGTTCATACTTAATTTATCGCACCCCATAGCCAGTAATAAGGCAGCCCCCATAGGTTCACCCGCAAGTTCGCCACACACGCTCACATCTAACTGATGTTGTTTACTATCAAGCATGATCCGCTGCAATGCTCGTAGAACACCGGGATGATAACTGTCATAAAGACGACTAACGCGTGGATTATTCCTATCAACAGCTAATAAATATTGGGTTAAGTCGTTACTGCCTACTGAGATAAAGTCAACGCGCTGTGCCACTTGATCGAGCTGGTACACTAAACTTGGCACTTCAATCATGACGCCGATTTTCGGTAATGGAATGTCAACACCAAGTTCTGCGGAAATTTCATCATGGGCTTGATGGAAGTACTTTAATGCAAGATCGACTTCTTGCAGACTGCTCACCATAGGCAACAATATTTGTAACTGATTTCGGCCATAATCGGCTTGCAACATAGCTCTTAACTGAATAAGCAGGATTTCAGGATGATCTAAAGACAATCGGATCCCACGCCAACCAAGAAATGGATTATCTTCATTGATAGGGAAATAAGGTAATGCTTTATCTCCTCCAACATCAAGTGTTCGCATGACAACAGGCCGCTGAGGCATCATGTTAAGTACTTCAGAATAAAGGTGCACTTGCTCTGGTTCACTGGGAAAACGATGTTGCAGCATAAATGGCACTTCAGTTCGGTATAAGCCAATGCCATCGGCTTCTTGCACCATTTCGTTTTGAATACCGGATAAGAGTCCTGCATTGACAAATAAACTGATTTTTTTGCCATCAAGTGTCACTGTTGGCTGGGAGATTTCATCGGTATATTTTTTTAGTCTGATTTTTTCAGCATGCAATAAGTTCTTATATTCACGCAACACCGATTTAGAGGGCGAAAGCAGTAATTGTCCTCTTTGCGCATTTAAGATCAGTAACTTACCTTCAATGTCTGCATGCAGTAACTTATCTATACCGACAATAGCTGGCACGCCCAAGGCTCTTGCCATAATTGCCGCATGGGAGTTCACTCCGCCAAATTCGGTTACAACACCTGCCAACTTATCTTGTGGAAATTCAGCCAGCATGGTGGCATCCGCTTCACGAGCGACAAGGATAACAGGCTCGGTAATTTCCAATTTTATTCGACCGGGTTCAATTAATTGGCGTAATACTTTTTGTCCAAGCTCACGAATATCGTTCGAGCGCTCTTTTAAATAAGGGTCTTGCATTTCATCAAATTGCTTAATAAAGCGTAACGAAACACGACTGACTGCTGACTCAGCGCTCCAGCCTAGTAACACTTCTTTTTCATATTCGCCGCCCAAACTGGCGTCTTCCAACAACAATTTTAAGGCTGAAAAAATCGCTGCAACATCTTGATGCTGTTCATTATCAAATTTATGAGTCACATCATCTAAGAGATTACGAGTGCGAGTGATAGCTGAAGATAGTCGTTGATACTCTTGCTCTGCATTAACATTCGGTTTGTCTGGCTGTTCTAACGTTATTTGTCCACCTAAAACAAAAGCACGCGCAATAGCAATGCCCGTCGATGCACTCTCACCTTCCATTAAGACTTGGCGGCGAGAGGCTTTAACCATCTCTTTCTGCTTAAGTCCACCAATCGCCAGCGATACTTGCGCTGCTAGCGTAAGTAAAAAAGCTTCTTCTTCCTCATCAAACTGCCTGAGTTCAACTTGTTGAACGGCAAGAACACCCAGCACTTGTTTACGATGAATGATCGGTACAGATAGTAGCGCTTGAAATTCTTCTTCTTTTACTTCTGGATAAGGCTTAAATTGTGGATGAGATTGCGCGTGAGCTAAATTTATTAGTTCTTCTCTTCGAGCAGTTAAACCAATTAAGCCTTGTGAGATTGGTACTTTAACCTTACCAACCGCACTCTTCTTTAAGCCATCCGTTGCCGACAAGATCAGCTTTTCATTTTCAAGAATAAAGATTGAACAACATTGGGTATTCATCGCCAGTTTTGTTTCAGAAACAAGCACATTTAAGGCTTTTTCATAACTGGAAGCCGCTGCCATATTTTGACTAATTTTCTTTAGTATTGTTAACAACAACAGCCTCCTTGTTAAAGGATAAGATTAACGATGTTTAAACTGCTTCCTATGTGGATCTTTTTGCTGCAACGTCAATACAATTGGCGCGAACTCTTTCATTGCTTTACGATAAACATCGCGCTTAAACGATACAACTTGTCTTACGGGATACCAATAATTGACCCAACGCCAATCATCAAATTCAGGGTGTGAAGAAGCCCCCAAATTAATTGCTTTCTCAGCACTCTGTAACTGAAGCAGGAACCACTTTTGTTTTTGCCCAATACAGACAGGCTTACTGTCGTGGCGAACCAGTCGTCTGGGCAAGCGATAACGTAACCATGAACGAGTCGTTGCTAAAATGCTCACATGTTCAGGCAATAATCCCACTTCTTCATATAACTCTCGGAACATAGCTTGTTCAGCAGACTCGCCATCATCCATGCCACCTTGTGGAAATTGCCACGAATGTTGTCCAAATCGTCTGGCCCACATTACTTGACCCAATTTGTTACAGATAATGATGCCCACATTTGCGCGAAAGCCGTCACTATCAATCACATGGACTCCAAATTTTCATTTAATATATAGAATGATTGTTTCATAAAGCCTGCCCAGCAGCAAACCTATATTTATCAACAAAATTGAATAAACACTTACATTTTATTAATTTATCAACAGATATTAACTCCACCTACGGATATTATCCACAAAATCTGTGGATATCTCTGTTTGCAACTCATTAAAACTCATAATAAGTGTAGTTAAGCCTTATAAAAAATCAACTATAAAAAACATCCAACTTCCAAATTTAAACCTTAAAAATCAACAACTAAAAACAACAAAGAATGCAAAGAAAAACTAAATAAAAATCGAGAGAGCAAAAAACAACCAACGCTTTACCGAGTTAAAATTCATGAAAAAACATAGCTGAGTTATTCACATAAAATTGATATTTTTTTTCGATCTTGGCGATCTTTTACACCAAAAGCAATTGACTAATTGATAAAACTGAACTAACAACACACAAATCTAAAAGTTATCCAACTAATTTGTGGATAACACTGTGAGAAAGCTAAGGGATTCTATTGAATGAAATCGCTTAAGTCATAAAAACTATAAAAATACCTTGCTAAGCTCATGTAAAATCAGCTTCTGGTGACATGCAGCTTTCAAAAACTATACACAACCACAGACCGATCAAATTTTAACCACAGATAAGGTACGACTTACATTAAATTCTGATAGACTAATTTGATGTATTGCTCTTATTTCTAAGTTTTGCAGATAAACATGAACCCCATACCAACATCATTAGATGAATTACTCGCGCGTGCAGATAACATTGCAGGTCTCACCCTAGGTCAATTAGCTCAATTAAACAAACAAGCTGTGCCTGAGAATCTTAAACGTGATAAAGGTTGGGTAGGTCAATTAATTGAACGTGAACTTGGTGCCATCGCAGGATCAAAACCTCAACAAGATTTTATTCATCTTGGAGTTGAACTTAAAACAATTCCAATTAACGCTAACGGAACACCATTAGAGACGACTTTTGTTACCACAACACCACTAATAGAAATAAGCGGCTTGCGCTTTGATGACAGTGTGCTCTTTCATAAACTTCAACGAGTATTATGGGTACCGATTGAAGGTGATCGCCAAATTCCCATTTGCGATCGACGAATAGGCACGCCTTTTTTATGGCGACCGAATTCGACACAATTAAGGCAACTTAAGCAAGATTGGGAAGAAATCATGGAGCTTATTGCATTAGGTAAAGTGACATCGATAACAGCAAGACACGGAGAAGTGTTGCAACTTAGACCGAAAGCGGCAAACAGTAAAAGCTTGACGGAAAGTATTGCAGAGAATGGGGCAACCCAACTGACAAATCCTAGGGGATTTTATTTGAAAACTCAATTCACTAGCCAAATTTTAGCGGAGCAATTTGGTTAAGCAGCAAAATCCACATCTTGCTGCTTTGAATTGATCACTTGGCTTCAGGTTTTGGTGGGAAGTTACTTAGCAACTGAGTAATTGACTTTTGTACTGCTTGAGCTTTTTGTTGCGGTGATTTGGCCTTTCTAACCAACTCAGAAATCGCACCACGCCAAACCAGTTTACCTGTTTTATTATCAACTAAATCAATAAATAATGTCCCAACTTGATACTCACGAACTTGTGTTTGGGTTTGAGTACTGCCGCCCCACCACCAATTTGGACCATAATAAGGTCGATAACCAAAGCTTGAATTGAAGGTATCAACATCAATTTTGTTATCCACTTTGGTAAAGTAATTCACCAGTAAATCCGCTGACTTGTTATCAACAAGAGCGATCCCTTTGGCTGCCAATTGCGAATCAACGGCTTGATGAATACGCTGCTCCATCAGTCCATCTCGATGGTACCCTTCTGCATCTTTGGCTTTGACAATCCATGCGTAAGTTTTGAATTGTGCAAAGTTGGTTTGAGGATCGTAATCCCAATTTCCTTTAATGGAGCTACAAGCGGTTAAGCTTAATAGTGTAAGTAACACAAATAACCTTTTCATAACAAAGTCCTACCAGTCAGAATAATTTCAGCTTACATCGCAATGAGTTATTCGACAAACACAATCGACGATAATTCAATATTAATTAACATCAATTAATAGTGTTTGACAACAAGCAATATGTAAATGATAATAATTATCACTTGCCACCATTTAGGGGAACATAATGCTTTGGATCGTTACTGCTGTTTTAATTGGCACCATTACCTTTATTTGGACTCCTCAAACTGAGTCGTCAATTAACACTATCGATCCGTTAACCAAACTAAGCGCTAACCTATCCTATATACTTGTTTCATTAACGCTAGTCGGTGGCATTATTTGTTGTCTTGCAATCTATGACTCCGCAACACCCACCAGCTTTGCCGCTTTAGGTTTCACTCTCACTTCCGCTTGTATTGCGACACCTAAATTACATCGATTTATCCTACCCAGTGCTATCGCCACCGCCGTTTTATTGCTATCCATCGTCATCAATTGATTTGGGCTTTATTTAAGGATTTGATAAACTTTAATTAGAACTGACTAATCCTTAATAAAATAATGAACAATTCAGATTTTTCTTTAGTATATAGCACAGAGACAGGTAGAATTTCTCAACAACAGACTCAAGTAACGGCCCCGAAAGGTGATGGTATCATCAGAATTCATAGGGATAGTAAGGGCCGCAAAGGCAAAGGCGTTTCTGTTATAAGAGGCCTTGAATTAGAAGCCAGTGACTTAAAAGCTCTTGCTCAAAAATTAAAGAAACAATGTGGCTGCGGTGGCACTGTAAAAGATTTCAATATTGAAGTACAAACTGACAACCGTGAACAAATTAAGTCTATACTGGATAAAC
>JBMYXI010000058.1:0-21843 GCA_049608225.1 Parashewanella sp.
TGGGTGCGCATTATAGGGTGATTTTGAAATCGCGCAAGGGCTTTTTTGAAGTTTTTTAAAATTAATTTCAATCGCGATTTCACGCACAATTTAAACAAGCTTTACTCACAGACTTATTCACAATCGCTCAATATTCATGCTGTTCTTACACTGTGTTACTACCAAAATAAAAAACCGCAGCGTTTGGCTACGGTTTTCATCAGTGTTACTTGGTATTTATTTGGATCACCAGATTTTTACGCGTTGCTCTTCTGGTAAATACATTTTATCACCCTGTTTAACGCCAAATGCTTCATAGAAAGCAGGAATATTACGAGGCGTTCCCATTGCACGGAAGTGACTTGGTGAATGGCTATCAGTAAGAAGACGACGTGCAAGCTCTTCATCGCGGTAGTTACGACGCCACACTTGTGACCAACCGATGAATACACGCTGCTCGCCTGTAAAGCCATCAATGACTGAAGAAGGTTTGCCATTTAAACTCATCTTATATGAACGATAAGCAACAGTAAGACCACCTAAATCACCAATATTCTCACCTAGCGTTAAGTCACCATTTACGAACTTGCCTGGTAATGCTTCGTACTTACCGTACTGAGCAGATAGCTGTTTACCACGTTTTTCAAATTCTTTCTTATCTTGCTCTGACCACCAGTTACGTAAGTTACCGTCACCGTCGTATTTCGCACCTTGGTCATCAAAACCGTGACTGATCTCATGCCCAATCACCGCACCGATACCGCCATAGTTAATTGCATCATCTGCATCCATGTTAAAGAACGGTGGTTGCAAGATTGCAGCAGGAAATACAATTTCATTCTGAACAGGGTTGTAATAAGCGTTAACCGTTTGTGGTGTCATGTGCCACTCGGTACGATCGATTGGCTTACCTAGCTTATCCAACATATTTTTATATTCAAAATTAGCGTAACGTAAATAGTTACCGACTAAGTCATCTGCTTTAATAGTTAATGCGCTGTAATCTTTCCACTTATCAGGATAACCAATCTTATAAGTAAACTTAGATAACTTTTCTTGAGCAGCTTTCTTAGTTTCTGGTGTCATCCATTCAAGATCATTAATACTAACTTCGAAACCTTTAATTAAGTTTTTGATCAAGCCTTCCATACGTACTTTCGCTTCTGGTTTGAAGTTTTCTTTTACGTATTCTTGACCAACGATTTCTCCGATAACGCCATTAGCCGCATCAACCGCTTGTTTCCAACGAGGCTTTTGCTCTTTAATACCCTGTAGGGTTTTACCATGGAAGTTAAAGTTCAGATCAACAAAGTTCTTGCTAAGTAAATTAGCATTTTCATCAACAAGGTGGAAAGCCAAATAATCTTGCCAAGCTGACACTGAGAACTTATCAAATTGTTTACCGAGTTTTTTTAAATAAGAAGGTTGGCTTACGATCACTTCAGTCACTTGTTTACTTAAGCCACTGTTCGATGCGAACTGTTCAAAGTCAACGCCACCAAATAGCTTTTGCAGATCTTCGCGCTTGTATTTGTTATAACGTTTGTTGGCATCGCGACTTTCTACACGGCTCCATTGTGATTGTGCAATGAACTTTTCTATCTTCATTACATTATCAGCCGCTTTTTCTACATTTTTGTATCCAGCTGCGGTCATCAATTCAACAATATACTTACGCAATGCATCACGATTAGCAGCAAATTTTGCATCATCTTTTAAATAGTAATCACGATCAGGCAGGGTTAAGCCAGACTGATATGCGTAAACAGCGTACTGGCTAGAGTTTTTTGCGTCGTTATTGACATAAAAGCCGAAAGGAACACTTGAACCATTGATCAACAGCTTACCAATTAGGCCTGATACATCTTTATGGCTCTTAGCCGCACTGATATCTGACAATAAACCACTTAATGGTTTGATACCGAGTTCTTCTGCTTTATCAGTATTCATATAACTGGCATAGAAATCACCCACTTTTTGAGCGCTTGAGCCTGGCTGCTTGTCTTTTTTCTCAGCTGCTGCTTCGATGATTTTGCGTAGTGATTTTTGACTTTGTTCGTATAATACCGAGAACGCGCCATAGTTAGATTTATCAGCTGGAATTGGTGTGTTCTTCAGCCATGTGCCATTAACACTGTAGTAGAAGTCATCTTGATGACGAACGTGGCTATCAAAATTTGCTAATTCAACGCCAGAAGCAATCACTTCTTTTTTTGCTACAACATCTTTTGCTGCCTGTTGTGGTGCATTGGTACCACAAGCGGTTAGACCTAGGCTTAAGGCGATACCTAACGCCAGTGTGCTTACTTTTTTCATCACGATTCCCGTAAATTTAATTATCTCTAGTACGTTATCAAATTGCTTGTTATTTCTATAGCGCTAATTTGTTAGAAATTCTTTCCAAGAAATAAGTAAAGCGCTTTTTCCCCTTCATTTGACCAACCAAAACCTAGAGCGGCGGGGCCAAGTTCAGTATCAGTTCCTAAATATAAGCTTCCTGAGTAAATCAAATCATCAATTTTCATCTGCTGGCGCTCATGCCACACATTGCCTGCTTCAATGCTTGAACCAACATACAAAGGATACCCTCTCAGCCCCAATACATCTCTGCCAAGATCATACTGATAGATAAGAGCACCAAACAGTTTATGATTCCCTACTAACGAATTCTTATGATAACCCGATAAATTGAGAAACCCACCTAGCTGAGCAGGCTCCGCTAAGTAATCATCTTTTTTGCTGCTTTCTGTTTCAAACGCCATCTTGGCAACTAATGCATGATGGCCGAAACTCAACGCCCCTTTCCAGTCCACTAAATAATGAAACTTGAAATCGGAATTAAACTGCTGACCGGTTTGGGTGACATCTTCACGACCAAACTTCACTTTTACAGTTAATCTGTCGCCGGAGGTAGGAAAGCTAATACTATCCAATGCATCATACCCATAAATAAAGTAACCACCATAAGCGCCAATGTCATAGCGACTGGGTTGCAATGCTTTATTTTTAACTTTACCAACTAACCCACGAAAGCCCAGTTCTGCAAATGCTGTTTTACCAAAGTTATGCCCTAAGCTAACTAATGCTAAATGGCGCTGATAATCAAGACCGTAAGTAAGATCATTTTTCTCAAACACACCACGGTTTTGCTTAGTAAATTGATAACGCGCTTTACTGTACCATTGTTGATATTCATCTAAAGGCTGATAAAATTCAGATGCAAATTGCTTGGTCGAACCGAGCTTCAATGAATTTCGCCACTCGCCACCATTGGTTGTTATGTCTGTCATGGTATAATCTAAATCAAGACTCACCGTCACCCCTAAACTATAATCATCTTCAAGGTTCAGCCCCAACTGAAAATAATTCGGTCCCCAAGACTTAGCCTTAGTCGTCAGTATTAACTCACGTCCTTGGGCAGTATCATTGAATTCAGCATTCACTCGTTCAAATTTATTTAATGCATAGACGCGCTCTATGGCTTTATCGAGCTGCTGCTTATTAATAATCTCGCCTTCTTTGATTGCAAAAGTGTCGAGAATTAGGGTGTCGCTCACTTTCGATTGATTGATAAGCGACAAGGCTGAAATGGGTTGTTCAATAGGTGCTAGCCATTGTTCCGCTTTGGCCATTTTTGCTAACTGATAACTTGCATATTCTTGAGCTGAAATTGACAGCAGTGTTAACTCTGACAGGCCCTGCACCGCTGACTCTTCACCAAGCTTGAGTGCTTTTTTTAAAATACTAAAATCGGTCGTACTCATGCGTCCGACTTTGGGTCTTAATAAAATATCCTTGTCGGTCAACAATGCTTTTTGGCGCGCGGTACTGGCATTAGTCAGAATCGTAGACAATTGTTCAATGATTTTTAATGTATTGGTAAGCTTATCTTTGCTAATTAACGAAGAACCAATATCGACGGCAATGACAATATCCGCCCCCATTGCTTTCACCACATCAACAGGCATATTGTTGGCAATGCCACCATCAACAAGTAACTTGTCATGCCAAACTGCAGGCTCTAATGCACCAGGAACACTCGCAGAAGCTTGCATCGCAAAGACGATATTTTCGGAATCTAATACCACAGGTTTGCTGGTTACAATATCGGTTGCTACGGCCCGAAATGGAATGCTCAGCTCATCGAAGCTATTGAAATTTTTAACCAATCCCGTTGAGTCTCGAAGTAAACGAGACATTGTTTGGCCTTGCAGTAGTCCACTGGGGCTTTGAAGCTCACCGTTATTGACACCTAAAGGGATTGGAACGTTGTATTGATCTCTGTGTTGTTTATCTCGATAACTTAATGATTGTCTAGGGATGAGATCGGAATAACCTTTCAGCCAATTGGTTTCCAGCATTAGCTGTTGGATCTCATCGGCAGTATAACCCAGTGCATATAAACCACCAACATAAGCGCCAATGCTGGTACCGGCGATATAATCAATAGGGATATGATGCTGCTCCAGTATCTTTAGTACACCAACATGAGCAGCACCTTTGGCGCCACCACCACTTAATGCTAAACCAACTTTTGGTCGCGCTATACTGGTAAAGGAAAATGCCACTAAACTGCAGGCGATAAGTATTAAGTGGCGAGTTTTCATCTTTGACCTTTAGCCTTCTATTCTATACCAGATACCTCTTCATACTGCTTGGTATCTTTTAACCGATATGTCTTATTCAGTTTTTCCTGCATTTCCGCGATAGGAAGTGGTTTAGAAAAATAGTACCCTTGCATTAGATAGCAACCACGCCCAACCAAGTGCTCTAACTGTTCGTATGTTTCAATGCCTTCGGCCACGACTTTTAGTTTTAGATTTCGTGCTAATTCTACAATACTGTTTACGATAGCTTGGTCTGCACTGTTATGCGCAATATCAATGACAAACTTTCTATCAATTTTTAACGTATTCACCGCAAAATGTCGTAAATATGCAAGCGAAGAATAGCCCGTTCCAAAATCATCGATGGCAATTTCAATACCTAATTTCTGTAGTTTAGCTAAGTGATGCTGAGCATTATCCACTTCTTTCATCAACACACCTTCCGTAATTTCAAGGCCAATATGACGCCCTAAAGCTCCGGTTTCGAGCATGACTTGCTTCACTGTATCGACAAAATCTGGTTGTCTAAAATGCGATGCTGATACGTTAATAGACAAGCGGAATGGATCACTGAATTGTTGCTGCCACTGAGCAATTTGCTTGAACGATTCAGTTAATACCCAACGGTCGATATCAATGATCAAACTGCTATTTTCTGCAATTTCAATAAATATGTCTGGACGAACCATGCCTTCTTCTGGATGGTTCCAACGCAGCAGCGCTTCCATACCAACAATTTTATCTTCATTGAGAATATCTATCTGAACTTGATAATGCAGCTCCAATTGTTGTTTTTCAATGGCTTTGCGCAACTCTGCTTCTAAATATAAGTGATACAAGTTCTGTTGATTTCGCGCCGCAGAGTAATACTTATAATTACCACGTCCTTCTTCTTTAGCATGATACATGGCCAAATCGGCATTTTTAATAAGTGCTTCTGGTTGAGTACCGTGTTCTGGCCACAAACTAATACCAATACTGGTACTAATAAAAAACTCACGATCAGATAGCTGGAATGGTTTGGTAATAGTTTCCAGCATTGCTTCTGCAATATCATTCACTTCCTCAATGTTATTGACTTGCTTGATCACAACGACAAATTCATCCCCCCCAAAACGACAGAGTAATCCATGTTCACCGATGCAGTTTGAGAGTCGAGTTGCCGCTTCTACCAGCAAAGCGTCTCCCATGCTGTGACCAAATGAATCGTTAATATTTTTAAATCTGTCTAAATCTAAAAACATCAACGCCATTTTTTGTTGATTTGGGTTGGAGATTTCAACGGCCTTGAGTAATTCAGAGGAAAATAAGGTTCGGTTCGGTAATCCGGTTAACGCATCATAATTAGCAATACGAATAAGCTCTTTTTCGGCCGACTTGCGCTGAGTCATATCTGAAAACGCCACTACATATTGCACTTTTTTGTCTGATTTAGAATACATACGTGAGATATGCAACCAAACTGGGCAAGTATTGCCATCTATATTGAATAGGGTTTTCTCGCCACTCCAAGACAACTTACCTTTGAGTAGATCTTCTTGTTTGTAAACACCCGTCTTACAGGTAAAAATTTCACAAAAATCTTGGTTAATATCTTCGGTTTTATTGGCACCTAGCAATCCTAGTGCAGCAGGATTACTTTCAATAATTTTGCCATCAGAATCAAATAACATCAGGGCTTCTGATGTATGTTCAAATGCCTGAGCAAGTAAATTGACTCTTGCTTCGAGTACTTTGGCTTCAGTAATATCACTAAAAATCCCAGCAATGACTTCTATTTCTTGGCTTTCAACATTAAATTTGACTGGTCGACCTTTGCTACGGATCCAGCGCCACTCACCTTGCGAATTCTTATGGCGATACTCCGCTTCAAATGACGTGGTTTTACCGTCGATCATCTCTTGCCAGCGCATAAGCACTTGTTGAATATCATCGTCATGGATCTGCAGCTCATCTAATCGATATACTGATTTAGCGCCTTCTTTAGTGATGCGGCTATAATCACCTAAATGCAGTTGCTTTTCATTAGTATGCCATTCCCATAAATCAGAGTCGCTGCCTCTCAGCGCTTGTCCCAATCGCTCTTGAGTTTCTTGAAGGCTAAAGTTTAATTTATGGATCCGATGTACTCGGCGCTGCCGAGTGATGATGACAATACTGATGATAAAAAATAACACCAGTACCATCAGCATTTTGAATTGTTTTGCATGCCACCATGGTTCTTCTACTGTAAATTGATAACGGTATGGTTTCTCTTGCATGATGCCATTTTTACCACTGATCAATTCAAGTGTGTACTGCCCCGCGTCAATGCCCGACAAATTGATTTGAGAATGCCCCATAAGACTGACAAGTGCGTCGCTATCATCGCCATTGCCACTTCGTAATCGATATTGTAAATATGGGATATCCGAATCTAAATAATCATGGCTAGCAAGCTGAAAACTAATAAAACTGGCACCCGCATAAATCGTATTATTGGCTCGAGGGGCAAGGTTCAGCAAAATAGAATCTTGGTAATACACTGTAGAAGAACCTAGGAAGACACCATCATCTTCAATACGATGATGCATATTCGCAATATCAAGTAGCATCAGCCCCCTTGGCATGCCGATAAAAGCGCCAACATCAGGTTGATAATAAATAGCACCTTCATTCATATCTTCCATCAACAAGCCGTCGTTCTTATCAAAAGCAGAGACTTGCTGAGTTTGGTGATCATAGCGCAGTAAAATACCATCATTACAACCGATCAATTTATGCTTGGCTGTATGCTCAATAAAATACACAGAATTACACTGACTGCGCCACTTATCAGTAAGGGATAACAAGCGATGCTGCTTTAAATCTAACGACAATAAACCATTATTATTAGTGCCTAACCAAATCTTTCCGTCTGCCAATAAACTTAAATGTTCAACCACTGGCATATGTTCGTAAGTATCAAAATAACGATGATACGAAGTGAATACATTATTTTTTATTCGTCCGAATACATTTTCGCCACCAACCCATAAGTCACCATTTTCAAGAATAAGTAAACTGCGGATCGAAAGATGTTGCTCAACGCCATCTTTTAACAGCATAAACTGTTGTAATTCTTGCCCTGCTTGCTCCCAAAAATACAATCCATTATTAGTGGCAAACCACCAAATATTATTTGATGAGTCGTGCACTGCAGAATAAATAGTTAAATATTCGAGATATTTCTCAGTATTGTTCCACTTCGCAAATGACATAGTCGTAGCGGATGATTTATCAAAAACATATAAGCCATCTGTAGTTAATAGCAATAATGCATTATTCGATAAAGGCTTAATACCATAGATACGATCTCGTAATTCCAACCCCGAAATCGCAAAGGTCTTACTTGTCTTGGTCGTCCTATTCATTTCAAGCAGCATATTTGCCGCGCCAACCCAGACCGTTTGATCTTCAGCGTAAACAGACCAAACTTCCTGCTCGGACATTTTGTAGGGAGGTTGTGTAGTAAAACTTTCTGTCAAAAAGTGGGTGAATTCAGCTATGAGCGTAACTCCTGCTTGATTGCCTGCCCCCCAAATTAATCCCGTTGGTTCTGAGAATAAGTGTCTCACACTGGAAACCGATAAGGCGTCATGATGCTCATTATGGATATGAGTCGGATAGTCATCACTCGGTAACCAACGTAATACCCCTTGCTCTGTCGCGAGCCACAGTACACCATTTAAATCACTGGTAATAGAAAACAGAGGCTGAGTGATATTAGAATAAGATTTAAATGAATAATCATCTGAATTTAAAGAAAAAAGCCCTTCACTGGTTGCAATCCATAACTGTTGTTCTTTATCTTGGTGTAGGGCTTCAATCGAGCCCATACTTTTATTCCATTCAAGCTGTTGTGTCGTAAAGTCTGGGCGGACAAGCATGAGATGATATTCTGAGCTTAACAATAAATTACCATCACTCAGTAACTCCATTGATTTCCATGGGTAATTACTTTGAAATGGTACTTTTGCTTCTAAAGACCATTCATCTGTCTTCGGCTTGTATAGCCATAACTGGCCACAAATACTTAATACAAATTTACTACCATCTTTTCTCTCTACCACACCCGCCAAACCAAACTTTGAGTGCCAAGCGCTATTGGTTTTATCATGAAATGGGTAAAATTTATTTTGTGCTATGTTATAAATGAAAATTTGCTGTAGCGTACTGAGGATTAATTGACCATTACCTATACTTTCAACACGTAAAATGCGTTCATCGTATAAACTACGCTGACTATCAAGTTTATCAACGCGCTGCGCTTGGGTATTAAGCACTCGATATAACCCACGCTCTGTCGCCGCCCATGCGAAACCATTTTCATCAAAAGTAATATCATTCACGATACCATTTAAGCCATTCTTAGCATCTAACACGCGTTTAATAACTTCATGCCCCTGAACAGGCTGGCAAAGACTAAAGAAAACTGTAAACAAGAAAAACAGGGTTATTATATTTTTCATAATTATTATTCTGCTGTGTCACTGTTTATTCTAAATAATTTCGAATTTAGACTTTATTTCAAAAGATTATCAATCATTTTCGACATTCGAGCATTTATACTACCAGAAAAGTATTACAAAATAGCAACACCTAATAACCACTTTTTATCATAAAAGCAGTCATCAGACCTGATCAAATCAAACACTCAAGTATTAATTAACCAGATTTAACTATAACTTTCTCTAATGTATCAAATAATTCCGATAATACAATCGGCTTAGTAATATGTGCATTCATACCTGCAGCTAAGCTTTTTTCACGATCGCCAGACATAGCATGCGCCGTCATTGCAATGATCGGCAACTGAGTACTTGAATACTGCTTACGCAGTTCTTTTGCTGCTGTTAAGCCATCCATAACTGGCATTTGAATGTCCATCAGTACGGCATCAAACTTCTGCTGGGCAATTTTATCTAAACCAACTTGCCCATTTTCAGCAACTTCGACCAAATACCCTTCACTTTTTAGCAATTCAGATGCAACTTGTTGATTAATAATATTATCTTCAACTAATAAAATTGAACCCTTACATTGCTGTTGTGATGAGCCACTATTATCGATAAGCTTTTCAGTTTTCGGTTCATCGGCAAAGGCTGAGATCACTTCATTAAATAATGCTGATGCCTTAAATGGCTTTTGTAAAAAGGTGAAGATTTCCGAATCATCCAACTCGCCTTGTAACGGCTCTGCTGCATAAGCCGTCATCATAATGATCACAGGGCGTTTTTCTAGCCGGCCTTCACTAACCATTCGATCAATTTGTTTAACGACTTTGCCACCGTCCATTTCTGGCATCATCCAATCAAGTAATAACAGATCAACGGGCATTTGAGTAAGCTTATACAAGGCTTCAACACCACTTTCTGCACTTTCAACATTAAAATGAAAATCACGTAATAAAGTTGAGTAAATCTGTAGAGCTGTTGGGTTATCATCAACCACTAGCGTGTTAAGGTTATTAAGTTTTTCTGGTAAAACTAAAGGTGGTGCTTTCACCTCTTCGGCTATCTCAAAGCTAATAGTGAAACTAAATGTACTACCAACATTCGTTTCACTCTGCACCTGCATTTTCCCTCCCATCATCGACACTAAATGCTGACTAATGGATAAACCTAATCCTGTGCCACCATATTTACGTGTTGTCGAACCATCCGCCTGTGCGAAGGCATCAAAGAGTTTGCTTTGCTTGTGCTTATCAATACCAATGCCAGTATCTCGCACCCAAAACTGCAACGTAATACGATGATCTCGCTCGCCGACATCTTCACAACCCAGTTCAATTTCACCGTTCTGTGTGAATTTAACCGCATTCGACAACAAGTTGACTAAGATTTGTCCTAAACGAAGTGGATCGCCTTTTAGCATCAAGCCTGCAGTAATTGGCGCATAAAGCAACATTTCCACGCCTTTTTCTTGGGCTTTTAATACATTAATGTCCAATGCATGATCGAGCACCTTATCCAAGGCAAATGGTACTTTTTCCAACTCAAGTTTACCGGCCTCAATTTTAGAGAAATCAAGAATATCATTAATAATTCGCAGTAAAGATTGCGCAGAAAATCCAGCTTTCTCAAGATAATCTTGCTGTTGCTCGGTTAATGCTGTTCGCTGTGCTAATTCCAACATACCGATAATAGCGTTCATTGGCGTACGAATTTCATGACTCATATTGGCAAGAAATTCACTTTTATATAAGTTTGCCGACTCAGCATCTTGCTTAGCCTCCAATAACGCCACTTCATTACTCTTTTGACGAGTAATATCTTTGTGAGTACCCAGCATACGCTTAGGTAAGCCGTTTTCAGTGAATTCAACCACGCGGCCACGGGATAAAATCCAGTAATACTCTTGTTTTCGACCCAACATTCGAAATTCAATTTCATAAACCGACTTTGGATCAGCCAGATATTGTTCTCGATATTCTTGAACTCGCTGCCTGTCATCTGGATGGAACATATCATCAATAGTGGAAAGCAGCGCTGGAAATTCATCAGGTTCATATCCCAACATAGTGTAGTATGCTGGGTTACAAATAATTTGCTCTGAATCTAAGTACCAATCCCATAACCCATCTTCTACCGCATCCATGGCTAAATGATAGCGTTCTTCAGAGAGCCTTAATTGTTCTGCCGATTCATATTCACGGGTTACATCACGCCAAACGGCAATTAAACCAAGCAATTCACCACGACGATTATAGAAAGGCAATTTTAAGGTATCGAGCAACACTGACTTGCCCGCTATCTCAATTTTCTCTTGATAACGAAGTGGTGCTCTATCTTGCAATACTTGTTCATCTTCGGCGCGAATTCGCTCACCCAATTCAGGATTGGTTAACGATTCAGAGGTTTGCCCGATCAATTCTTCTTCGGTATAACCAAGCATACGTTCAGCGGCTTTGTTACACCCCAAATATTGTCCTTCTTTATCCTTGAAAATAATGGCTTCAGGAATGGAGTCAATTAACGAACGTAATAACGCATACTCACGTTCACGTCGCTCTGTGGTATCTTTTAGCTTGTTGGTTCTTAAAGCAACCAGCTTATCCAAACGTTTATTCTGCTCAGCCAAGTGGTGAGTATATTGTTGATTCTCTTCAAAAATACGACTAACAAGCTGGAACCAAGGTCCCCAACCAGGCGTCACCTTTTCTGGCACCTGTAAAGGCTGTTCAGAACAACCTTCCAAATGTGCTAACAGCTGTGATGCCGGATTCACAAATGAGCTGCGGGTCAACCAATGCACGACTGTCACTAATACTGATAACGCCAACACCACCAGAATAAAAGTAAGCTGTAACTTATCCCAAGTATCTTGGAACATATCATCGACTTTTTGTAAGTAAAGTAAACGCCAAGGTGCATTATGAAGCGACACAGAATGAATATAATAGCCATTACGGATCACCCCATCATGAGCATCAAATAACTCTGATTCTGATAATGAATGTAACTCTGCAGGAATACGCTGACTAATATGGAAGACACGATTTAGATCTGATGCATTAATATCACTGTGAGACAGTACATTATTATATTGATCGAGCAATATCACGGTGCCTGGCATGGTGAAGTACAATCTAAGTTGTTGCGCTAATTCGGCGAGAGGTAAATCCAAATTAATTGAACCAATAAAGTCGTCTTCTTGATAAATAGGTACCCCAACCGTTGTCAATAAACGTTTATTAGCAGAATCCACATAGGCACCACTCCAAAAGACACTGCGCTGAGGATTCATCGCCGGACCTGCCAAAGCAAACTGCTTACGATTCAGTAATTCTTCTCGAAAACGTTGCTCATTGGAAGGCCAAGGATAGTAAGACATGACTTTACGTTTGGAGATGTAATATATCGATGAGGCTTTAGGTGCGGCTTCTTTAGCAACAGGGAAAGAAAGAGATAGCTCAAACAACATTTCTAACTCTTGGTAAAAATTATCACTTCGATGCTTCAAACTTCCTATACCCGAAATACGCCCCATGTTAGTAAACGGTTGGTCACTTTTTGCGTATTGAGGTTCTAAGGTAAAAAATTGACCTGTTTCATCGTACTTTTCATACTCGGGCAACCGCTCTTTGCGCACGAATTCCCCACGACGAAGATGATCAACGGCGACATTACGTAAGCTTTTCACTGCACGAATACTGGATTCTAATAATAAATCCACTTGCAAAACATGACGTGAAATTTGGTGCTCTCGCTCAGCCATAACTTCTTGCTTTTGCTTATCGTACGCCAGCCAAGCAATGATCGACGCCATCACAATCACACCTAAATAGGTATAAAATACAGCAAGGTTATAGTTCTTTTGGATCGGTGAAGTGAGTTGTTGAACAGGTTCACTGGAGTTCATGCATTCGCCCTGCTTGCCGCTTATTAACTGTCGGTTTGAGATAATTATACTCAACAGTTATAGCCGCAAGCAAAATAATTCTATATTAGTAAACAGGTTAGCTTCAGTGTTTTCAAACTGTTAAATATTATCAATAAAAGACATCGCCAAACATATACCCAAAATTATTCATGATAGACTCCTGCATCTTGAATGATTTTGGGTATAAACAATGTTTTTTGATTAAAGTGAGTAAATGATAACTACAAATGTTCTTCCGCAAATTCAGCCAGTCGCGATCGAACCACACCATTTAAGTAAATATTCGCACTGCCATTGAAGTCTTTAAAACGTTCCACAATGTAAGTCAGCCCTGAAGTAACTGGTGTTAAATAATTGGAATCAATTTGAGCCAAGTTACCGCAACAAATGAGCTTAGTGCCTTCTCCCATGCGTGTGATCATAGTTTTAAGCTGAGCTGCCGTCAGGTTTTGGCATTCATCAAGCAGCACCACTGAATTTTGAATGGAACGACCACGCATAAAGTTAATGGACTTAAACTGAATGTTCGCCTTTTCCATAATGTAATTCATGCTGCCACTGGGATTAACATCATTTTTGTGTAATACCTCTAACGTATCGGTGATCCCAGCGAGCCAAGGACCCATTTTCTCTTCTTCAGTACCGGGAAGAAAACCAATAGACTCAGCAATTTCAGGGGTATTACGAGTGATAATAATCTTTTCGTATTGATTGCGTTCAACGACTAACTCAAGCGCTGTTGCCATCGCAAGTAAAGTTTTACCACAGCCAGCTGCACCATTGAGGATCACTAAATCGATGTCTGAATCCAGTAAGGCTTGCATTGCCATGCCTTGATAGACATTTTTGGGCCGAATTCCCCATGCATCAAGATTCATAATACGTTCACGGTTAATGTCTTGAAAGCGAACGTAATCGTTATCTTTTTCTAACACTCGGCCACAAAAATCAGAGTCTTCATCAATCAAAAATTGATTAACGTATAACAGCTCAGTATCGACTTCACTTAGCGGCATTTCGTGAATGGTTTTTCTGCCTTCGCGATTAGTTTCAATTTTTTGGACATTCTTCCAAAAATCGCCTGAAAACTGATGAAAACCTTTAGGTAAAAAGCGGACATCATCAATGATTTGATCACGACGATAGTCTTCCACTAGTTTGATGCCAGCTCCTTTGGCTTTCAAGCGCATATTAATGTCTTTGGTCACTAACACGACTTGTCTTGGTTCATGGAGATCTTGCAAATGCACAGTGGTATTTAGAATAAGGTTGTCATTATTGTCTCCACTTAGTGAGCCGAAGCGATAATCAATTTGATGGTCGGGAAAGATCGATAAATGACCTGTTGCATCGTCATGGCCAGGCCTTTTGGGTAAGGCAACGCCTTTTACTAGTTCATCAGGGGTTATATTGCCGCCTAAGGTATCTTCTAACGTGCGTATTGCGACTCTTGCGTCACGACTGACTTCACGTTTCCTGTCCTTGATAGAGTCTAACTCTTCCAGTACCGTCATCGGCACGACAACATCGTGTTCTTTAAATGAATAAATGGCTAGGGGTTCGTGTAGTAATACATTGGTATCCAGTACAAAAAGCTTTCTGTCGTCTCGTTCCATGGCGCCTCCAAATGCGATTGTTACTGTCTATCAGAGCTGTTTAACCTATTTAATTATCTCCTTTTCGTTATCAATGGATTTTAACTATGCTTTTAGTAAAGCGCATCTCGGTTAAAAATGATACGTTTATTTTGATGATTTTTTTTGGAGACGCCAGATGAAATATTTCATTCCATTATTGATGCTATGTTCAAGCAATTGTCTTGCCGATTTGAACTGTAACAAGCCAGATTCCACTATCGAAATAACTCAATGCTTACAGCAAAACAATCAGAAATTAATCAAGCAAATGCAGCAATATCTCGACGCAGCGCTCAAAAAATATCAACAAGACAAACCAACCTTAGCTGCCATCAAGCAATCACAACAAGCATGGGCTGCCTACCAAAAGTCACAATGTGCGGCGGTGTATAGTATTTGGCGCCAAGGCACCATCAGAGGTATCGAAAATTTATACTGTCAAAAGGACATGATTGTTGAGCGCAGTTATCAAATATGGAAACAGTTTTTGACAGATCTCACAGGTCAGTCACCATTATTGCCTGATCCACGAAAAATGCCTCAAAAGTGAATTGTTTTTGACTAATGACAGGTATAGGCTAAACCTCTTGTTGTCACTTGCCTGACTCAGGCGAGAGTCTGTTGATCTTTCAGGATTGATTTTTGTGCTATTTGAGCACTTTTATGTTCAAGGCGTGAGCAGTGCAGCTTAGCCATCTAAGTAAACTGCTCACAACAACGAACAAGAAGTACTCAAAAGCATCGAAGACAGCGTAAATTGGCCACTTTTGCTGCGTTATCGTTTGTTTGTGTGGATTAATCACACCTCACAAACTCTACCTTGCATAAGATAACCAATTTATCGTTGCAAAAATAAGCACGAAAGTTCAACAGACCCTTATCTTTGTAATTTCAATCTCCATAACGATGGTATAAGATACGCGCCTTTTTTGTGAGTCAGCCTGGAGTAAAGAGTAGAAAATGCCGTTCGCATTAGGTCAACGCTGGATCAGTGATACTGAGTCCGATCTTGGTTTAGGAACCGTTGTTCAAGTTGAAGGTCGCATGGTGACTGTGTTATTCCCTGCCACAGGTGATAACCGTATGTTTGCCCGCGAAGATGCACCGCTGACACGAGTCATTTATAACCCAGGGGATATTGTCGAAAGCCACGAAGGTTGGCAGCTAACCATTAGCCAGTTAGAAGAAAAAGACAATATTATTATCTATCACGGCACTCATAATGAGACTCAAGAGCCCGTTGAGATCCGTGAAACTTTATTGAATCACAATGTGCGATTCAACAAGCCTCAAGACCGATTATTTGCTGGGCAAATTGATCGTCTCGACCGCTATGGCGTTCGTTATCGCACTCAATGTTTACGTCACAAACTGGCGACTTCAGACATTCTTGGTTTGCAAGGTCCACGTGTCGGTTTGATCCCGCATCAACAATGGATTGCTCATGAAGTCGGCCGACGTTTTGCTCCTAGAGTATTACTTGCCGATGAAGTCGGTTTAGGTAAAACCATTGAAGCCGGTTTAATTATCCACCAGCAATTATTAACAGGTCGTGCAGAGCGCGTTTTAATTATTGTTCCTGACTCGCTACGCCATCAATGGCTAGTGGAAATGCTACGTCGCTTTAATTTGCGTTTTTCTGTTTTTGATGAAGAACGTTGCGTTGAAGCTTATGCAGACAATGATAATCCCTTTTATACCGAGCAATTGATCATCTGTTCAATGGACTTGCTGCGTAAGAAGAAACGCTTAGAGCAAGCAGTGGATGCCGATTGGGATTTGATGGTGGTTGATGAAGCACATCACCTTGAATGGTCTGAAGACAATCCAAGTCGTCAATATAAGATTGTTGAAGCTTTGAGTGAAGTAGTTCCAGGGGTATTGTTACTAACTGCAACGCCAGATCAGCTAGGACATCAATCTCACTTTGCTCGTTTACGGTTACTCGATCCCGATCGTTTTTATGACTACGATGCTTTCATTGAGGAAGAAGCGAATTATCGCGATGTTGCCGAAGCCGCAGATGCATTAACGGCTGCAGAAAAACTCAGTGATAATGCCATTAATAGCCTGACTGAGCTCTTATCTGAAAAAGACATTAATCCTAACATTCAAATGATCCAAAGCGATGATGTCGATAGTGAGCAACAGCAAAGTGCCCGTGCCGAATTACTGCAAGAACTGCTTGATCGTCATGGAACAGGTCGCGTGTTATACCGCAACAGCCGCGTCGCAGTAAAGGGCTTCCCACAGCGAATATTTAACCCTTATAAACTAGCGATGCCTGAGCAATATAAAACTGCGGCTCGGGTAAACGCCATGATGTCAGTCGCCAATTCTACAGGCGTGGCACAGCTTGAGCTTAAAGTAAAAAAAGCCTTAAGCCCTGAGAAGATTTATCAAGAATTTGATTCAGAGAATGCACAGTGGTGGAAGTTTGATCCTCGGGTTGATTGGTTAATTGATTTCCTCAAAGAAAATCGTAGTCAAAAGGTGCTGATCATCGCCAGCCAAGCTGACACAGCATTGAGCCTTGAAGAGGCCTTACGTACCCGTGAAGGTATTCAAGCCACCGTCTTCCATGAAGGCATGTCGATCATCGAACGTGACAAAGCTGGCGCTTACTTTGCTCAAGAAGAAGCAGGTGCGCAAGCGCTGATTTGTTCAGAGATTGGTTCTGAAGGTCGTAACTTCCAGTTTGCCAGTCATTTAGTGCTGTTTGACTTACCGCTAAACCCTGATCTATTAGAACAGCGTATTGGTCGTTTAGACAGGATCGGCCAACAAAATGACGTCAACATTCATTTACCATTTTTTGCCGATACAGCCCAAGACATGTTGATGACTTGGTATCACCAAGGATTAAATGCCTTCGAGTTAACTTGCCCAAGTGGACAAATTCTTTATAAAGAATTTGCCGCAGAGTTGCTCGGTGTATTAACTAATGGCGATGACGAAGCCATGACACAATTGTTGAATCATACTCAGCAACAGTATCGTGAGCTTAAGCACATGATGGAGCAAGGTCGCGATAAGTTATTGGAGATCAATTCTCACGGTGGTGAACGTGCGCAACAGCTAGTTAAACGAATCGCTGACAATGATCAAGACACAGACTTGATCAGCGCGGTGATCCGTTTATGGGATATTATTGGTGTCGATCAAGAGGATAACGGTGAAAACACCATCATTCTCAAACCGACCGAACATATGTTATTCCCAACTTACCCAGGCTTGCCTGAAGATGGTGTTACAGTAACCTTTGATCGTGAAACCGCATTGTCTCGTGATGATATTGTCTTGATCACACAAGAGCATCCATTGGTGCAAACGGCATTAGATTTGATTATCAGTTCTGAAACTGGCTCAGTCAATGTCGCTATCTTAAAGAATAAAGCCTTGCCTGCGGGCACATTGTTCCTTGAGCTTATCTATATAGCGGATGCGTCAGCACCAAAATCGAGTCAGTTATACCGTTACTTACCGCCAACACCAATTCGTGTGTTGCTTGATAAAAATGGTAATAACTTGTCAGACAAGGTCGACTATGACAGCTTTGATAAACAGCTGAGCGCCGTGAACCGTCACATTGCCAGCAAATTGGTGAGTGCATCACAAGCACAAATCCATCCATTATTACCAAAAGCGCAGCAAGTGGCTGAAGATGAGTTAGATAAGCTAGTAAGCAATGCGCGTGAAAGCATGACCAAGCAAGTCACCGCAGAACTTGAACGATTAGAAGCATTAAAAGCGATAAACCCAAGCATTCGCGAAGACGAGCTGGACTATCTACGCGATCAAATGCAAGAGTTAACGAGATACTTAGATGACTGTCCACTGCAACTTGATGCAATACGAGTAGTGTTAGTCAGTCACGCTTAAGTTCAGTCTGTTATTTCGGTCGATCTGTTGAGTTTGCAGATTGGCCGAAATAGTTTTTATTAAGACGTGAATTCATAGAACCATACTGCGTATTTTGACTTTTCCTGTAACCAATTTTGCCAGCAATAATGTGAGTACCTGTATTTTCGTAATTGTGTTTGGCTTGATCACCTTTAACGGGATTGTCAGATTTTGAGTATTTATATTTCTGGCTACTAAGAGTCACTAGCGACTTTTCCTTGCCGACCTCTAAAGGATTTTTTAGTGTGTCCGAAGAAAAAGCGGAAGAAATTGCTGAAGTTGCCATAAGTTCCCCATATAACATCATTAATTATTTGACTAAATATAGTTAACTGCTTCACATAGTTCTGTTAAATTTTATTTACTCATTGAAAATTAACAATAGAGAATTGGAAGAAAAATATCATTACAAATTAATAGATTAATCATGACCCAGAAGCGTTAACCATAATTAATTAACATGAACAACAATCGACTTTATTGTCTTCAATCCCATTGTTTACTGATTGATGTCTTTGGTCTTCGCTCCATGGCTTTCATTTTAAATCATTTTTTTAACAAAAAAAGCATAAATGGTTAACCCTCACAATATCTGTGGTATTATTGGCGTGCGTCAAAAAAACAACTTAGCTGAATAGCCTACTGAAGATTCAGCGAACTGTCAGTCCTATTAGTCTAAGATGTGTTGTCTAAAAGGTATAAGCCATCAAAGAATGGCGTTTTTAGAAGGATGTTAACTACTCATGACCACTCAAGTTCTCATTTGTGATGATTCAGCTATGGCTCGAAAACAAATGGCACGTGTTCTACCCAAAGACTGGGAGGTCAATGTCACCTATGCTACAAATGGCATGGAAGGCCTAGAGGCGATCAAAGCCGGTAAAGGTGAAGTAGTTTTTCTTGATTTAACCATGCCTGTGATGGACGGTTATCAAGTTCTAAAAACTGTCCAACATCTTGATTTACCTGCACTAATCATTGTTGTCTCTGGTGATATTCAAGTGCGCGCTTTTGAAAAAGTCAAAGCGTTAGGTGCGCTAGACTTCATTCAAAAACCCATCAGTACTGATGCAGTCAATCACACCTTACAAGAATACGGCATTTTCAATAGTGTCGATCCTATGCGCTATACCGACGAACCATTGATCAAAGTGGATTTACGTGACGCTTGCCAAGAAATCGCCAACGTCGCCATGGGACGAGCGGCGGATCTACTTGCTAAGTTGCTAGACGTATTTGTGCCCTTGCCCATCCCAACGGTAAATGTGTTAGAAGTCAGCGAACTGACAATGGCATTAAAAGCAACAGAAGCAGACCAACAAATTTCTGCTCTCTGCCAAGGCTTTATTGGCGCAGGAGTTGCGGGAGAAGCATTACTGTTATTCCATGATTCAAGTTTTGAAGACATGGCAAAACTCATGGGGATCAACCATCCTGATAGTAACCAAGCAGAAGTCGAAGTATTAGTTGATACTGGTAATGTACTGATCGGTGCATTTTTAAATGGCATTTCAGCCCAACTGGATATGTCATTTAGTCAGAGCCATCCAGTGGTACTTGGTCGCCATTGCACCGCCAATGAATTAATTCATGAAAACGCTGAAAAATGGCAACGTACGCTTGCAATGGAAATTAACTACCGAATTAAAGATCACAACATTCAGTGCGATCTTTTACTGTTGTTCACGGAAGATTCATTACCCACATTAAGCAACAAGCTGGGTTATTTAATCAACTAGGCAAAGGAACCCTAACCATGAGCGATACATCTTCACCTTTAGGCGAATTACACTGGTTAATTGATATGGTGCAAACCATTGAAGTTGGGTTAGTTGTACTTGATAGACAACACAACATAAAGCTATGGAACGGTTTTATGGAAAATCACAGCGGCGTGTCGCCTAACACACTTAAAGAAAAGAATTTATTTGATACTTTTCCCGAACTTGAGTCTGACTGGCTAAAACAAAAAATTGAATCGGTTTTTACTCTTAATAATCGTGCTTTTATCAGTTGGGAACAGCGTCCATTTGTGTTTAAGTTTCAAAACTATCGTCCAATTACAGGCCGAGCCGATCACATGTATCAAAACGTGACCTTGCAGCCTCTGGTATCACTCACAGGTGAAGTCACTCATATCAGCATGATCATTTATGATGTCACTGATATCGCAATCAACAAATTACAATTGAACAACGTCAATCAACGACTTGAGCATTTAAGCCAAACCGATGAATTAACGCAATTACACAATCGTCGACACTGGCAGCATTGCATGGAAAGAGAGTTTGAGCGATTTAACCGCTATCAAACACCATCAAGCTTAGTGATGATTGATATCGATCATTTTAAAAAAATAAACGATCAGTATGGTCATCAAGTCGGTGACATCGTCATTCAACGCGTTGCCCATATCATTACTCAGGCACTCAGAGACACTGACTGTGCAGGTCGTTACGGTGGTGAAGAATTTGCTGTTGTACTTGCTAATACCGAAGCGCAAGACGCCTTAAGCTTTACTGAGCGATTAAGAAAGAAAGTGGAAGCACTCGAGCTCAATATTGACAACAACATAATAAAAGTCACCATCAGTTTAGGAATTTGCGATTTATCTGCTAATACAAAAGAAAGTGTCACTTGGTTATCAAACGCTGATAAGGCGTTATACCGAGCAAAATTAAATGGTCGAAATCGCAGTATTATCTTCCGAGATATCAATGAGAAAAATTTACATTAATGTAAATGATTAAATTGTCATTACAGTTGTAGATGATGCATCCATGAGATCATTGTAAATTTCGTAGAAATTTTTAACATCGTGATACTGCGTATCACACAGCCCAAAAGGGGATTCTTCAGCAAATCCCCTCTTGGATCACCCCGCGCCGCCCCACGAAATTGAAACCCCCAAAGTTCTTATGAGTAAATTACTAACACTTCCAAAGGCGCATCCATGCGCCTACGAAAGCTAAGCCTGCGTCCATGCAGGCTTCACGCAATTTATCTCAACAAACTTTGGCAACTTCGAAGGGGAATTGTGTCTATTTCTAGACTAGCTTTTACTTCAATCATTCAATTAATACTAAACCGATTACTATACAAAAAGACATTTTTAACAAAAATGCATAGTATTACATTTAATTAAACATAAATTAGTTATTATCAAACAATACAAGATCATATAATTAAATCATAGAGGTAGGCTTTGACAAGCATCACATTGAACATAGTCATAGGTGTTGTTGCAGGTTTAGTAACATCTGCAATTTTACTCATACTAAGGAATCTATTTTTAAATAGCTTTTTACCTTGGT
>JBMYXI010000059.1:0-21761 GCA_049608225.1 Parashewanella sp.
CAACTAATTGGTTGTCCCAAAATAGCTGTTGCCAGCCAGCCAGCGAAGCTTCAAGCCTTAAAGGTTTACCTAAACAGTCAATGTTTAATAGTTCCATAGTTTAAGCCTTTTGGGTATAAATCTTATATTTGTTGTTCTCAGCACTGACATTTACTGAACCAAACTGCGCATTGATAATATCGGCATAGGGTAAGTGTCGATTGGCAACGATTTGAAAAGTACCACCTTTTGTCAATGCGGTAGCGCTGCTTTTCACAAAATTAAGCGTGATGTCAGTGGTGGCTTTTAAACCATCATGAAAAGGAGGGTTAGAGATAACACCATCGAATTGTCCTTCAATATCGGAGAAACCATCTGATGGATAGACGTTGGCTGTCATGTCGTTTTGTTTAAGCGTTAGTTCACATGATGCCAGTGCCATGGCATTAATATCAACACACTCTACTTTAAGCTCAGGTTGGGCTTTTAAGAGCGCGGCGGTAAGCACGCCTGCGCCACATCCAAAATCTAATACTCGCCCAGTAAAGGTGGCTAAATTTTCTGTTAGAAGTTGTGTACCTAGATCCAGTTGCTTTTGACTGAATGACCCCGCTAAGTTGCATATCTTGATGTCACCATTGGGCGTAGCAACATTATATTGAGTCATCCAATCGCGTAAAGTTAATTCAGGAGCAAGCTCAACAAGCTCGCTGCGATATAATAAACAGTGACGAGCATTATCGATTTTGTCAGTGTTATCGAAAAATGACGGCAATGTCTTCGGTGCTGATTTTATGCCGCCTTTATTTTCTCCAACCAACAGCAATTGCCCACCAATCGCTAAATATTGCGCCGCTAAATGAAACAAATATCCTGCCAGCGGTTTCGCTTTCGGGTAATAAATTATAACGGTATCAAAGGTGTCATTTCTAGGTAGTTGGTGACCAAAATGATTGCTCATTCTGGTATTTGAAACTGCGTTAATCGTAAGAAAATGATTAAAGTCTAAAGCAAGTGTTGTTATCGAACTTGTGTTAGATGCGATTTCTGCTGCAAGTGCGTCTGCTTCATGATTTAGTAATAGGACTTTTTGTCCTTCAAAAAGCTCAAGATTACGAGCGATAACTTGGGAGGAATTAGATAACACTTTTTCATCTACTTAAATTGCTAATGCCCGCATTATACTGAATATCTCATTCTTAAGTGTTTTTTTCTGAAAGGCTCAAATAGCACAAAATTTAATCCTGAAAGATCAACGTGCCCTAAGGTGTGAATAGGAGATGCAATGGTTCTTCATACATATTCAATGACTCCGCAAATGGAAGCCAAGTTTCATTTGTTTGCCGACAAAATATGGCGGCAACAAAAAGCAGATGGAATGACGTCTGGTGAGCAAAACATCAAGCTGCTTTCTGGAAAGGAGAGGAAGTATCGTCTGTATTTTTATGAAGGGAAAGCCGTGAGCGCGGAAAGGTTATATCCAGAGTGTACTTTGTCTGAGTGGCACGGGCGAGCGGATCATAGCTCTATCACTCAAACATTGCTGGCTGACGATAACGACATGATTGCTGAATTGAAACAACGAAGTCAGCCTAGGTTTAAGGCATTTCCAAGTGCTTTCTTGGGTGGAACTCAATCAGCCAATGCGGATAGATACCATCGAAGCAATATTGAGGATATTGATGGCGATTCGTCTCAATGGCCACGCACTTCACAACAGTGGTTGAGTAAAGTAAGTAAGCCTGTCAGCACTAACAATCGTGCACTTACAGCGTTGATCGATCTAGACGGACTTGTGATCAATGGCGATAGAACGAGTAAGTTTAACCGTGCTTTTACTTATTCTTGTCATGGACAGACGCTCACTTGGTATTATGATCCTAAAGCGTTGGAGTTCTTTCGACGTATACAATGTTTAGGGCACAAGCTGTGTGTGGTAACGACGGCGAGTTATTTTTTTGAGCGAGTTAACGCACTATTTCGTTTGGTTGGGATCAAATTGCCAGCAGGCAATTATTTTAATCAAACTACCATGCTACAGCATGTTATTCGTGATAAAGCTAGGTTAATTGAGCGACTTGGCTTTGGTGCGAATGCATTATTGTTTGATGATGTAACGGAGAATTTTCCAATACAAGCGCACTTCCAATGGGTGAAGGCAGAGCAAGAATTTCCTGTTCCAACACTCTCAAGTCTACCTAGTACTGTAGGGGCATGGAAGCAATGTGCAAAGCTAGAACCATCGGATCAAAATCCAGCATTGTCACTTGTTATTGATATAAAAACACTCATTAAATTGCACACCAGACAAGGGCGTTTTCATGCTCTTTGTCAAGGTACGACATTGAATGCTTCTAGTGTTTATTTAGATGTAACAACATTAAATAAATTAATAGAGTTCACAGCTAGAGGTCACTGGTTATTCATTGTTAATTCAGATATGGCCTCAGTAACGAATCGAGGATTAAAGAAATTTCTGCATGCAATCGGATTGCCAGTGGGATCTGAGCAAATAGTTCGTCGTAGTTTTAAACATAAAGGTCAGGCTGCACTTGTCGAGTGTTACCAATCTATTGCAACATCGATGGACTGTATGATAGTCGCAGACAGTGCTAATTTACGATTGTCCAATTGTCATTTTCAGCTGTCCGATAGTCGATTTTTTCCCGAAATAGGAACAGAAAAGAGCCAGCGAGGACAAGCTGAATCGATAAGGAAGTTAACCTATCGCCGTGATGTGAAAAAAAGTGATGCGAGCAGAGATAACGCATTAAAAAGTTTACAAAAACGAGGCCCGTGGAAGTGATGAACTTTGTCTTATAGCTAAGGGGGAAAACCACTGCGCATTGTTGGTTGTTAATCGCCGTTGATTTGAGCCCAATTGCGATTACTGATGCCACTAAAAAGAGACTGATGATTCAATTGGGTACCGGCAAAACAACGGTGCCGCTCGATAATCGTAATGTGCTTAAAATTGATGGTGTGCACTTTATTCGTTGTTCTCCCGACAGCTTCCCAGGAATTTATCTTTATACGGCTTAAAGAATGCTCTGCGTTGTGATTATAAATAATTGATTCTAAAGGCTTTGCGCCCCATGTTTAAAGTTGTTATTTTCTGCGGTGTTAACTTTATTTAACTATATTTTTCAATTATAAAATATATGATAAAGCTCACTTTTTAATTACAACTTGTCTTATGGTACACCCAGAGTATGTGTTAACTCAGGCACAGAGAAGCCAAATTAATTGGTTCCTTTCAACATTAACGGCTAACACGACAGATGCAACACTTTCACTACCACGCGCTGGAAATTCAGCGGTTCAATATCGTGTTCACTTTATTAATGGCCATGCAGATTTTGTTATTAAAAATACAGTTAAAGCAAAAATTTCTCGATATTTTTCCTGTTGGTATTTTGATACTCAAGCAGAACTCATTAAAGGTCATATTAATCGCAATAGAAATCTAACAAAAGCGAAAGAGTATGTTCGCGAGCAAGGCTCAATTCACAGTTGTGATGTATCTCAATATGAGTTTGATCTTTCTACTCCAATTGATACATCACCTCGTTTACCACAAACATCTTCTGAATGGTTAGCCGCTATCCATTTACCGGTATCGGAAAATAACCCTCAATTAAAAATATTGGCCGATTTAGATGAGAGTGTTTTACATTACGGAAAACCATGTGGGAGGATGCGGATAAAATTTGATTGCAGGTTGTATTTGTCAGGAGTTAAGTATGCACTGTATTACGATCCTGTTGCACTGGATGATCTCGCAAGAGCGCAACAAAGGGGCCACAAAGTTGTTGTAATTACCAATGCCAAATACCCATATAAGGTGATTCAATGTTTATTCGCAACAAGAGGTATTGGTTTAAAAGAAAATGACTATTTCAACATCAATCATCCAAGTAGGCGAAATAAGTCGGATAAAAAGTCATTTATTGAGTCACTACCTTTTGGAAGAGAGTCCACACTTATTGATGACTTACCGGAAAATACACCGAATAATACCCATTTCATTCAAGTGTTTCCTGAATGCATGTACCCTATTTTCACTGATACTGATAGCTTACCCTCAACCGTTGAACAATGGAATGAATTGTCAAAACAGTTCGTTAGTGACAGTCGGATTCGATTGACCCTATTTGTTTCAACAAAGGCACTTTTTGATAGTTTGGACTCTCAGTGTGGCAATGCTGTCACGTTAAAACCTGCACTGGTTCAACTAATGAGGAGAGTGCAAATTAAAGACCATAGAATTGTGATATTGCATTCTGAAGAATTACCTTTTTTGAGCGTAACCTTATTTAAAAGAGCATTAGAATCGCAAGGTATAACACTTGAGTCGAGTGATTGTTTTACATTGGAGCAGATCCGTTCTTTTCGATGTAGAAATAATGCTCGATTACTCGATTTTTTAGGATTTGAAAAAGACTGCTTATTACTTGATAGCAGTAAAAGAAAGAAAACCAAGGTGGTACATTTCGTTAATGTTGGCAAGCAAAGCGAGCGACGCCGACTAGGAATACTCTAAGTCGGCTACTTTATTGGGCCTCGTAAATGCCTGACAAATTTTATGCTCACCATTTTGCTTTGCTCTTCGCAGAGCAACTTCGGCATTCTCAATAAATTGATGTAAAGACTGTCCCTCATGATAAGCGACCAATCCGATGCTGATCCCTTCTGCCAACCCTGTATCATTGAGTTTGGCAAGTAAGTCGATGGCAAATTGATGTGCTTCATCTGAGCTGGTATTAGGTAAAATGATCAGCAGCTTACCCAATTGCCACTGAGCTAGCTGAAATGCTTTAGGTAACTCCAGAAGTAAGCGTAATTCAATGTCTTGTTGGCGTTTTTCAAGTTTCCCCATATCGCTCATGTGATTAAATGTGCCCGTTGGTGAGATGTCGATAATCATCATACTGGAGTGAAGTTTTTTGTGTTTCTCCAATTGATTAAAATAACGCTCTAAATCCTTATCTTTAATTAAAATAGAGCTGCGATGTGGAATTGTTTTGCTTATTCTATTTTTTAATGAAGTATGCTCAGGTAACACAGTAATGGTTATATAGTCATTATCGTTATCTTGATTTAAGTGGGCATTAAAAAGTACACTCATGCGTGAATCTTCATTTTTAATGCAACCTTGCCAGCAGCCCTTTAATATTAATTGCTGCTGAATTAGCGCCCATTGCAGATCTATCTCTTCTCCAAGCAAATGACGAACATTATGATTTAAGTTGTCATTAAGGTGCATTGTTCGCTCAAACTGTTTGTTGGCATTGATCAATTGACCTTGAGTATTTACCAAAGCAACCGCAACTGAAGAGTTTGCCAGTAAGGCTAATTGTTGAGTTTTATGCTGAGAAACAGCTAACTGACTAACATCAGTTAGACTCACAAAAATATAATCACGCTCCGCGTCTTCAAGTAAGGTATTTTTTGGGGCGAAGCGAAATGAAGCATTCAACAGTTTGCCACCGAACGAGCGTAAATCCAGCTCACCACTCCAACAGCCATGCTGCTGTACTTGTTTGATGATATTGGAATACTGTAAATGCTCGATTTGCAATGCATGCTGCAAACTACGCTCATCAAGTTCATCTTTTGAGGACGATAATGCTTGCGTCGCAAGACTGTTTGACGCGATGATCCGGCCATTGTCACTGGCAATTAAATAACCGACATCTCCTTCAAATAATTTATCGACTAAAGCAACATTATATTGCTTGGCTCGTTTTTCTAAGCCAAATAGATGTAGCAGTAATATCACGGCGCAACCGAGTAAGGTCAAAATAATAGACGCCACAATAAGAATGTACTTCCAATGAGTGAACTTAGACTGAATGTGCTCATCTAATACATAAGACACTAAGAAATAATTACGTTCTAGCTCACTTTGCGCCATTAAGTCGACTTTTAAGAAAACGTAAATTGCTTGCCCACCATAAAATTGGCCAAACTTACTAATGGCAATTTTGCGCCAGAGTTCAGGGTAATTTTGACTGAAGTTTCCGCCAATCCCATAATTAGGCACTTTCATTGAGCTTTGTTTGATGCCGCTATCAGCGTAGAGTGTGCCCATTGTATCTAAAATGAATAATGGTGATTGATTAGCTCCCACATCAGGTTTTACTGACTGTAACACCCGATTAATTGAAGAAAAGGTGACAAGATACCCAAGTTCTTGTGACTTATCTGAGCTAATGGTCGCTATCTGAAAAATGTAAGGGACTAATTTCCCTGAAATCGGTGCAAAGTTGATCTCAGATGTATAAATATCATCATTTTTAAATTGATGTTTAATGTCCAAAAATGATTGAGGTAACGCATCAAATAATTGTGAATGAGATGACGAAAAGATCAATTGTCCTTGAGGGTTAAATAACGCAATTTCAATTAACTCTGGAATGTTATCGGTTAAATTATTCCAGCGAGAAACCAATTTTTGTTGAGTCAGTTCTTGAGGGTGTGACAAATAATCAACAAGAGAGTCATTGCCAGCAAAAGTGCGTGTGCGAAATTCTTGAAAAGAAATTTTATCTGAAAGTAAGGAACCAACGGTTTGTAACTCGCTGTATCTCTGAGTAGCCCAGTCATTTTGCAGACGTTTTTCACCAATAGTAATCACAATATTACTGAGTAAGATCATACCAAGAAGTAACATGATCAACTGGCTGATGATTGCCAATTTTCTCTGATTCGACCAATGTGTGCCTTGAGCTGCAAAAAGTAACGACGTTAACTGGGGGATGGAGCCTTTCTTCAACATGGGATGATGAGCACAATTTTATTCTGTTATTGTTAATGTTAACACGAAGCTTATCGTAAACTGTACTGCTAATCCGTTATTATAAATATTGAATTTGGGTAACGATGGGGCTGTTATGAGTCATCTTGATATTTATAATGCTGCAATATCTTCGAAATTTTTAAAGTCGTGATGCCGCGTATAACACTGCCCAAAGGAAGTGAAATAACGAATGCTTTCGTTTGTCGGTAAAGTTCATCAGCAAACCTCCCTTTGGAAACCTATGTGTCGCCCTACGAAGGTGAAAACTCCAAAGTCTTAATGAGTAGATTACTAACGCTTACGAAGTTGAATCCAATATGTACATTTTAAATTTCTTCGAAACTTTATAGTCGTGGGCTTTCTGCCCACATCCGACTAAGAAAGGATTCTTCAGAAATCCTCTCTTGGATCTCTCCGTGCCGTCCCACGAAATTGAAAGCTCCTCAGATTTCAATCAAAATTCCTAACAGTTTGAATGGTGCGTCCATGCACCAACAAACTTTTCGCAGCATCTGATAGGCAGGACGCCTGAATGTCATGAAGCACATGGACGTGCGAGAACGACCATGCTGTTCATACGGAATTGAGATTTACATCTTCGGCAATTTCGAAGGGTTGGTGTTACTTTGGGTACTTGAAAAAGCAGTTTATTTATGAATAGTTACTGGTAATTACAGAGTGACATACTTTATAATTTCTTTCTTTTATGGATGAAATTAACCAGTATGACTCTCTTTGAACTTTCCCCTAAAGTTGCGCTTCACAAGCTCCCTTTAGTTAAGGCTATATTTTTTCTTGGTTTATTTATAACTCTATATTCGACAGGTGATATTGTTATTAACAGTGAGCTTCACCTTAATCATAGCTTTGAAGGATACAACGGTTTTTTTGACGTATTTAAGTTTCCACTGCAAGTAAGTGTTGGGTCAATAGGCATTATTGCTGTTATTGGAGCATTTCATAGATCTTCGCAAATAAAAGAGCAGATTGAAAAAACAGAAAAACAAATAGAAATTACAACCAAGCAGAATAACGTCACAAATTATTATAAACACAGAGAAGACTTAGAAAAGTACATTAAATATTCTTTTGCAGACGAAGAAGAACGGAATACTTACTTAAAGGATATTGGCGTGATTCATTCGATATTTTACCCCTCTGTTATTAATGGTGATCTTGAGCCGAATACAGCAGCTTATGACACTTTAATAAAAGTTTTGAGAGGGATTTCAGCTGAGATTTATGCACGTAACCAAAACAATTTTACGCATGATGAAATGAATAGTTTTTTAGAAGAAATCAATGACAAATTGAGAGATTTTTGTTCAAGATTTCATATTATTACTTCTAGAAATGATGTATCTCTTCAACAAAGAAGAGCTTCAGGGTTTACAATAGAGAGCGATATAATTGAGTTTATAAGAGTCGTCAACCAGATTTATTATGCGGTTACTACGTTATCGCATCTAAATAAGCAATTTCATAATGTTTTTAGTAATTGGTTAGTTACTATAGAACATCGTGATAGAAGATTCGTCGATAAAAAACTTAGACAGTCTGATTTTCCAAGTCAATATAGCGATATCCTAAATAATTTTTATACCCTGAGATATGCAGCGCAAAGTTTATGTAACACCGACTCTGGTAGCGTTATATCCTACTGAGTTTTGTCATTTTACTATAAAGCCGTATCCGTGGCAGAATTATTACTACCACGGAGTTTGGAGCAATCAGTTTTGCGGTTGCCACCACCATTGGTAGAAGCGGTTCATTTGTGCTTTAACATCTTCAAGTATGACGTAAAGGACGGGGACGAGAACTAAGGTTACTGCGGTGGCAAATAGAATGCCGAAGGCGAGTGAGATTGCCATTGGGATCAAAATTTGTGCTTGTAAGCTTTTTTCAAGCAAGATGGGAGCAAGGCCGACAAAGGTGGTCATGGTTGTCAATAAAATCGCTCTAAATCGACGGCAGCCTGCTTCGATTGCAGTTTGCTTGATTGACAAACCTTGTGCTCGGGCTTTGTTGATGTAATCTACCAACACCAAGGAGTCATTAACCACTACGCCTGATAAAGCCAATATGCCGTACATACTCAAAATGTTCAGCGGTATACCATAAAGAAGGTGTCCCAGAACTGCGCCAATAATACCAAATGGGATCACTGCCATAATGACCAATGGCTGAGTATACGACTTTAACGGGATTGCCATTAATGCATAAATGGTAAATAAGGCGAAGAACGCACCTTGCAACATCACCAACATGGCTTCGGCTTCATCTTGACTGGCACCATCTAACTTGGTTGAAATTTGCGAGTATTTAGTTGTTAGCAGCGGAATGAACTCATTTTGAATTTCATCGACAATCTTTTTCGGCTCGATGATGTCTTTATCCACATTTGCCATTACGGTAATGGCACGGCTGCCATCAATTCGGCTAATGGACGCGTAAGAATCAGCTTTCTCGATGTTAGCAACACTGCTAAACGGCACTGCAACACCGTTGGGAGTACGGATCATCATTTGTTCAAGATGACCGACGGTGCGTCTGCGCTCTACAGGATAGCGTACCATCACTTTTACTTCTTCACGATTACGTAAAATACGCTGTGCTTCGAAACCGTAAAAGGCATAACGAACTTGACGAGCGAGCTCCGATAAGTTCAAACCGAGCGCTTCTGCTTCTGGGCGAATGGTTAAGCGAATTTCTTGGCCTCCTGATGACAAGTTATCACTGATCTCATGCACGCCTTGGTAGCTTTCAAGTTTTTGTTTAAGTTCTTTTGTCGCTTGTTCTAACTGCTGGATGTTAGACGACACGATCCTAAAGGCGATATCACTACCGCCACTAGCACTCGTACTGCCATCTAAACTTAGCTTTTTAACTGCAGCCAATTCAGGCAATTCTTCACGCCAAGCTTTGGCAATAACAGAAGCGTTAACCTCTCGATTTTCATTTTTAGTCAGCTCGGCAAAAATGAAAGCGCTGGTTCGGGTACCAACATCAATTTGGCTATTGGCTAAAATTGGTTGACCGTACTTTTCTGCCATTTTGTCGTCAACACGATACAATGCATCTTCAATTTGCTGCACGACTTGAAGTGTTTGCGCTTCTGATGTGTCACGTTCCATTTCCAAACTAACGCTAATGAAGTCAGAAGGCACATTGGGGAAAAATACCCAGCGCACAATACCGTTTTGAACTAAACCAATGGTCAGCATTAATACAGTCACAAAAACCATAAAAACGCTGTAGCGCCATTGCACGCATTTTTCGATAAATGGACGATATTTATTGGCAATAAGTCCTTGTAAAGCTTGGTTAAGCTTCACTTTAAAACGACTGAAGGTATTTTTAGGTTGGGTTTTCGGTTTAAGCTTCATGTGAGCTAAATGGGCTGGCAAAATCCATTTAGATTCAATTAATGAAAACGCTAAGCATAGTAAAATAATGGTCGCAATGGCTTTAGGAATAAAGCCAAAAGGTCCCGGCGTTAAAAGCATCGGAATAAATGCTGCCATCGTGGTCAGTACTCCGAATGTCGCAGGCATTGCGACTTTTTGTGCGCCAACGATCACGTTATTAATTGAATGACCTTTATGTTCAATTTCGTGATAAACGCTTTCGCCAATAACAATGGCATCATCGACGACAATGCCGAGTACCAATAAGAAGCCGAATAAGGTGATCATATTCAAAGTCTGATCAAATGGCTCTGCCGGCATGATTAGCAAGGTACCGAGGAAGCAAATTGGGATCCCTAGCATGACCCAAAATGCCAGTTTAACTTCAAGAAACAAAGCCAATAAAATGAAAACTAAAATGGCGCCGTAGATCATGTTAGAAAACATCATATCAATGCGACCATCAAGGTAGTAGGTGAGATCGCCCCAATAATCTACATTAACATTATCAGGTAATTGCAATTGTTTATTAGCAACATACTTCTTGACCTGCTTGGCAATGGTGAGTGCATTTTGATCGTCAACACTGCTCACTTCAATGATCACCGCAGGTTTGGCGTTAAAGCGGGTATAATGCAAGCCCTCTTCAAAATCGTCTTTAATATTTGCCACGTGTGATAGTAATAGACGACTGCCATCTTTTCGAGTGGCGACAACAAGTTTTTCGAACTCGCTAACCTTGTAAGCTTGACCTTTGGTCCTGAGTAAAATGTTGCCATCAATTGCTCGAATTGAACCGCCGGGTAAATCGACTGATGAGTTTTGAACTGCTTGTGCGACTTGAGTGAACGTTAGTCCATATTCTCGTAATTTATTTTCTGACAGCTCAATGCTGACTTCATTGTTGGGCGTACCGCGAACCAGTACTCGAGTAATTTCTGGAAGCTTGGTCAAATCGTCTTTAACTTCTTTGGCCAACTGCTTCATTTCAATTGGTGTCATTTCACCGAAAACCGATACCCAAATCACATTGGATTGCGGTTTTATGCGGTAAATGTTCGGCTTTTCAATATTTGCGGGGAAGGTCGATATCGAGTCAATTTGTAGCTTTATCTCATCTAAAATATCTTGTGCTTCATAGCCTGAGTCGACTTCAATTCGAACGTTACCAACGCCATCACCAGAAGTAGAAGATACTTTTTTTATGCCAATAATATCTTTAATGGCTTCTTCAACTTTAATGACGATACCTTCCTCAATTTCTTGAGGTGCAGCGCCGGGGTAGGCTACTGAGACGTGAATGATGTGTTGTTCAACGGTTGGCATCATGGCGCGATTAATTAAAAATGCGCTAAATATACCGCCAATGACTAACACCCACATTAGTAGGTTTGCAGCGACATTATTGTAGGCAAACCAAGCAATTAATCCTTTAGGTTGAGCCATTAGTGGTCACCTTTTTGGTTTGATTCACTGTCTGTTGTTGATTGAGTCTTATCGCCCAGAATTTTGACTTTTTGGCCGCTAGAAAATTTGCTGAACTGGGTGAGTGAAATGCGTTCTCCAGCTTTAAAGTTGCCTTGAATGTATGCCGAGTGGTCATCGAGACGAACAACTTTAACCTGCCGCATTTCAATTTGGTTATCACTTGATACGACAGTTAATAAGTTTTTACGCAGTAAATGTCTAGGTAAAGTAACGACATCGTTGAATTGTTTGCCTTGTACCTTGGCGTTAACAAAACTACCAAAATGCAGCGGGATTTGTTTGTCGTGTGTACTTGTTGTTAAGTAAGGATCGTTAACTTGGGCAACCAAATAAAGCATACGGTTTTCACTGTCGATAACTCCTTCACTGCGCACCACAGCGCCTTGCCATATCGTTTGTATTTCTGCTAACTGAGTCACTAATGAGACTGGTGAGGTTGGTTTGTGTAGAGAAGCTAGATGCGCCAGCTCATTGTTTGGTATTGGTAATCGAATTTCGGCGACATCAGTCCCATAAAGCTCGCCGAGGTTACTGCCGACACTGACATACTGGCCAAGATCGATGTCACGGCTTTTGACAATGGCGTTATACGGAGCACGAATGATCGTACGTGCAAGGTTACGCTTGGCTCTATCAAGCTCTGCTTGTGCTGATTTTACTTTGGCGCGTTCACGCTGAATCTGCGGTAAACGTAATCCAAGACTTGGAGCTTTGCCTTGATGATGGTCTTTGAATTCGACTTTGGCGACTTCACCTCGAGCCAGTTCTTCATCCAGCGCTGCTTTCGCTTGAGCTAATTTTGCTTGCGCTTGTGTAAGTGCTGCTTGATGATCGAAAGGTTCTATTTCGGCTAAAACTTCACCTTTTTTAACCATGCCACCAGTAACAAAAAGATCAGATATTGTTGTTAATCTACCACTGACTTCAGCCACAATTTGTGTTTTATATTTAGGCTCGACAATGCCATAAGAAGGGATTTGCAGCGTTAAGTTTTGTGGATTAACTTGCATAACCTCAATAACAGGCAGTGACACTTTAGGCTTGCTTTTTTGAGGTTGGGATTGTAAGCCACTTAAAAAAAACATCATTATAATTGCAAAAGCTAAAATTACGATTGGGGCTAGCCGTCTGAACCATACACTTTTTGTTAACGTATTTTTGGTAAACATAAGGGGCGCTGCTTTCCTTCTCAAGGCAAAATCTGGCTTAAACTACCAAAGAACGACTTTAAGATAAATGTGCAAATGTTAATAAGTTGTTTATTTAACAGTTTGTGAGATGAAAAGAGATTGTTTGCTGTTTTTTTGAACGAGTGTTAGGCAAGAGTAGTGAGCGTGAGGGAAAGGGGAAATGCTGCTTCAGTGAACCTACCGAAGCAGCGTATAGTAAATTACTTCTTCTTTTTCTTCGCTTTGGCTTTGGCTTTGGCTTTGGCTTTTATTTTCGCTTTATCTTTTTTCTTGGTCGGTGCTTTTGCTTCTTTATTCTTAGGTTTTAAGCCTTCAACCACTCGACGCTTAAGTTTCTGCTCAGTAAAACGTTCGACTTTATTTAAAATTCTAATGTCATGTGCTTCAACAAGTGAAATAGCAGTTCCTTTTGCGCCAGCACGTCCGGTTCGTCCAATACGGTGAACATAAATATCAGCTGATCGTGGCATATCGAAATTAATGACATGAGTGATACCTTCAACGTCAATACCACGAGCGGCTACGTCAGTGCATAACAAAACATTAACTTCACCTTTGGTGAATCTACCTAGTGCTTGGAAGCGCTTCTTCTGTTCCATGTCACCACGTAAAAAGGCACATTGAATCCCTGCTTGTTGTAAGTGCCCTTCAAGGGAAGCTAAAGTTTCGCGAGTTTTCACGAATACCATGGTTCGCTTTACGTCTTCAGAGCCAAGCAAAGCACATAAAAGTGCAAATTTATGATTCTTATCATCCGCAAGATGAATCCATTGATGAATTTTGGCTTTTTCTTTGCGGCTGGGATCGACAATATCAACAGAAACTGGATCGTTTAACAGTTCTTTGGCAAATTGAGTTACGCCACCTGTGTCTAGTGTTGCTGAAAATAGCATATTTTGCTTACGACCCTGAGCTTCAACAGCGATGGTTTTCACCACACTTGAAAAGCCCATATCCAGCATTCGATCTGCTTCATCAATGATCAACACTTCAACATCTTCAGCGGTAAACTTTTTCTTATCTAAATACTCAAGTAAACGCCCAGGTGTTGCCACAAGAATATCAAGATTGCCTGCTAGCATTTCTTCTTGGGCTGCATAAGGTACACCGCCAGTAATAATACCAATATCTAATTCTAGCTCATGAGCCAAGTGGGTCGCGTAGCGGTGAACTTGACTGGCTAACTCGCGCGTTGGTGTTAGTACAAGTACCCGAGCTTGACCGTTGAAGCGTCTTGGGAAATCAATAAGGTGTTGAATAGCAGGTAATAAGAAGCTGGCTGTTTTACCTGTTCCTGTTGGTGCCATTGCTAAAATGTCACGTTGCTCTAGAGCCGATGGAAGCACTTGTTGCTGCACGCTGGTCGCAGAGTTATGCCCCATTTTTTCTAAGGCATTTAATAATTCTACATCCAAATCAAATTCTTCAAACTTCATAGTATACTCAAGGCAGGCAACAATAGGCCGCGCATTATATACCTCAGTCTATGAAAGGACAATTTTTGACATGGCTAATCTGTTCAATTTTCAATTAATACTTTGAATGCCAATAATGAATAGGTTAAGTGTTGCTATAACGCGTATTGGTTTGCGATTGAGATTGCTTTTTAAAACCTGCTCAACAGCAAGGTGAGGTTTTTAAGGTCCTGTAGATATAAAAAAGCAACGCGCAGAATAAACTAGGCGTTGCTTCTCATATTCTTAGTAAGCTTAATCGATTAGCTTTGGCGGCGACGCAGCCAAATTAGAGGTAGTAATAAGGCCATAAAACCACCTAAACTACCAGCGCCATCAGGTTTGACCCAACCAGCTTCTTCAGTGTTTTTTACTTCAATGCTTACAGGCTTGCTGAAGCTTTCACCATTAACAGTAGTTGTTAATTCAAACACGAGTGTCTGGTCAATACTCACCTGAGGTGAAGTCACATCAAGCTTTAAGGCTGTAGCAGTAAATGTAGCTGAAATACCCGCCACTTGCTTCCAAGCGTAAGTAGCACCTTGCGGTGCATCCTTAACTGTGGCAGTAATGGATGTTTTGTCACCTTCATTTAGCTTGGTATTACCATCGAATGTCACTTCTAGAGTTAAAGGCACATTCATTACTTTAAGACTCACTGACTTAGTGGTTTCCAAGGTACCGTTACTGACAGTTAACTTAAAGTTCATCGTCTGATCAGCGTTTACTTTAGGTGCAGTTAGAGACAAAATTGCTTCTTCGCCCACAACCGTTTTTTCTTCACCAACGAGCAGCTCCCATTTGTAAGTCAGGGTATCGCTTTCACCCGCTTTAATCGCTGATGCATCGATAGTGTAAGCGCTTCCCTCGTTAACACTTTCTGGAGCAAGAATTTCACCTTCAACTTTAAGCGGTTCACGGCATGCTTCACCATACACTTGCTCGACGAGTTCAGGGCGATCAATGAATGGATTACGGTTTCCTTGGTACCTGTAAACTTCGTTGTTGCGGTTTTGTTCGAAGGCATCAACAGCATCTTGTTTATGCCATGCATACAGATCACACAAGATACCAAATACCGGCTCTTTATTACTTTTTTCATCACTGGTTGAGACTCGGTTAACTAGCTTTAAATCTTTAGTGCCAGTGTTGCTTTGTCCCTGATAACGTGTATCCATATAAAACATCATACGGGCTACGTCACCTTTGACTTCATCACGCGGTTCCCAAACACCTTTAGCAGTATCTAAACAGTTACCTGCTGCGCCTTTGTCAGCTTGATCTATACCATCGTTGCCACACTCTCCGAAATCGTAATTACTACGAGTAGAATTCACGTTTGGTTTAGATGGACGTAAATGGTGAGCATCAGTATAAGCCCACTGAGATTGACTCGGGAAGCCATGACTACTAGACCAGACATGCTCACGATTCCAACCATTAGGGTTACTGTTTTTCGCTACAGAAGCCCCTGTATAAAGTTGGATCACATTTTTATCATTGCTAGTATCTTGATCTGCATGAGTCAGCACAGTCCACACTTGACTATAAGTCAGCTGAACATGATCTTTTTCAATGATGGTCGATAAAGCATTTTTCAACGCTTCAGGGTTCTCAAAATTACCTGTCAAAACAGTGTTGTAGTATATGTCACCGTTAAAAGTTGCAGGATTTTTAACTGCAGTGATTTCGGCACAGTTATTACAAGGACCTGTTTCTTCAGCTGGTGGCTGAGGTGGAGTAGGATTTGAATCAGAGCAAGCATTTTCGCCAGCACAGCCTAAGCCGTCAGCTGTATCTTTAGGAAGAACAAGCCATTGATCCTTAGTTGCTCCTGGATAATCATCAGACTGGTTAGTGTCACCTGTTTTAACTGAAGCTTTACGGCGAAGGGTTTTATCCTCGGTTGAGAAATCACCATCTTTCCACTTCTTTCTTTCGCCGACTTTACCAATGCTATCAATAACGTTACCGTCTTTGGTGAGCACTAATGCATCATCGCCGTTAAAATAGGTTACCGTAGAAGCTTTGCCTTTTTTGAAGTCATCGGTAGCACGAGAATTATGGAAGACGAGACTTGCTCCAGCAGCCAAAGTACCTGTGAGCGTTTCTGTTCTATCTGGTCTTGCTTCAGTACTGCCATTGCCAAAAAGTGTTAACTTGTATTCGTTGGCACCCAAATCAATTGCACTGCCACCAACATTGGAGATTTCAACCGCTTTATTACTGCCGCCGCCTTCAATGTATTCGGTAATAAGCAGAATACCAGGTGAGGCGGTAGAGCTACAAGCTGCTACACCCACACAACCTAAACCGTCAGCCGTATCTACATCGAAAACAGCCCATTGATCGCCAGTTGGGAAGGCGGCTTTTGCATCGGTGTCACCAGTAGTAACACTCGCTTTACGGCGTAGTGTTTTATTAGCACTGGAAAAGTCTGGGTTATTTGGATCTGTCCAAGCTGAACCTGGATCTTGGTCTATTTTACCAAAACGGTCGATAGTCACATCGTCTTTGGTCAATACCAGAGTGTCATCACCATTAAAGTAGGTGATGGTTGACGCTTTTCCTTTTTTAAACTTATCGGCAGCGCCAGCATTGTGAAATACAATGCTTTGACCAGCAGCCAAAGTACCGGTTAGCGTCTCAGTCGCCCCAACTTTTCCTTTGCCGTTGTTATAACGACGTAATTTGTAGTCTGCGGCGTCTAGGTTGATTGGGCTGCTGCCAACGTTAGAAATTTCAACAGCTTTGTTGTTACTGTTGCCTTCAATGTATTCGGTAATGATTAAATTTGCATTAGCAGCTGTAGACAAGCCGCCTAAAGCCATTGCAGTCGCAATAGCAGCTGCACTTTTAATGGTTTTCATAATTTGTTCTCTTTCAGATCCTTGAATAAGAAGCGCACTGCTTTCAAACAGGCGCTTCATTGTAGAGGTCAGATTTTATTATTTTTGAAGGCGACGACGCATTGCTGCTAACCCAAACAGTGATAACAAGCCGATAAAGCCTGCGCTGCCCGCTTTACCATTGCCGCCAGTGTGATCAGATTCTTCTTTCACAATGTCAGCAATCAGAGAGTCACGGCTAGATACATTCGCTTGGAATGATTGCGTAGAACCTTCTAACACTTTGCCATCACGCTTAATGCTGACGGTAACATCGTAAATTGCAGAAGGCGCACCAAAGACTTCGAAGTTCACTAATGTAGGCGTTTCTTTTGTCGTTTCATCTTCAGAAATAACTACGTTAGGCAGTACCATTTGGGTTAAATCTAAGCGCTGCTTATCATCTGCTGGCTTCATGGTGATAACCGCAACATCGCCATCTTTGGCAATAGACTTCTGCTTACCTTCAACAGTAGTTGTTGGGATCTGATAAGGAACTCTGGCAAGCTTTCTTAGCTTTGGCAGCTTCAAAGGTACGTCTTTATCTGCATCACCAGGCTTATAGCTAAGGCTAATTAGTGCTGGATCGTGATCTGACGCGCGATAGATGTCATTTTTATAGAACTTATGACTCAATGTACCGATGTCAGTTGCAATGTTTTTGGGACCTTTAAAACGAGTTTGATAGTCATATAAGCCCGTTTCAGCCGCATTGACATGCCAGTCGGTCGCATCAATAACGCGATCTTTTAGAGAAGGTGAAACTAAGATGTGGTCAAGTGAACCAATTTCGTCACTAAAAGAGTAACTCCAAGGCGTCTTACCTTTTTCTTTGAACTTCTCGCTGACAATATCGATGTAGCCGTAAGTCTTCGTGATAGTGGCTGGTGAGCCATCTTCATTAAACTGAGGCTTAGGTCCAAGGAACGTATGGCTAGCAGTAACAATGGTCTTGTTACGTGGGTTTTCAGTCAATACTAGAATTGGATCTTCTTTACCATAAGCGTTTAAATCACCAAGGATGATCTTGTCGCCTGGAATGTCTTCCATTTCTTCACCTAAGTGTACAGCACCTGCTACGCGGAACTCGGCACATGAACCTTGGTAATCTAGATCTGGTGCAGTACGGTTATTCCACTTCGTCTCTGTACCAAACTTAACTCCTTGCCATTCTTCCCAACAGGTTGAGCCTTTTGATTTAAGGTGATTTACCGCAAGGGTAAGGCGCTTACCAGTTTGGTTAACAATAAAGGTTACCACTAAAGCGTCACGGTGATAGTTTTGACCATTTTCAAGAATTTCATTGTTTTGATCTTTAATCACTTCACCGTTGTCGTTAACAATGGTTGGTGCTTTTTGTTGCGGCATTTTGATAACGCGAGTACGTTCAATACTCAACTTACTCGGGCGATAGATAATACCTGTCGCAATGGCGTCAGCACCGATGGCATCGAGCTTATCCAGTCTTTGGTTACCATTGTTATCAAAACCAACAAACACGTAACGGTTTTCAGTGGAGGTAGGGCCATTGAAATCGCGAGCACGTTCATCGACATACAGAACGTTAACTTGGTTCACAATTTCTGCAATCGCACTGTCATCACCAAAACCGTTATTTTCGATCTCCATCAGCGCCATAACATCAGCATCTTGAGCACGGATGATTTCAACCAGTTTAGCTCTTTGATTTAGGTACTCATCGTGACTGTCAGCACCACGGCTTTGACCAAATCGGTTGTTATCGCCACCGAATGGAGAGTTAAAGAAGTTAAACAAGTTTTGGCTAGAAACGCGAATAGCGAAGTCATCACCTGTTACATCGTCTTTAAGATCTGGTTTTTTAGTACGCGGTAAGTTGTGAATAAAGTTATCACTAGTTAGCTTATTAGTAATAGTCAGGCTGTAGTCCTGATCATATTTTTTAGGTTCAGTTCCCGGTATCAATTCCGTTTCGTATTGACTGATCACCCCTTGTGCGTTAATTAGGCTATCGTCGATACGGATGTAGTTGACGTGTGGACCTTTGCCCGCATCATCGCTGTTAAAATCAGGGTAATAAGGCAACTCTCTGCCGTTCGAGCGAGTTGCACTTTCAATCACTAGACGATAGTCATTGTTTTGATCATAAGCTGCTTTCGACTCAGGGCTTCCTGCTTCATGCAAGTGGTTAGGCTGTAAGTTAGGACGCTTATAGGCTGCCACCATGTTGTTACGGCGGTGACTATTTTGCAGGAAGTTATAGCTGAAGCTACGCGTAATACGCATATCTTGGTTGCCTTCAACTTCAGGATCAATATCCTTTGGTAGATTAACCAGCATACCTTCGTAACGTTCTAACGTTTTATCGAACGAGCCATTATCAGAGGCGATCACTTGAATGTCAGTAGGTTGAGTTGGAATTACATTCGTGCTTTTAACTTCCCATCGACTTGCACTTAGTGTGGTTTGACCTTCAGCTTCGGTTACTTCACTGCCTAGACAAACTGTGTGTCCAATCATTGAAGCGTTAGCTTTACCACTTTTAACAAAGATACCATCAGAAGTTTCTGGATTACCATCAACTTGAGCATCGCGAAGGTAAAAGCCTTTGTATGGGATTGAAACGACTGCTGTAACAATACCTTCTACAGCGACTTTCTTGCCAACTAAAGGTGAAGTAAATCCTGTGCCTTGAATTGCACTGATTTTGGTTAAGTTTTCGCAAACAAAAGGTTCAATGTATTCAGCGTAATTGACTCGACCTAAGGTTGCTGTTGTTAAAGGAGAGGTTGCTTCCCAAAGAGCAGGATCAAAATTAGCTGAAGCGGCAGGAACTTTTTCACCTTCAGCAAAACGGCGAACTAATGTTGTGTCTTTTGCCCAGACTGAACCGTCACTTGCCTCACCAACGCGATCAATAACAGCATTATCATGTGTTAGATAAAAACCATCATTACCACTAAGAAAGAAGTCGGTGAATTTTGCCTTTCCTTCTCCAACGACAAAAGTACCGCCGTTATCAGTGATTGACTTTTTAAACTCATTTGTAGCGCTTTTATTGATAATAACGACTGACTTACCAGGAGCCAGTTCTACACCTGTAAGTAAAAGGGTGCCATCTGCTTTTTGCAGAGTATTATTAAATCTGCCGTTAGCACGTAAAACAGCTTTAGTTGCATCAGTAAAGGTAAATGACTCTGTAGCATGAGTATTAGTAATTTCGACAGAACCAACATTACCGGCTTTGTCTTTTTGAGTCATTTCGGTGATCAGCAGATCTTCTACGCCAGCAAAGGCGCCCATGCTGATAGTGCTGGCAATGGCCAGCGATAAGAAACTTTTCTTCATTGTAAACTCTATAAAAATTGAATTTGATACGGATTAAAAGTACATACGGGCATATGCATAGGCGGCTTCAGGCGCTTCGCCCGCTCGACCTTCTAGAGATAATACGATGTCTTTAGCTGGGCGATAATTGAAGCCCAGACTTGCCCAGCGGCGATCTTTTCCGTGTTCAGGAGGCAGTTTTGAATAATTATAGTTAGGGCTGACTAAGTCCCAGCCTTCGTACTCTTCATGGTTTACAGAGCTGATAATTTCCCATTGATCGTTCAAATCGTATTTAGCGCTTACCGTTAAACCTTGGTTACGGAAAGTTTGATAGTCTAAATAGACTTTGCCGTCACCACTCTTACGGGTCGCAAGATCTTCATCTTCAATGAAGCCGTTTATCCCAAATGACAATTCAGACATTAGCTTGAAGCGAGCACCCAAACCGATTTGCTTTTGCTTACCATATTTAGAAACACCGTCAGAGCCACCACGGGTTTCTAGACCGACGACTACAGATACAAAATCAGACATCCAGCCTACATAGCCATTAATGATGTCACCTTGTAGGGCGCCACTTTTGTGTTCACCGTCATATGAGTAAGAGACACCAGCGATAAAATGTTCGAATTTCGCTTGATATTTTACAGTGTTCTCTTGGTCACCCGCTTCACCAGTTTCAACAGATTTATTGAACGTGAAGTCACCAAAGTGGTCGTAATCGTCGAATGCTGTATCTGTTAAGCCTACTTCAACCCACTGCTGTTCAGTTAGGGCGTAGCCTACATACATTTTGTCAATGGCTAACTCGAACTCACCGTCTCCACCAAGCCAGTTACGACGTTGGTAATCTAACTCTAAACGATAAGTGAATTTTTGCCGTTTTCCCTCTACCCCCAAAGTTGCAAAGCTGTCATCGACATAGCCTTTGGTATCGTAGAACTCATCATGGTTATATTTGGCATTGGTTGCAAAGTGACCGCCTACGCCGACTTCTCCATATAAGCGAACATGGTCGCCTTTACTGTCACCATTTAGCATTACAGCACTCGCTGAACCAGCACTAAGCATAGTAGCAATAGCGATTGCAATTGTTGATTTGTTTAACATTACAGGTACTTCCGATTAGTAATTTGTCAGCCTAGGAATGGAGGACAAACTCAAAATTAAAATATTTATTAATATGTTACTAACTGCTAATAGTTCGAGTTTAAGGAGAATTTGATGGCGAAAACGCCGATAAA
>JBMYXI010000060.1:0-21463 GCA_049608225.1 Parashewanella sp.
GCTATTTCTTGTTCATCCGCTTTTTCTTGATTGGCGAATTGATTGCAAGGAAAGCCAAGTACCATAAAACCTTGTGCTTGATATTGTTTGTATATCTGCTCTAAGCCTTTGTATTGCGGAGTAAAGCCACAACCACTTGCTGTATTAACAATAAGAAGCACTTTGCCTTGATACTGGCTTAAAGGCGTGCTCTCTCCATTAATACCCAGAGCGGAGAATTGATAGATATCTGTCATAAAACTAGCCCAATATAATGATGAATATCGGACTAGTTTACGAAAGTTACCTGTAAAATCATAGCGCTGTAACTTTTAGATTCGAAGTTGTAGCTGCGCCATTCTTATGTGTTACAACCACCTTGTAATCTCCCGCTCCTTTGTACTCGTGTTTAAGATTTTGTGCAGAGGATACATTGTTAATTGAATCTGTTGCTCCATCCCCCCAATTAACAGTAAAGTTTTGCATTGAGCTATCTAATTTACTCATACATGAACGGACTGACACTGTGAGTGTTGCTTCTTTACCATTGACAGTTGATCGCACAATTGGAGATAACGCTGTGCTTGGATTTAGCAAATCTTTGTACATTGCAGCAGTTTGGAATAATGGCCAAACTTTAGTTTTAAATAATTTGCTTTCAGCGAAGGTATCGCCTTGTAATTTTAAGCTCACTAGGGCTGAATCGACAAAATCATTGTCACCGATACCGTTGCCATTGCCGCATTCATTGCCTACGTAGCCGTTAAATGCAATGGGAGCTGCATCTCTAGTGCCCACGTTTGCCCAAAGTAAGTCATGATAGAGACTTGCTCGAATTGAAAATTGCGCATAAGGCTCCATATCGACGGATGCCATTACTGGATAACTAATATTCTCTTTATTGAAAGAGCCATTATCGTTATAGGTGGCCTTTAATTTATCACAACTGCCTGCATGGCATTGATAGTTGAAGTTGGCAGTGAGGTTAATGTCCTTTTTCAAGGCTACTTCGCCATCGGCGCGATAATTAATTTTTCCTATGCCTGCGTAAACAGGAATGCGGAAGTCATAATTTACTGGTATTGCGCCGATAGTAAACCAGCCAGACGCGATTCTGCCTGTGAATACGCTCATTTTGACGGGTTGAATGGATCCGTTAACTTGACCTTGAATATCAAAATTACCTGTCACAGCTAAGTTTGCGTTGGCATCGAGATCAGTAATTTGAATTTTATAGGGAATACAAAATTTTGTTTTATAGGCATAATTAACAGCGCCTTTGCCGTTTATGTTTGCATTGCCATTAAGGGTAAGTGAGTAGGAAGCGTTATCATCGCCGCCAGATACGGATTTATTTAATGGGAAGTCGAATGATTTATCAAAATCTTTATGGCCCTTATTGGTGCCGAAACAACTGAGCATCATAGGATTATCTGACGCGATACTAATCCCTTGTGCTTGTAATTTTGAGATTTCATTTTGTCTTGCTTGAGTTAAGCCACGCTCTTGAATATATGAGTTCAACTCCGACATTGATGCAAAACTGTTTTTTTGTGCCAAGTCTTTATCAATTATGATCAACTTGAATGGATCTTGGCTATCAGCACTGCAAGCATCATTTGATGATGTACAGGCATTGATCCCGCCATTGTTGAAATCATTGATAACACTGTCTCTTTCATCAATCGGCAAGCCAGCTTCATCCGCCGCATTTCTCGCACCTTCAGCTGAATAGATGAAATAATATGTACCTGAGTGTTGCGTAGATTGCAGCCCTTGTCCTTGCTCAAGTGTGAACTCTTTAAGCTCATAACCTTTGCCTGATTGCAAAAGGCTTGCTTGAACATTTGAAATTGTGGCTTGCGTGGGAGTTGCGGTTGCAGATATGGCAGCTTGATTCACAAATAACAATGAAGCAAGACCTGCGCTATGAAGTAAATTCTTTGTCATCATCTTGAAGCACCTTTATAAAGAGGAGAGTTTACGTCGAAAGCGTTTGACTCTATTTACAAAGATTACTTACGTCATAGTAAGTGTTGTTATTCCATTTGCATAACCTTCAAAATTTGCTGAGTATGAACACCTGCTTTTTAATGGTAGATAGAACGCGCGTTTATCAAAAAGTTTATGTTTGACGCGCCTTACGTTTGCCATAATGTTGAATAAATAAGACGGTACAGCCCGCTCATCCTATGATAGTTCATAGAGATAAAGCGTGATTTCGATCACGCTTTGCTCATTCTGGCAACAAACATTCCATCAGAATTTGCGTCAAACGGCCATATTGTATGCATTAAAGATTGTTCATCTGTGAATGGGTTACGGGTACGCTCTAATGAAAATTCAGGATTATTTTTTATAAATGCTGCAATTATTTGTTCATTTTCTTGTGGAAGCAGAGAGCAGGTTGCGTATATCAATTTACCGCCTATTTTAACTGCTTTGCTGGAGCGTTCGAGAATGTCGAGTTGTAACTTTGTTAATTTTTCAAGATTGCCTAAATCGTCTGTCCAGCGCATATCGGGATTTCTGCGCCATGTTCCTGTGCAGCTACAAGGTGCATCAACTAATACACCATCAAACGCAGCTTCGGCGACGGGTAAACGCCCTGATTGCCATGGACGAACTGTAAAATGGGTATAGCTGGCACGAGACATACGTTTTGTTAATTCTTGTAGGGCATTGAGCCGAATATCAGAAACGGTGACTTCGCCACTAACTACATCTTGCTGAGACATGAGAGATAAAAGCTGTAATGCTTTTCCTCCAGCACCGCTGCAAGTGTCCCACCAATGCTCATTAGGCTTAGGGTCACAAATATTACCAATAACTTGCGAAGCTAAATCTTGAATTTCAAGTTGACCATTACGGTATGCTTTAAGGCCATTAAGATTCAGGCCGCTGTTTCCTATTTCAATCGCATCATCGAAAAATGGCACTGACGTCGCGAGAATTTCTTGCTGCTGAAGTTGCTTGAGTAATGCCTTGCGAGTGATATTTTGCGCTCTGGCATACACAGGAGGTCGACTTAGCAGCGACATAATGAGTTTACTTTTATTGGTATTATTTAAGCTATCAAGCTGTTGCCAAAATGTCTGAGGTAAGAGTTCATCGAAAGTGAAAGATAAGTTTGGGTTCAGCGTATGAATACGCTTGAGATGGTCTTCAGTTTCACCAAGCTCTGTAGCAGCAATGCTTGCTCCTGAAAGCTGTTGCCAGCTTTCAATGACAGCGTACCAGTTTTTTGTTTGAAAATGATGATTTTCTAGAATTGCACATTGGGACATGGCAGCTAACCACGACGTATCAAGTACACCTTTTCGTGAGGTCTCAGGGATCACTTTTTTGATCCAACCCCACCAACGAAATAAGGCAAATAAGGTTTCTCTAATGATTTTTCTGTCTTTCGAACCGTGCTTTTTGTGCTCACGAAAGTAATTTGCAAGGTGATTATCAGCAGGCTGTTTTGATTCCATGATCTGCTGAAACAGGTTTAATATCGTATTGGCGTAACTTAATGAACGTTTTTGTTGCGGGGTTTCAGCAGTGATGGAGTGAGATAATGTCATAAACAGCCTACAAATAGCGATAGCACAAAAGCTGAGGATTTTAGCACAAACCCAAGTTTAAACCTTAGTACAAATTAGTACTGTGCTAAATCCCGCTAGTTCTGCACGTTCACATTACGAATAATGCAACGCAGGATGAGTCTTTAAAGCTGTATCTTTAAGCATCACAAGCATATTTTAAAAAGGATGTTTGCTGTAGAAGGTCATTTTTTTATCAGAAGATGGATGGGTAATGGTTAGTTTTTGGGCGTGTAAGCTTAAACGGCTACGGGCATCTTTTACTGTTTCAGAACCATAAAATACATCGCCAAGAATGGCGTGACCCAAAGCCAACATGTGAACGCGTAACTGGTGAGTCCGACCTGTTTCAGGCATGAGCTTTATCAAACTGTGGCCATTTTTTTCTGACAGAATTTGATAGTCAGTGATTGCTTTTTTGCCTTGGTTACTGACCTTCTGATAGGGCGGATTATTTTTGTCTGCCATTAAGGGTAAATTAATTTGACCTTGCTTTTTTATTAAATGCCCCTCGATTTCAGCAATATATTGCTTTTTTGCTAGCTTATCTTGAAATTGCGTTTTCAGTTTCGATTCTGCCTGTTTGTTGCGAGCAAACACCATTATGCCTGAGGTATCACAATCTAATCGATGCACTAAAATCGCATCAGTAAAAATTTGAGTCAGTCTGCTAATGGCACTGTCAAAAGTGTGGGCTGCACGGCCGGGATTAGACAGTAAACCTGATGGCTTATTGATAATAATAATATCTTGGTCTTGATAGCGAATATCCAGCCAAGGCACCGCTGGTGGTTGATATTCAAAAATCTGCATTGAAGTAATATTAAGCTTGTAATTGATGAGGAAGCCTAGTGTAGATAAGTTCAATCAAATCAGCTAGAACTTTCTCTTTGCATCGCTGCTTCTTATGGGGAAATGGATTCACGCATTATGTGTCGAACTTAGATTGAATGTCGAGGCACAGCAAAAAGCCTTAAACATTGATATGCGAAGTTAAGTCGCTGAGAATTGATATTGCAAATTATACTGCAACTCTATGACTATTATAGTTATATTCAGCTTTTGTTTAGTCTGGATCGAATACAATTAGGCAGTAGCAGTAAATACAAGAGATTGTGATGTCACCTTATCCCGCAGAGTATTTTCAATGTGAAGACCATAAGGTTTTATTTCATGAAAACCTAATGAAGCTAATGGAAAACATATCGGAATTTCGTGTCGTTCGTTTTGGCGGGTATGCCGTGAATAAATGTACTAATTCGTTTGTTCCTGCTGCAATTACAACATTCTTCGGAGCAGTCGTAACAATCGGTTATCTGTATGGCTGTTAGTAATGCAATTTTGTCTCGATTTCATGAATTCATGCTCGCTTAGGCTTTAACTTCATCATAGATACCACAACATAGATACAACTACGGCTCACCTTTATGGCATGTTTGACGTTAAGCATGAACTCGGATAATGTCACGAACTTTTTACTAAGCACTTCGCCCAATCACTGTTCGATATTGTGCATAGCTCAAACAAATCCGAACAAAGAGTAGAACACATAATAACAAAATTGAATTAACCACTTGAATATATTGGTTATATTTTTTTGGCATGAAGTTTTCATTAGTCAAAAATATTAATGATGTTACTAGATGACTTTACTAATGAAAATTGAACTAAATCAACCTCACGCGATAAAGGATCGTCGAAATTTACTCATCTCCATTGGCGTAGCAACTTTACTCGCGATAACTTCATTTTTGTGGCTACAGCCTGATCGGCCTTCGATTGCTCTTTCCGAGTTAAAAACTGTTGAAGTTAAACAAGCCGATATTGATGTTTTGGCTCCAGTTTATGGTGAATATGTTTCTCAATATGAACGCTTAGTTAGCGCGCCTGAAATGGGTAAGGTCAGTGAAATCTACTTACGCGCAGGTGTTGATGTGACTGCTGATTCGATCATCGCAAAGTTGAGTAACCCTGAGCTAGAACAGCAACTCTTGACAGAAAAGTCAAAATTAGCTGACTTACAAGCCAGTTTTCAATCGTTGGAATTAGAAATACAAAATCAACAATTGGAAATGGAGGCGGAGTTGGCTGAGATCGGTAATCAAATCCAAATCGTAGAACTTGACCTTAATGCCAACCAGAAATTAGCCGAACTGGGTATTGTGGCAAAAATTGAACTTGAGCGAGCAAAACTTAAGCATCAGCAGCTGACGCAACGGCTAAGTAATCGCCAGTTTCGATTTAGTAGGCATAAACAGAGGCATGATTTACAGCTCAGACAGCAACATAATCAAGTGAAATTACAACGGCAACAAGTACAGCTAGTGGTACAACAGGTGCAAAGCTTACAGATCAGAGCAGGGATTTCAGGAACGCTACAAAAACTGCAAATAGAGATCGGACAGCAACTGAATCGTGGAGCCTCAATTGCCAAAGTTGGTTCAAAAAATCAATTGATGGTGAAACTGCGGATCCCACAACGTTTGGCAGCTAAAGTAAAACCCAATGCTTTAGTACAGCTAAAAACCCAAGATGGATTATTGACCGCTAAGATCAGCCAATTAAATTCGGTAATTGAAAATAATTTCGTTTATGCACAAGCCATTATCGACAGTGAATTGCCGGAAAATGTTCGCCCAGCTCAAGCAGTAAATGCCTATGTTTTTATCGAACATAAAGCCAATGCATTATTCGTTGAACAACGCGCTGGTATCATTCCATTATCAACGCAAGTTTCCTATATCCATAGCAATCAAACATTGCAGCAAATCAAAGTGCAATTTGCTGAGCTAAGTAAAGGCAAAGTGTTAGTTAATAATGGGCTAAAAGTAGGCGATAAACTGGTAATAAACAACTTGGCTGAGTTACATCAATACACAACAATTACAGTAAAATAGGGACATACCATGACAGCGCTCGTTACATTAACAAATATCAATAAAATATATCGTAAAGCTCAAATACAAACCCATGCGTTGCAAGACATTAACCTTGAAATATATGAAGGGGAGTTTGTTGCAATTTCAGGTCCTTCTGGTTGTGGTAAATCAACGCTATTAAGTATTCTTGGGCTACTGGATAGCGCAAGTTCAGGCAATTATCAATTAACCGACTTTGCTGTTGAAGGCTTAACCGTCGATCAGTGCTCAAAAATACGTAACCAATATACAGGTTATGTATTTCAATCATTCAACTTAATTGATCACTTGAGTGTATTTGAAAATGTGGCTTTGCCATTAGAGCATCGCGGTGCTAATTCAGCGCAGATAAAAGCTGCAGTTAAAAAACAATTGCAGTTATTGAACATTGAAAGTCATAGCCATCATAAACCGAATCAGTTATCAGGTGGTCAGCAGCAACGTGTTGCCATTGCGCGTGCGTTAGTGGGTGAACCTAAAATACTGTTGGTGGATGAACCAACAGGTAACCTTGACAGTCACAATGGTGACTTAGTCATGCAAGAGTTGATTAGACTAAATAAGCAAGGCGTCACCATTATTATGGTGACTCATGATCAGCGTTACAGCCAAATGGCACAACGTCAAATCCGCTTATTCGATGGCAAAGTCATGGCAGAAAGCAAGGAGGCGGTATCATGAGTTCTTATTTACGCGCCTTGCGCCACGGATTATTGCGCCTGTTTTACTTTCCACGTTTAAGCATTCCAGTATTGCTGACATTGAGCTTAACTTTAGCTGCTGTGCTTACCGTTGTGGCAATGAGTAGTAATTTGATTATTAAACCTTTGCCTGACATTCATGATGAGCAGTCGACGTATCTGGTGAAATATGAGCTAGGAGTTAGCGATGGTATTTTTATCAACGCTTTTTCGTATCAATCCTTTGCCCACTTAGCTGAAAAGTATCGCAGTGTTGGTCAGTTTGCCACTTTTAACAGTAATAATGAACAGGCTGCCAATATCAATGGGCAGAACTTCGCGGTAACCCAAATAAAAACAAGCGACAATTTTATTGCTGACTTTGGAGGTCAATTGTTGTTAGGCGAAGAACCTGAGCAAAGCGCTGCAGATGGTGTGTGGATATCTCATCAGTTATGGCAAACGGCGTTTAATGGTAGTCAATCAGTGATTGGTCAACAGCTGCGATTGAAAGGCGCTCAATTACAAATCAGAGGTGTGCTGGCAGATTTTGACTCATTTAAAGGCGTACAAAAAAATAAGCAGCAAGTTTGGCAGTTTTATCATTTAGATGATTACATTAAAAAATCGACAGGTAGCTTTGCGGATGATTTCCAAGGATTATATCGCGCTAAGGCACGTCAGTTGACTAAGGCCGATCTATCCGCGTTTTGGGATGAATTTTTGCAACATGGCCCTACAGATAAAAATGGCATACCAGCTGATGCATTTAAATCATTAAGCAAGAAGTCATCCATTACACCTTATCGAGATTTTTTATTATTAAAGCAACAAAAGCTAGTGCTGTTTTTATTGATCACCATTGGAGTGTTGCTACTCATGGCTTGCTTAAATTTACTGAACTTATTTATCAGTCATTATCAGCAACGACAGCAAGAATTGGCGATTCAAATGAGTTTAGGGGCCAGCAAAGGCAAGTTAGTCTTAATGAGTTTTTGTGAAAACCTGCCTACATTTTTACTGTCTGGCACCGCAGGTATTATCGGCGCAGCATGGTTGATCAGGCTTCTTCCGGTCATTAGTCGCGGTAACATCAGCATGTTAAATCTCGTGCATATTGATGTCACGACGGTTTTGGTGGCCTTGGCGTTAACAGTATTGATCAATTTTATTTTTGCTTGGCTGTCAGTCAATCAATTCCAATTAAAAACGTTATTTGAGCTGCTGCGTTCAGGCAATAAAGGTGTCGCGAATGGTCAACAAACTTTATTAACCAAAGCGACTTTTGTATTACAAATTAGCTCAGCAGCGATAGTGTTGACCGCGATGGGCATGGTGGCCAAAGCCGCCTTTGATGAAGTCAACCCAGACTTAGGTTTCAAGCAAGGCAATTATTTATTTGTCAGAGCTAAACTTGATGAAGGCTTTAGAGTGCCAGCTAAAGAATGGCGAGAAGGTCAACAAGAGGAAATGGAAGCGGAACAGCAAGCGAAACTTGACACTTTGGCTAATCGCCAGATCAAAAGTGACATTATTCAGCAGCTAAGCCAATTAGATCCCACATTCGGTTTTCTGCAGTCCAATGCAGAACCATTAGGCTTGTTTGAATTTACTTTTCATATTAGCTTCGATTCAGAAAAAAGTGAGAATGTGTCGTTTGGATCATTGAATATTGCTGATGATTTCATTTCAAGTTTTGGCATTTCTTTACTCGCAGGCAGAAATATCACTAAGCAGGAGTTCGAGCAATTGGACAAGGTTATGTTAATCAACGAAACGTTAGCTAAGCAGCTGAGTAAGGGCGAGGCCATTGATTCTGTGATCGGAAAGACGCTTTCTGATCACCAAATTGTGGGTGTTGTGGCTGATCATGTTAATGCACAAACTATTGATAGCAATACTGGCATAGCTTATTACGCCCAGCCTATGCCATCACAAATAAATTTGATTCTTCAATTGCCTGAAAACAATTCCTTCGACATTGCGGCGATTGAGCAAATTGTCAAACAGGCTCACCCACAGATAACTAAAGTGAAATCGGCAACCCTTCAGTCAAAATTTGATGAAAACATGGCGGACGAATACGCCCAATTCTATGTGATCTTGAGTTTGGTCGGATTAACTTTGATTTTAGCGGCGTTCGGTAGTGGTGGTATGGCACTCAGTTTTGCGCAAGTTAAGCGTTTTGAAATGGCAATTCGGATGGCAACTGGCGCTTCACGAGGATTGTTAATGAAACAAATGTTGTTGAACTTTTCAGGGCTAATGACGCTGACATTGGTTTGCAGTTTATTGGGAGCGAGTGTGATTTATTGGGGGTTGCAGCAACAAATCGTTGCACTCCCTGATTTTTCATGGGATGCGTTAGTGCTCTTTTCTGCATTTTTAATTACTATAGTATTCACCGTTGTGAGCGGAGTAGTTTGGCGCGTGATTAATGATCAGCCAATGCAAGTGTTAAGAGAATTATAAGTTCACACCAATTTTAAACAGTAAGGGAATGGGTCATTAAATTGTGGCCCGTATTTACAGGTAGTTAGTAGTATGAAGCACAAAGTGGTTTTATTGGTTGATGATGATGCAGATATTCGTTTTGCTTTGAGTTTATTATTGTCGCAGCAAGGTTATCAAGTCATTGAAGCGGAATACCCTGAGACTTGTTTAGAACTGCTAACTGAAATTAAACCAGATATTGTACTGCTTGATTTAAATTTCACGCAAGATACCACCTCAGGCAAAGAAGGCTTGGCGTTACTGAAAAAGCTTGAGCCAATGGGGTTAAGGATCATATTAATGTCTGCTTGGGCGAACATCGAGTTAGCAGTTGCAGGATTGCAATTAGGTGCCCTCGATTTTGTTGAAAAGCCTTGGAACAATAAACAGCTGCTCGAAAAGGTAGCTAAACATATACAGTTAACGGGCTCTAAATCAACAGACAGGAAGTTAACCGAAGCGTGGGTAGCAGAGTCTGAGCCAATGAAAAAGTTGGAAGCCTTGATCGGTCAACTTGCGCCGACAGATGCCAGCTTATTGATCTTAGGTGAGAATGGTACAGGCAAGTCTCTGCTTGCCAAACGCATCCATCAGTTGAGCTCACGTAATCATGCCGCCTTGATTTCGTTAAATATGGCGGCAATCGCGGAGTCATTATTCGAAAGTGAGTTGTTCGGTCATAAACGGGGTGCGTTTACTGATGCGAAGCAGAACCGTGATGGAGCATTTCATCGTGCAGAAAGCGGCACCTTGTTTATGGATGAAGTGGGTACCTTGCCTTTAACCTTGCAACCTAAGCTGTTACAAGTATTAGAAACAGGCGAATATACGCCGTTAGGTGCTAATCAGAGTGAACTGGCGAATGTCCGTTTAATTGCCGCAACCAATCAAGATCTAGCCAGTTCAATTGAGCAAGGTGCATTTCGACAAGATCTTTATTATCGATTAAATACTTTTATCATTACGTTGCCGCCATTACGGCAAAGACAAGCTGATATTTTGCCCTTAGCCAATAACTTTGTGGCTAAATTTTGTAAAAGATACGGTAAAGCAGAATTGCGGTTAAGTGAGTCAGTACAACAAAAGCTGTTAACACATCCATGGAAAGGAAATGTACGTGAATTAAGTCACACCATAGAAAGAGCCGTTCTGATTTGTTCAGCTACAGAAATTGATGTAGAGCATTTGTTGTTGGAAACTCGGGGGGATGAAAATTCTGCTATAGAAAGTGGCAGAAACTGCGTTCCTGAGTTGACCTTAGACCAACTTGAACGGCAGCGTATTTGTGATGTTCTCGATGAGAATAACATGCACGTATCTCAAGCGGCTAAAGTATTGGGCATTTCAAGAAACGCATTGTATCGCCGTATGGAAAAATATCAGCTGGTGGCAGTTGATGAGTAATAACAAATTACTGCTTGGGTTGGTTATCTGTGCGAGTGTGGTTTTGTTTTCTTTACTGGCAAATGTGCATTTGTATTTTGAAGATAAGTTAATCACTTTGTCCTGTTTGTTGCTGTTTACCTATTTGATTGGCCACTTGTGTATCGTTTTTTTCAATCGGCAAACACAACCGTTGCAGCAGTTAGTGGCTTTTATGAGAAGTCAGAATGAAGGGAAGCACAATCAACAATTATGTTTTGAGGATAGTGATAGTCCATATTCCGAGTTAGCAGCGCTGCTTTTAGACTTCAAGGAGAGTAAACTAAGCAATGAAAACTCAAATACGCTGATCAACGAAGCGTTGTTCAATGCTTGGCCGATGCCTGTCATGTTACTGAATGAGCGAGGACAGTTAAGCTATTTTAATCAAGCTATGTATCAACATCTAAATATCCCTTTACTCAAAGGGGCATCTTTTATTGATTGTGGACTTAGTATTAAACACAATATGTATCAGCACCCACTCTTTGCCAGCGATTGGCAGTTACAACAGCTGACAATTGACAAGCAAACATTGCTGTTAGGGTATCATATAGGCAAACAAATCAATGCAACTCGGCAACAATCGCAAGCAGAAATTATTCGAGTTTTGTCTCATGAATTAAATAATTCGCTAACGCCGATAGCTTCAATGAGCGATACGTTGTTGCAAACCGAAACACTAGATGAAAGTATTACACGACAAGCGTTGTTACGGATCCGAAATCGCAGTGATAGCCTGTTAAAGTTCATAAAATCTTATACTGAAATAAACCGTCTGCCATTGGCGAAATTTGAGCGTATTCATCTACAAAAATTGTTATGGGAGTTGGCTCCGCAATATCAACTTAGTGTTGAATATCATGGGCAAGTATCCATTAATGCAGATGCAGTACTTTTTGAACAATTGCTGATTAATTTGTTGAAAAACAGTAAAGAAGCCAATGCGACTCAGGTAATCGTAAGTGTCTATAGCGAAAAGCTTCATTGGAAAATTGATATTGTTGATGATGGCTGCGGATTTTCGAATCTAAATAATGTAATGACCCCGCTTTACACCACCAAAAAATCGGGACAAGGATTAGGGTTAACTATCTGTAAAGAGATAATTGAACGCCACAATGGTAAGTTAGCTATTACTAATGTTTCTGGTGGCGGTAAGGTGTCGATTTCGTTACCTCTGGTTGACGAATGTGAGAACTAAACGCAGTGATTGAAAATATTCTAATGGTCGCTTAACGCAGATGGCTGTCTTAAGAAAAACACATCTTTAACAAGCAAATCAGTAGGTCAGTTAAGGTTCAGCTCACATGGTTATACTGGATCCACCTGTGTCAACTTAACATGAGGTTGGTGATGAAAGTTAGCTTCAAATCTTTGTTTTTTGCGTGTGTAGCAAGTGCCATTCCCTTCAGTTATTCATACTCCCATGCTTTGGCTGCGACCAGTGATAAACCTGTTTTTATGGACGGTGGCAAAATGAAAGGCATGTTAGTTTATGGGATAAATACACCTGTAGGGAAAAAACCGACATTTGATCTCAGTAAATTAAATGAAGAAGCGTTAAGAAGATGCACCGAATGGGGATTTACGGGTATTGATGCCTTTGATGCTGCAAGTGACGGGATATATGGCGGCGGAGGTGATGGTCAAGAGTTGATTGTTTACGCGTATCAATGTACACAATAGATTCAGCGAAGAAAATAAGGTCTTGGTTTATCAAGACCTTATTTTCAAGTTGTGTAGGGCGTGTTGATCTTTCAGGATTACGTTTTGTGCTCAAAAGCATCGAAGACAGAGCGAATTAGTCACTTCTACTGTGTTATCGTTTGTTTATGTGGAATAACCACACCTCACAAACTCTGCCTTGCATAAGATAATCAATTTATCGCTGCAAAAATAATCACGAAAGATCAACACGCCCTAATACTTTGCTAACCATAACCGAAATTGCATTCCCCACTTCGACGTTGGCCCTGTCGTTTTTGCTGTAATATTGCCATCCTTGTTAACAATGAAAATCGCTGGAACACCAGACACTCCCCATTGTTGAGTGATGGAGTTATCTTCATCATTAATGGTTGGAAAGCTCAGTTGATTAGCTTGCAGATAGTTGGCTACTTGCGCATTAGTGCCAGAAGCAACAGCAATAGAAATCACTTGATGATTTTTTGCAAGTGTGTTGACCATTGGCGAAGTGACTTTACAGTAGCCGCACCAAGAACCCCAGAAATAAACTAATGTTGGTTCTGGTGACGCTTGAATTGCTAAATCAACGCCTTTTCCTGTAAGCAGCATGCCTTGAATGTTTGGGGCTTTTCCTGAAGCCATATTGCGTTGTAAGTAAATGCTCAGACCTGTAATTAAGATAATCATCAGCAACAAATCACGAGCTAGTTTCATCCAAAAGGATTTAGACTTTACTTTTTGGGACCAAGATTGTTTATTCTTCATATGCTGACTTAATTGGATGTGAAACTGAATTGAATTATAGACCGCATTACAGCTTGTAAGATTTCAATAGTAAGGTCGTTGTCTATTTTTATACACTACTATTGCTTTCTCGCTTCCAAAGTAAGAAACAAGAACGCTGAACGGGATAAATAAGAATTCTCATTTTGCCTCAATAAAAAATTTACGATAGCATAATTTTTATTGATTAACATAATGTTGTTAGCGAAACTAACCTTTCATAATGAGCCGTATGTGAGTAAATAAGAATTCGCACTATTAAAGCTTTAGTAACGAAAACAACCATCAACTATTGAGTAAACATTGATAAACGTTGTAGATTACGATAAAAATTGGCCGTCAAATTTTGAAACTGAAAAAACATTCTTAGAATCTGTTATTGGTGAATGGGTTTTCGGTTCAATTGAACATGTTGGAAGTACAGCTGTTGTGGGTTTAGCAGCCAAGCCAGTCATAGATATAATGGTTGGCGTTAAGTCACTTGAAGCCTCAAAACCAGCAATAGAACTGCTGACTGAAAATGGTTACTGCTTTTATCCATACAAGCCAGATGTAATGCATTGGTTTTGTAAACCATCCCCTGAAACTCGGACTCATCATTTGCACTTAGTTCCATACAAAAGTCCACTATGGCATGAACGCATTTTGTTCAGAGAACATTTACGGAAAAATCCAAAAATAGCCAATGAATATGCACAGCTAAAACGCAGGCTTGCTAGTGAGAATTCTATCAACAGAGAGCATTACACACAAAGTAAATGGCCATTTATTCAGAAAGTTTTGCAGTCAATCATGAACACATAGCAAATCAATTAATCTAGTTGATGCCTTAATTGTTGTAGCGCTACAACTAGAACAAATACTAAATGACTTTTTGCCTGTTAAGACTGGCACTAAATAAAAAGGGAAGTTGGGAAACGATGAGAAAGGAACTACGAACAAAAATCATCGAGGTTTGCGATCAAAAGTTAGCACAAAAAGGAGATAACGTAGGTTTGTCTTTTTATGCCTTTTTTAAAAATAAAAACGATGATCCTGAGCTGTTAATGGAAGCTGCAACGTGGTGGATACAAACTCATCAGTTAGATCATTTTGTTAAGGCTCAAAAAATCAAACAAATGGTTGAAAGTAATTTATAAACCGCTTCCACAGGAAAGTAAGGAGGTAATTTTGAAGTTTATTGAGGTTCTTAAGGATAGCGGTAACTTATCTTTTATTTTGTTTGGGAGTATTGCTGTTCTGTTTGGTTGGTTTCTGCCTGCTTTATTGGCTTTATTTTTCAATCGAAAAGATTTCAAAATCATACTCGCTGCATGCATACCGGCAGGATTTTCATTCTTGGCTTGGGGCGCTCTATTGGTTTGGGCAACAAATGGCGAGAGAGCAAAAAGATATTTATCGAAATTTATCGATTTAAAGATGAAAAACTAAATCGCTTTTCAAAGGTAAAACAGTGAACACGACAGCGTTAATGATCGGTATCGCAATAGTTAGCTTTATCATAGTCAAATTCAAAAACAATGGATATGAAAAAGGTGCGATTGCTTACCCCACCTTTTTAGCAACATTTCCTGCCTATTATTGGTTTTTTGCTTTATATGAACAGAATGTTGCAGCATTCGTTTATGAAGTAATAGCTGGGTCTGTCTTCATTACACTAGCCGCATTAGCATACAAATCTCGAAACGTATTAAGCCTTATTTTTCTTACTATCGGATTTATTGGGCATGGTGCTTACGACATCCTCCATAAAAACATATACGATGTTTCAGTAGCTCCTACTTGGTGGCCAGAGTTTTGTGGTTCGATTGATATAATTTTAGGTATTTACATTATATGGCTACTTAAATCAGATAATTTGATGCGTTACAGAAACAGCGAACACCCGATTAAGTGACATTTTGAGTTTAAACTTCGGCATTGAAATTGGTTCAATTCTGTCGCATACGTGTCTACAAACAAGCTGTGCTCGGTATGGCATTTTATATCTCAATAACTCGGTGTAAAAAAACAGCCTACTTTTTTACAATATTGTTCGAATTTTTCAGCTGTTTAAATGAGTCTTTATACCTTCTTGATAATCGAAGTTTATGACCAGACAACATAGTGATTTCAGCGTCACCACTGGCAAGTGGTTCAATACAATGTACAAAGTTTAAATTTATTGCAAATGATCTGTGTATTCGGCATAACGAGTTTGTTGTATCATTGGCCACAAATTCAACCAGTGTACTTCTGGTTGGATAAACTTGATCACCAATATGCAGGTTGACGTAGTTTCCCGCTGATTGCATCCATTCGATTTTCTCGGTTTTGATCAAAAATTCTTTACCTAACTTTTTTACTAGTAAGTGTTTCGTAAGCTTGCTACTGCTTTTTGCTGTTTCATCAATGCAAGTTGCGTCACCTAACCATTGAACAATGACTTGTCGGTAGACAGTGATCAAAATAACGAATGTACAAAAACTCCAAACATCCTTTCTAATTTCATAGATAAGCTCGTAGCCGAGTTCCGTTATTGATTTTGCAAAGTCATATTCAAGCGAAGTGAACTGATAACTTATCTCTCGAAAAACTACCATACCAACGATATGAGTCATTGAGAAAACTACAGCGGCAAAGAGATATTGCAGTGATGACAACTTAGGTTGTTTCCATTGCCACGGGTACTTGGTCATGAAAATAGCGATAAGAGGTAATAAAAATAATGATGATAAAGCGCTCGAATACTCCCAAACAAATGGTTCCCAACTAGCTAAGCTAGCGACGCCATCCCGTTTAGATTCCATCAGGACTGATGTTGAATTTATTCCTGCATTAATGAAAAAATACACAGATAGCATGAACACTTCATAACCGGTTTTATTACTTTGATAATGCAGCTTGGTAAATAACATTTTTAAAGCACTTCCTCTTATCCCTATATTACACCGCTTATCACTTATTCGTTTCTTTTCAATCGAATAGCTGTAAGTCAATACATCCAATAGAGATATAGTGTGCAGAAGCTTTTGACCATGTACAAGACATTACTTATGGATTTATTAAACGAAAAAGAGTCAAACCAATCAAATAGATTGCATCATTTAGATTGGCTGAGAGTGATTGCCATCGGACTGTTGGTTCTATTTCATACGGGCATGATCTATGTGCCAGAATGGGGGTTCCATTTCAAACACGAATCACAATCTACTTTGTTGCAGCATTTAATGCTTACTTTATCACCATGGAGGATGGGACTGCTATGGTTCATATCAGGTGTGGCATTGAGGTTTATGTTACTCAAAAAAAGCAGTGGGAAGTTACTGTTGAGCAGAAGCCGTCGACTGCTTTTCCCATTGCTAATAGGCATTTTGATTGTTGTTCCTCCCCAACTTTATATTGAAATGAAACAAGCCGGCAAAATGCCTTTAGATTTTTGGTCTTTTATACATGCTTTTTATTTTGAACCTCGCAACTATTTTGACGCTTATCAAAGCGGTATTTGGCCTCATATTGATGTAAATCATCTTTGGTTTTTACGTGCGTTGTGGAAGTACAGTGTTGCTTTATTGCTGTTCTCTATTTTATTTGAGCGTACTCCATTACATATAAAAAAATGGATCCAAAAGGCAGCAACTTCGGTCAGTGGCAAATTGTCAGCGCTTTCTATTACTCTAATTGTTTCGACCTTGTTAATCGAGAATCTTCTAATAGGAGATGACGTTCGTGAAATATACGGATTATTATTTCTTTTAGTCGGTTTTTCTCTGGGGAATGTTAGTTCGTTCTGGAGTAAATTGAGCGTATCGTTACCCCAAGTAGCAATACTCGCATTAGTATCGCTTACGGCCTTCCAATTTGGGTACAGCTATATTTGGCAAACAGGGCTTTACAAAAGCAGTGATACTGCTGCGTTGATATTGAGGATTATCTATGCCAGCGCAAAAACAATGCCTGTACTTGCAATATTAGCTATCGCAAGCCGTTATCTAAACCGAAAATCTAGCATTATTAGCGAGCTTAATCGATGGGTCTTTCCAGTTTACATCATTCATCAAACCATCATTATTGTCGTGGCATCTGTGTTATCAAGTTTTTCAATGCCATTAGTTTTAGAAGGCATAACAGTGCTTATAAGCACTGTTATGCTATGTTGCTTGGGAATGCTGATTTTAAAGTATTCGACAATACTTCAAGTAAGTTTTGGCATCAAACCAGTAATTACAAGTAGCTATCACACATCATGCATATGGCGAACGATTGTCACGATATGTTGTATTCCGCTTGCGTTAGAACTTATTTATTAATTTCCCACAGAGTGTGAGGTATCATAAAATGTTAAGCAAGCTGAACTGATCATTATAAAGACAATTACTGAGAATGTTCTTTGCTGACTTAACGGACAATATTAGTGTTTAAGCTCTAAAGTTGGTGGTGGGTTTCATTTGCGTTAATAAGCTTGTTAGTTGTATTATGTGCTAATTATTGAGCAGTGATATTAACGAAATAATAGTTAGAAAATTAAGGTGCATGGTTGATGGTTCAGTGGTTAAAACGCTTATTGGGTAGTAAAGAACCTGAGTTCGAAAGAATAAAGATGTATCCTGAAATCACCTTTACTAAGATTGAGTGTCAGCCTATCGATATAGAAAACTTTGAATGTGAACCTTTAGATTCAAAATTTTTGCGAGATTCTTGATCTTCTGAGCCTGTCGCCATAGACTAGCCGCCGATTTCTGTTAGTTGAAGCCAGAGGCTTTTTAATGCGCGTAGCTGATTTTTCGTTTGACCTTCCTGATGACCTGATTGCTCGATACCCCACCGAGCAACGTACTGCCTCACGACTGCTGACCTTAGAAGGGGAGAGTGGTCAAATTGCCGATAAACAGTTTACTGATCTGTTGGATATGATCCAACCGGGCGATTTAATGGTGTTTAATAATACTCGAGTGATCCCTGCTCGGTTATTTGGCACTAAATCGACAGGCGGAAAGTTAGAGATCCTTGTTGAGCGAATGCTTGATGATAAAAAGATCTTAGCTCATGTTCGCAGCTCTAAATCACCCAAAGTTGATGCCATTATTCATTTAGATAATAACTATCAAATGAAGATGGTTGCTCGCCATGATGCTTTATTTGAACTGGAATTACTTGCTGAAAAAACGATTTTAGAAGTATTGGAAGAAATTGGTCATATGCCACTGCCGCCGTATATTGATCGTCCAGATGAAGATGCCGACAAAGAACGCTACCAAACCGTTTATAATCAAAGTCCAGGTGCAGTAGCAGCTCCTACTGCGGGATTACATTTCGATGATGCGATGTTGACCAAGTTAAAAGCCAAAGGGGTAAATATTGCCTTTGTTACTTTGCACGTTGGTGCTGGCACCTTTCAACCTGTGCGCGTTGATGAGGTTGAGTCTCATAAAATGCATTCTGAGTGGGCGGATGTTTCTGCAGAAGTGGTTGAGAAAATTGAACAAACTAAAGCCGCGGGTAAACGTGTCATTGCTGTGGGAACGACATCTGTTCGTTCTTTAGAAAGCGCAGCCAAAGCAAATGGTGGTACAATTGCCCCATTTAGTGCAGACACGGATATTTTTATCTACCCAGGTTATCAATTTAACGTGGTTGATGCCATGGTCACCAATTTTCATTTACCTGAGTCAACATTAATTATGTTGATCAGCGCATTTGCGGGTAAAGATCAAGTGACTCATGCCTATCAACACGCAATTGAGCACAAGTATCGCTTTTTTAGTTATGGTGATGCCATGTTCATTACAAGAAAAGAATTTGTTAAGTAATAGCACTCACACTGATAAAGTACGTATATTAGGGAACTTTAGAAATTGCAACAGAAGTATAGGCAAAGCTAAAGTTTCATTTATAACATAGTTAATTGGTACGAGTACTATAGGATCGTCAGACTGTTTTTCTGGCATGAGGTAGTAAATGAAATTTGAATTAGATAAAACCGTTGGCCGCGCTCGTCGCGGTCGTTTAGTGTTTGAACGTGGTACAGTAGAAACTCCTGCATTCATGCCAGTTGGTACCTACGGTACCGTGAAAGGGATGACGCCAGAAGAAGTGCGTGCCACTGGTGCAGATATTCTGCTTGGTAATACGTTCCACTTGTGGCTTCGCCCAGGTGAAGAAATCATGCAAAAGCATGGTGACTTACATGACTTTATGAATTGGCAGCGCCCAATTCTGACGGATTCTGGTGGTTTCCAAGTCTTTAGCCTTGGTGATTTACGTAAGATCACTGAAAAAGGTGTGCACTTTCGTTCGCCAATTGATGGCAGTAAAATTTTCATGGATGCAGAAAAGTCCATGCAAATCCAATACTCGCTTGGTAGTGATGTGGTGATGATTTTTGATGAATGTACGCCTTATCCTGCAACTCATGATGAAGCGCGCAAATCAATGCAAATGTCACTGCGTTGGGCACAGCGTTCACGTGATGAGTTTGACCGTTTAGAAAACCCGAATAACTTATTTGGTATTATTCAGGGCGGTGTTTATGAAGACTTACGCGATGAAAGCTTAGAAGGCTTAGTTAATATTGGTTTTGATGGTTATGCCATTGGTGGCTTAGCTGTAGGTGAGCCAAAGCCTGATATGCATCGAATTCTTGAGCATATTTGTCCGAAAATTCCTGAAGATAAACCACGTTATTTAATGGGCGTAGGTAAACCAGAAGATCTGGTTGAAGGCGTTCGTCGCGGTGTTGATATGTTTGATTGTGTGATGCCAACCCGTAACGCACGTAATGGTCACTTATTTACCAGTGAGGGCGTCATTAAGATCCGTAACGCCAAACATCGTGAAGATACTTCGCCCTTAGATAAAAAATGTGATTGTTACACTTGTAAAAATTATACTCGGTCATATCTCTATCATTTAGACAAGTGTGGTGAAATCCTAGGTGCTCGTTTAAACACCATTCATAACCTTCGTTACTATCAAATGTTGATGGAAGGTTTGCGTGATGCGATTGACGCAGGTACATTAGATGACTTTATTCACGAGTTTTATACTAGCCAAGGTCGGGAAGTCCCTGAGCTAAAAGACTGAATCACATCAATGATGTTTTTCAGTAAAGATTACTGAGTGAAAAATATTTAAGTTAATAACTAAAAAAAGAGAGAACTATGTTTATTTCAAATGCATACGCGGCTGGCGCACCAGCACAACAAGGTGGTGGTATGGAAATGATTTTCATGCTGGTGGTATTCGGATTGATTTTTTACTTCATGATTTTCCGTCCACAATCAAAGCGTGTGAAAGAGCACAAGAACTTGATGTCATCACTAACAAAAGGTGATGAAGTACTCACAAGCGGTGGTGTATTAGGAAAAATCGCAAAAATCAGCGATGAAAATGACTACGTGCTGTTGAGTTTGAATGATTCTGCTCAAATCACTATCAAGAAGGATTTCATTACCGCTGTATTACCGAAAGGTTCGATGCAGTCGCTGTAAGCCAAGAGGGCTAATGCGTGTTAAATAAATATCCTATGTGGAAAAACCTGATGGTAGTCCTTGTACTTGCCATCGGGGGATTGTATGCACTACCTAACATTTTTGGTGAAGATCCGTCGGTACAAGTGGTCGCAACTCGTGGCGCAAAAGTAACCTCGGATACGCAAGCGCGTGTTAATGAATTGCTTAAGAAAAATGGTATTTCAGTAAAACGCTCCGAGCTTGAAAATCAACAACTGTTAGTTCGTGTTAATAACGCTGATCAACAGTTAAAAGCTAAGGAATTAATTTCTAAAGCGTTAGGTGATAGATATACAGTTGCGTTGAACTTAGCGGCAGATACGCCGGAATGGTTAGCGTCAATTGGTGGCTCACCAATGAAGCTGGGTTTGGATTTACGTGGCGGTGTTCACTTCTTAATGGAAGTGGATATGAGCGAAGCG
>JBMYXI010000061.1:0-21111 GCA_049608225.1 Parashewanella sp.
TAAAATCCCTCGCTGAATAAGCGTGCCAGTTCAAGTCTGGCCTCGGGTACCATTTATACGCTGATAATTTACCAATAATAAACGCTTCATGATGCCCGAGTGGTGGAATCGGTAGACACAAGGGATTTAAAATCCCTCGCTGAATAAGCGTGCCAGTTCAAGTCTGGCCTCGGGTACCATTTCTATTTCTTTTCTTTAAATACATCACTGTTTGGATCAATTGATTCAATAATGAAGTCTCTTGTTGGTACATCAACGCCTAAAAGCACACGATCAATTTTTCGGTCAGCTAAATAATAAGTACCTTGCCTATCGTATCCGCCTTTCTTAACAAGGGCCAAAAAGCGTGGTAATTGTGGCAGCATTTTTCGAAATGAATTAGGTACAATAATGGATGCGATGTTATTACCATTAATTGTTGCTCGCTGCCAATCAATCGTTGTAGCTGTTACTTCGTTAATTTCAGTTTTATCATTAAAAAACTTGAGAACTAACTCATTTTCATCGCCAGTATCAGTGATGGTGAGCTTATCAATTTTACCCTCTAGTAATGAAAATCTAAAAAAATCGTTGTTTACTCGATAAGCAACGACATGGCTGCCGTCTTTCGTTGCACCAAGATATAAGATATCTGGGAGTTCATTATTTCCAGCTTGGTAAATGTATCCTGACTTTGTGCGTTTATCACGTGATGTGACAATTTTTTGTTGATTTCTTGTTCGGCTTTGTGGTCGAAATACATCTACATAGTGACAAAGGCCTGCAATCGGATCATCAGCTCGTGGCGTACATTGTGGTTGTGGTTTAAAAAGTACAGTGTCGCTGATAGGGATTCTTGCAACACTATATAAATTGGTGTTAACAGGGAAGGTCATTGTACTGCCTTGGGTTGCTACTCCCCAAGAATCGGAAAGTCTGGGAAAGAGCGACATGACTGTTGATACATGCAATTCACTGACATCGAATGCAGCGGCAACTAAAGAATACTTAAATGATGAAACTGGGTTATTAGTAAACTCAATACTGTCTGCGCCAGCGGCATTATCAGGACCAAAGAATGAGTATTCTCCTAACTCTGCGATCGTTGAATGACTAAGAGTATGAAGTGAATCATAACCTAATACAGTGGATTTAGTTTCAGATAAGTGTGCTGATGGGCGAAAATTTTGAGATTCTATTGCTTGGCCAGAGTTAACTTGAAAATACGTATATTTGAGCCCAACATCGGTGCCATGGAACAAGGATATTTTTGTATTTAAGTTTGAGTTAAATGGATCAAGTAAATTAAATGCTGTCGCATGTTTGGTATTATGAACCAATATTGCACCTTCTGCTGCCAATGTATCATCTGGGGTGTCATCTGTAGAGCTTGCACTTATTGACATGGACGTCACAGCCGTTTTCTTACGAACAATTGTTGGAATTTTTGCATACTGATCGATATTCCGTAATTGAGAGAATACTGCAAATTCATGTTGTGCCAATTTTGGAAGCTTGTTGAATTTTTCGTGGTCGCGCAGCAGTTTTACACGTTCAGGGTAATTAGTAATAAAGTCTGCTGCAATTTGTTGGTAAATTTCAGCCTCTTTGATTGAAATAGCCGTTGCCTTTGAGTTTGATTTTTCGTTTAAATAATTATGGCAAAGGGGCAAGTCGGTCAACATATACTCTTGTAACTCATCGGTCGCGATCGTTTGTTTTTGTCTGTCAATATTGATTTTTTGATGTACTAACGAGGTGATAGGGCTGATGATCTTGCAACCATGTGGGCTGGTAAGTGTATAAGGTTCTGATGGTTGAGACGATGAATTCTTCATGGTCGCATTCGGAGTAATTATTGCGACTAACGGACAACTCAAATTGACCGAACTTGAATTAATTTCACCATTAAGATCAGTGATACTAAAGCGTTCGTCTTTATCGCAATGTAAATTGCCGTCACAGTCTGAGCAGACTTTTACATTTTGAAAATAATCATTATTAGAGATGACTGGGATTTTAGTTGCTGTAATATCATCGACGATTTCAGTTGTTTTATCATTACAAGCTGAAATGAGGAATATAAAAACGATAGTAAGATGAATTTTATAACACATTATAGAGGCTCCAATAACACTTCAATCCTTAAAGATATTAGAAAAAGCTTAGCAAACATCTGAGTGTTTTCTAATCAATGAGTTATCACTTTGTTTTTGCTGGCCTTAATGCCTATTGATTTTGTGCTACTGTAATACAACTGTCATCTTTACGTCATAAAATCCCCAGCGTTAAAAAAGGACTCGTGTCAGAGTCGCCTGCTACCGCCGTTTGACACAATTAGAATTAAATAGAGGTTCTTAATGGAAACTCAGGTAAACCAACCTGGTTCAAACTCACAGTCGCCGTTTTTACACAGCACTGCTGGTCGACGAACATTCATGGATAAAGCTACAAAGTTTGGTGTTGCTATTGGTGGCACTATGGTATTTGTTGCGCTGCTTTTGATTTTCTTTTACTTGTTGTATGTGATAAAGCCTGTTTTTGACAGTGCAACCATGACACAAACAACTTCAATTACTGGACAAAATTACACTGGTGAAACTTTAATGGTCGGCAGTGATGAACAGAATGAAGTTGCGTATCGGGTATCCACAACAGGCGAAGTTAACTTTTACAAAGTCAGTACTGGCGAATTATTGTTAGCTTATCAACCTAAACTACCGCGAGGCGTTGAGGTAGCCAGCAGCAGTAAAGCCATGCCAAGTGATCAGATGTTCGCCTTAGGTCTGAGTAACGGTCAGGCTTTATTATTGTCGGTGAAGTTTGGGGTAAGTTACCCTGATAACCAACGAGTGATCACGCCTGAAATTGGTTTTCCAGCAGGTGAGCAACCACTAGATATTAGTGAACGTGGCGAAGCACTTACGCATATGGCCTTTAGCTACAGCAGTGACAAAATGAGTTTTGCGTTTCTGGCTGAAAATGGCACTTGGCAGATCACTCGCTTTGAAGGCGAAGAGAATATGCTGACAGAAGAAATCGAATGGGTTGCTGAAAGTAGCGAACTCGTTGATGCGCCAGCTCGTGCGGATAAAGTGTTGATGACACCAGATCAACGCCAGTTACTGTTGCAATCTTCCGATAAAGTCTTTGTGTATGATATTCGTTATCTTGATGAAACTTCATTGCTACAAGTACTGAATCTTGAAGTGACAAACACCAAAGTCACTGATCTTGAACTGCTTGCGGGTGCTAGTTCAATTATTGTTGCTTATGATTCAGGAGAAGTGAGTCAATATTTTCAGGTGAACGGAGAAAAAGGTCGTCTTTATCAACGCATCCGTGGCTTTAATGACTTACCACCTGTGTCGAAAATGACACCTGAGTTTTATCGTAAAAGTTTCGTGGTGACTAGTCCATCTGGTGAGCTCACTTTACTGTACACCACCAGTCAAAGAGAGTTATTAAGACAAAAGTTTGATATTGGCACACCAACGGCTATGGGCTTTAATCCGCGATCAAATGGATTAGTCGTTGAAGCGGGTAACCAGTTACATATTTTTAATGTTAACAACCCTCATCCTGAAGTTTCTTGGAGCGCATTGTGGGATAAAGTGTGGTACGAAGGTTACCCTGAGCCTAAATATGTGTGGCAGTCAACGTCAGGCTCTGATGATTTTGAAGCAAAACTCAGCTTAATGCCTTTAGCCTTTGGTACCATGAAAGCCGCATTTTATGCGATGTTGTTCGCTGTACCATTAGCCATTGCTGGCGCGATTTATACCGCCTACTTTATGTCATCCGCCGTTCGTAGCTACGTAAAACCAACCATTGAAATTATGGAAGCACTGCCAACGGTGATCCTAGGTTTCTTGGCGGGGCTTTGGTTAGCACCAATCATTGAAGAAAACTTACCAGGTATTTTGGTATTGCTGGTCTTGTTGCCAACGTCAATTTTAGCGGCAGCATTTGCTTGGAGTAAACTGCCATTAAAATGGAAGTTAAGATTACCAGAAATTTATCAAGAGTTGATGTTAGTCCCTGTTGTATGTTTTGTCGGTTGGTTCTCTTTTGAAATCAGTCCAGTGATTGAAATTGCCTTTTTTGGCGGTGATTCTCGTCAATACATCACCAACGAACTCGGTATCACATTCGACCAACGAAATGCATTGGTTGTTGGTATTGCAATGGGCTTTGCGGTGATCCCAACGATTTTCTCCATCGCGGAAGACGCTATTTTCTCGGTACCACGTCATTTATCAAACGGTAGTTTGGCGCTTGGAGCAACTCAATGGCAAACATTGACTCGTGTGGTGTTATTAACGGCAAGCCCAGGCATTTTCTCCGCGATTATGATGGGACTGGGGCGTGCGGTTGGTGAAACTATGATCGTATTGATGGCAACGGGTAACACAGCGATCATGGAATGGAGCGTGTTCGAAGGTATGAGAACATTAGCGGCGAACATTGCAGTCGAGATGCCCGAGTCGGCGATTGGTAGCTCGCATTATCGAGTATTGTTCTTAGCTGCCTTTGTATTGTTTATTTTCACTTTCTTCTTCAACACTATTGCTGAAGTGGTTAGGCAACGACTGCGTGAGAAATACAGCTCATTGTAATAATGGGCTGTAATTTAGGGAGTGAATAAAAAGATGACTATTTTTCGAAAGAGCTGGAGAGGTTCGCGTAATGGGTAACTGGTTTAAGTCTGGCTCACCTTGGATTTGGATGACAGGTGGCGCAGTTAGCTTAAGTTTAATTGCTGTATTGGGTTTGTTGTTATTAATTGCTTGGCGTGGTCTAAGCTACTTTTGGCCTGCTGATATTTATGAATGGCAGCTGCAAGATCAAACAGGAAAAAAATCGATTTTAATCGGTGAAATCTACGACAGAGAAGAGGTACCATCGGAGCGTTTGGAATCTGCAGGCCATAAATTTAAGCAACATCCGGGTGAATTCGTTACTCGTTATTTGATTAAGACAGGTAACCGTGAACGTGTCGGTTTAGATTTCCGTTGGGTACTGGAGACCGACATTGTTAGTCGCTCTACACCAAAAGATATCGCTGTATTTGAACGTAACAAAAACGGTAATTTTTATGGTTACCCTATTGCTGTTATCGAAGATGGCAAGCAATTAACTGGCGTTAGCTTAAAAGCACAGTTGGATTCTCATATTGAACGCGCAGTTAAGTTATCTTATAAAGCAGTTGAACTACAAAAAAGTGATATTGGTACGATTAACTACCAGTTAGAAAAACTACGTCTGCAAGGACGTAAGTATGAACTTGCCGGTGAATTTACAGACGCTAGAAAAAATGACATAGAGCAGCAAAAAGAACAATTAAATAAAGATTATAAAGTACTTGAACAACAATTCTTTGCTTTAAAAAGAAGTGCTGGTCGTGATGCAGTTCTTGTGAAAGATATGTCAGGTGAGGTCATTAAGTTACCGTTAGATACCATCTTAGATGTTACCTTTGTTAATGACTTGAGTTTGATCGGGAAAGTAGGACATTGGTTTTCGGGTGTTGCTCATTTTGTGAGTGATGATCCTCGTGAAGCGAACACTGAAGGTGGTGTATTTCCAGCCATTTTTGGTACCGTGTTTATGGTATTGTTGATGGCTGTTATTGTTACGCCATTTGGTGTTATTGCGGCTATTTATCTGCATGAGTATGCGAAGAAAGGTCCAATAACAAAGATGATCCGCATTGCGGTCATTAACTTAGCGGGTGTTCCTTCAATTGTTTACGGTGTATTTGGTTTAGGCTTCTTTGTTTACATGATGGGCGGCTCAATTGATCAGCTATTTTACCCTGAAGCATTACCGTCACCAACGTTTGGTTCACCCGGTGTTATTTGGTCTGCGCTAACCCTTGCTATTTTGACATTGCCTGTGGTTATCGTTTCAACCGAAGAAGGCTTGAGCCGTATTCCAAGCTCTGTTCGTCAAGGTAGTTTGGCATTAGGTGCAACCAAAGCTGAAACCTTATGGCGCATTATCATCCCAATGGCAAGTCCTGCTATTATGACTGGACTGATTTTAGCGGTTGCTCGTGCTGCCGGTGAAGTTGCACCACTGATGCTGGTTGGTGTGGTAAAACTTGCACCAACATTGCCAATCGATATGAACTTCCCATTTGTGCATTTGGAACGTAAGTTCATGCATTTAGGATTCCATATTTATGATGTGGGCTTTCAAAGCCCGAACGTTGAGGCGGCACGTCCGTTAGTTTATGCAACATCTTTCTTATTAGTTTCCGTTATTGTTGCATTGAACCTAACAGCCATTGGTGTGCGAAATCACTTACGTGAAAAGTATCGTTCACTCGAACATTAATAATACAAATTAACTATGGGCATGCGTTGAATTAACAGTGTGCCATAACAAAATTCCAAGATGTGATTAGGACTGAACATGATTTCAATTGATCAAACAAATTTAAACATGGATGGAAAGGTGGATTTAGAAAATTTGCCTGAATCAGAAACGGCTTTGCAGATACGTGATCTCAATTTGCGTTACGGTGAGAAACAAGCATTGTTTGACGTATCAATGCGTATACCGAAAAAACAAGTTACTGCCTTCATTGGCCCAAGTGGTTGTGGTAAATCAACGCTACTGCGTTGTATTAATCGTATGAACGATCTGGTTGATACTTGTAATATTGATGGTGAAATCTTGCTTCATGGTCAAAATATTTATGATAAAGGCGTCGATGTTGCCGCTTTACGCCGTAATGTTGGTATGGTATTTCAGCGTCCTAACCCATTCCCTAAATCCATTTATGAAAACGTAGTGTATGGCTTACGTTTGCAAGGCGTGAACAATCGTCGTGTACTGGACGAAGCATGTGAACGTTCACTTCGAGGCGCGGCCATATGGGATGAGGTTAAAGATAGATTGCATGACAATGCCTTTGGTCTATCGGGTGGTCAGCAGCAACGTTTGGTTATCGCACGTGCCATTGCGATTGAGCCAGAAGTTTTATTGCTTGATGAACCAACATCGGCATTGGACCCGATTTCAACATTAACCATCGAAGAACTGATTACTGAACTAAAATCAAAATACACAGTGGTTATCGTTACTCATAATATGCAACAAGCGGCTCGCGTATCTGATCAAACGGCATTCATGTATATGGGTGAACTGATTGAGTATTCAGATACCAATAACTTGTTCACTACACCGAAAAAGAAGAAAACCGAAGATTACATTACTGGTCGTTACGGTTAAGAACTGGAGTTGAGAAACATGGAAAATATCAGCACAAATAAACATATTTCTGGCCAGTTTAATGCTGAGTTGGAAGATATACGTAATAGAGTGTTGGCTATGGGCGGTTTGGTTGAGCAACAGCTTGAGCAAGCACTTGATGCACTAGGAACTCTTGATGCTGAATTAGCGCAAAAGATCATTGATGGTGATCATAAAGTTAATGGTATGGAAGTTTCTATTGATGAGGAATGCACTCGTATCATTGCAAAGCGTCAGCCGGCAGCAAGTGATTTACGGCTAATTATTGCTATTTCAAAAACCATTGCTGATCTAGAGCGTATTGGTGATGCTTGTGTACGTATTGCCAAAGCAGCCCTTGAAAAACGTACCAATAATCAACAACCTTTATTGGTTAGCATTGAAAGTATGGGGCGTCACGCTACTCGTACTTTACATGCAACCTTGGATGCTCTTGCACGGATGGATGCTGATGCGGCTTTCGAACTTCATAAAGAAGATGCAAAATTAGATAAAGAATATGAAGGTATCATTCGTCAACTTATGACTTATATGATGGAAGATCCTCGCTCAATTCCTGGTGTGTTAGATGTTCTTTGGGCGGCAAGAGCGGTAGAACGTGTTGGTGATCGTTGTAAGAATATTTGTGAATACATTATTTACTATGTGAAGGGTAAAGATGTACGTCACACGTCTTATGAAGATATGAAAAAAGATTTACAAAGCTAGGATATGGTTATCTATAACAGGCCCTGCATTCGCAGGGTTTTTTTATTGCTATTGATGGGTTGATATATAAGAAGAAAAATAACTCAATTAACAGCTAGTTATTATAGCTGCTATCTCTGGCGGTCTTACCTCTATGACATAACTTTGATAAGAGACATAACAATTGGTTGCCATGATTTGCTGTGCGGTTGCACCATTGGCAATAACATTGAGAGTGGACATATAAAGATCGCGAGTTAACCCACCAGAACTTCCGGTGCCATTAAAGATAATACTATAAGTATAAGATGATAGATCAATATTCATCGCTTCCAGTATTTCGGGAATATCATTTTGAGGCTGAGGTGTTTGAGTCACTGGATCATGTGAAACACCGATTGGGTAGCCTTTATCAAATGTGACGTCATTGTGAACAAATCCGTTTGTTAATCCACCGTTACCACTGTTTACTTGAGCTATTTGGTGCTGCAATTGAGCAGTGGCTTTCATGCTAGCAGCTAAGGATTTGATAACTGAGCGATTGGTGTCTGACGATAAATTAATAAATTGTGGTAAGGCCGTTATCGCTAAAATACCTAGCAGAATGATCACCACAACCAATTCTATTAAAGTAAATCCGTTATGAGTTTTAATCGTCATAATATCAATAAGGTTACGTCATCAAAATTTAGTTATGGGCTGTAGCAAATAAATGTCGCTCGTATCAGGCGTACTTTATGGATGTAGCCAGTGGAGTAACTTATATTACCTAATAACGAATTAATATGGTATATCGACTTTGATTTTCTGCTGTTATTTTGGGACTTCTAAGCTTAATTCGAAATAAAGTAGTTGATAGCGGTTGTTGTTTTTGTATTGCATAATCAAAATGGTATCACAACTGGAAAACACTTAGTTAAACTTCCCTACTGAATGAAGACTTACAAGTTGCATGTTATTCAGAACCTTGATTTAAAATACAGTGATTTTATTGGTAGCATTATGTTTTGTTCGTTTAGCGATAGAAAGCCAATGTTTGAACAGTGCTAATGGATATCATTTTAAATAAGTCTTTCTTAGAGTTCTTATCTTAAGGCGTACTTTGATAATTTAGAATAAGGTGAAGTTATACATTTGAATATTCAGTTCGATGCTCATTCGCTTGTTACCGACCAAAGCTCAACTGTGAAACAAAGCCAATTGGTGAATGAAGTCGTTATTAATTCCATACATTATCAACAGACTACGACTGCCTCCCCATGCTTTGTTGCTACAAGTTTTCATCAACAAGAACCAAGATCTGAAAATAAAAGTAGAGATAATGCCCCCTTAAGTGAAGAGATTTTTACCCAAACATTAAGGCGCTTTTATTTAGAAGAAAAGATACAGTATCTACAAAAAGCAATAGAATTGGGAGCCAAGCTTCCTATGTCAATTCATCATCCTTATTGGGATAAGTATTGTAGTGTTGTTGCGAGAATTAAAGTGACGCTGCATACACAATTTGAACAAGGCACAATTGATGTGCAGCAAGTACGGCAAGTGCAAGAGCAGCTTAACGGTTACAGAGAGCTTTTATGTGGCATCGTACCACATACAATAAAGGGACTTTGGGCGCTCGCACAAACATTAAATATAAAAGAAAAATGGCAAGTTTGTGATCTTGGGACGAATACTTTTTTTGATTGGCACGATGTAGCAGGAAACGAACTTTCTGAATGTCTTGATTGGCTGCAATATATCCAATTTGAAATATTGGGTATTTACGAGCTTTCCTGTGTACAATTCGCTCAAGAGCTCCTTGATTGCTTTGATGACTTTTCGTTTCACTTCTTTGAGCTTTGTGCAGGCAGAGCGTTAGTTTCAGCATCATTACTGAATGCTGGTGCTCGCTCTGTCGAAGCGACTGATATAAAGCAGCCATTTTTACTCTGCTTCAATCATATCGAATTGCAATATTTTAATGGGCTTGAGTTATCAAATGTATATACTGTTGATACTTTATTCATTGCATGTAGCCCAACGATTAATGTGATCCAATCTTGGGCTGTATGCCAATATAAAAATTTGCTTTTAGTTACGGGGAGTAATTTAAGTTCGTACTTGTTCTCTTTGAAAAATGCTCAAGTTCAAGTGCTCCAATTCCAGTGCTACCCCAAAAACTCGTCTCATAGCGAGGTACTACTTGTGGGGTTAAACTATAAACTCACTGAGTTTAAGCAACTTGTTACCAAAATCAAGCCTCAGTACCTTCCTCGAATATTTAAGTATATTTGATGCTTTTAAGAGATCGGCTATTGCCGCTAATGTGTTAAAGGGTGGATAATAGAAAGATAATAAATTTATTACGTACTTCAAGAAATGCTACCAAAATTATCCCACAACCAGACACTGGAACCTGTATATCTTTCTTATTTAACTGCACTAGAGAGCAGTGGTTTCGAAGGGGAAATTGATAAGCGTTATAACACTCGAATTGTGCAAGCGACGGATAATTCCGTTTATCAATTCCTCCCTCAGGCTGTATTGTATCCAAAACATCAAGCTGATATTCAGCTTGCTATTCAATTGGCAAATGATGAAAAATTTAAGCAAGTCACCTTTAGTCCTCGCGGCGGCGGTACGGGAACCAACGGTCAGTCATTAACTCACGGCTTAATTTTAGATTTATCCAGACACATGACGCGTGTACTTGAAGTCAATGCTGAAGAGGGTTGGGCACGCGTTGAAACAGGTTTAGTGAAAGACGCATTAAACGATGCATTGCGCCCTTTTGGGTTCTTTTTTAGCCCTGATCTATCGACATCAAATCGGGCAACCGTCGGCGGTATGATCAATACCGATGCGTCTGGTGCGGGCTCTTTGGTGTATGGCAAAACCTCTGATCATGTGCTGGGATTATCGAGTGTGATGATGGATGGTTCACTTCTAATGACTAAGCCTATGGACAAGGCGTCCATTGCGCAACAAACGCAGCACCAATCTCTCATTCAAAATGTTGCCTTTCAGAGCGAACAGCAGCGTCCATTGATTTTACAACGCTTTCCTAAGTTAAATCGTTTTTTAACGGGTTATGACTTAAAGCATGTATGGAATGATGATCTCACTAAGTTTGACTTAACGCGAATTTTAACGGGCTCTGAAGGAACGCTTGCCGTTATCACTGAAGCAAAACTGAATTTAACACCAATCCCGAAAAAACGTTTGTTGGTCAATATAAAATATGATTCCTTTGAATCCGCTTTGCGTCACGCTCCTGATTTAGTTAAAGCGAATGCGACGGTTGTTGAAACCATTGACTCCAAAGTGCTTAACCTAGCAAAGCAAGATATCGTTTGGCATTCTGTTTCATCTTTGATTTCAGATATTCAAGGTAAAGTCATAGATGGGCTTAATATGGTGGAATTTGCAGGCGAAGCTGGTGATGTTGAATCTCGATTTCGCCAACTTTGCCAGCGGTTAGATCAGCAAGTTTCAGAGAAAATGGGTGGGGTGCTGGATTATCAGTTCACTGATAATGTGCAGAGTATCAGTAAAGTTTATGCGATGCGCAAAAAAGCCGTCGGTTTACTGGGTAATACCAAAGGCAATCGTAAGCCACTCGCCTTTGCAGAAGACACTGCAGTACCACCTGAAAATCTGGCTGACTTTATCATGGAGTTCAGAGCACTACTTGATAGTCATCAACTAGAATATGGCATGTTTGGTCATGTTGATGCAGGTGTTTTACATGTCAGACCTGCACTCGATATGTGCGATCCTAGTGATGAAAAGCTATTAAAAACCGTGTCAGATCAGGTGGCTGCTTTAACCATGAAATACGGTGGCTTGATGTGGGGAGAGCACGGTAAAGGTGTTCGTGGTGAATATGCACCAGAGGTTTTTGGCGAAGAGGTGTATCAACTGCAATGCCAAATAAAAGGTTGGTTTGATCCGGATAATCGCTTAAATCCGGGGAAATTGTTTTCACCTGAAAACACACTGCTTAAATACAATGTGGACAGTGAAAAGCGTGGCAGTTTTGATAGGCAAATACCAATAACAGTACGTACTGATTTTCCTGATGTGATGAATTGTAACGGTAATGGACTGTGTTTTAACTACAGTGCGCAATCGCCTATGTGTCCTTCTTATAAAGCTACGGGCGATCGGATCCAATCACCCAAAGGTCGCACGAGCGTCATGCGTGAATGGTTACGCTTATTGGCAAATAACAATATTGATGTTAACGAACTCGTCCGTGCTAAGTCAGCAAGTTTGTTGCAACGGGGAATAAATAGTTTCAAATCAAAATCACAATACGATTTTTCTACGGAAGTGATGGAATCATTACAGGGATGTTTAGCCTGCAAAGCCTGCTCAAGTCAGTGTCCTGTGAAAGTAGATGTGCCTAAATTTCGTGCTCAATTTTTCGATATTTACTATAAACGTTATTTACGACCTGCAACAGATCACTTAGTTGCAAGCATCGAACAAAGTTTGCCAATGATGGCAAAGCTGCCGAAATTAGTTAATTCGCTTTCACAAAATGGCTTTAGCCAATGGTTGGTCAAAAAGACCTTGGGATATGTTGATGCACCAGCGTTATCGGTGCCAACGCTTCAACAGTCGTTGGTTAAGCATGATGCAATAAGTTATGACTTAGCCAAGTTAAATGCTATCCCTAGTGTTGAACGAGCTAAGCATGTGCTGGTGGTGCAAGATCCTTTTAATAGCTTTTATGATGCGCAGTTGGTATTCAAGTTGATCAAGTTAATTGAAAAGCTTGGGTTAAAACCTGTGTTACTGCCTTATAAACCTAATGGTAAGCCGATCCATATTAAGGGTTTTCTTGATAAATTTGCCAATACTGCACGAGATTGCGCCGACTTTTTAAATCAAGTGGCTAAACTCGGTATGCCAATGATAGGGCTTGATCCTGCACTGGTGCTTTGTTATCGGGATGAGTACAAACAAGTTCTTGGTGAACAAAGAGGCGATTTTGAAGTGCAATTAGTGAACGAGTGGCTTAATAAATATTTAACGGAAACACGTTCAGCTGAAAACAGCAGTCAAACTTATACACTTTTCAATCATTGTACTGAAGCTACGGCGCGCCCTAATTCATCGAATGAATGGCGAAATATTTTCAACAAGTTTGGGTTAAAATTAGAGTCAGTCAATCTGGGTTGTTGTGGTATGGCGGGCACTTATGGTCATGAAGTGAAAAACCTTGAGCGTAGTGAGAAACTGTTTGATCTTTCATGGAAACCTAACATAGCGACACGCACACAAAACCAAGTATTAGTCACAGGGTTTTCTTGCCGAAGCCAAGTTAAGCGATTCGCGGGTTTTCGAAGTCGCCATCCAATTGAAGTGTTATTGGATTGTTTTGATTAGGAGGTTGCAATGGGTATTGATAATTCTGATTCACCGTTAGCTAAATTTCGCACTGAACATAATGTTGAACTGTGTAGCGAGCAAGAATTGTTTCATATCGATGCTCAAGGTCAATGGTTTTATCAGCAATCCCAATTACCGAATAAATTTGCCAAGCTCTTTAGTCAAATTTTACAACTTGAAGGTGACCAATATTTTTTGGTCACTCCAGTAGAAAAGGTGAAAGTTACGGTAAAAAATGTGCCCTTTAACATTGTTGACTTTAATGAGCTAGCCAGCGGGGCGATTGAATTAACGTCCTCAATTGGCACTGTGCATCAGTTAAATAATGTCGAAGCTTTTGTGGTTCACGAGTCGGCAATAACCTGTGTGGTCGAAAGGGAATTATCTGCCAACCTGAACCGCGCCTGTTATTATCGTTTTATTGAAAAGTATTTGAATTAAATCAGTTAACAAACGCCACATTCTTCGGTAAAGTAATTTTATCATGGATAGAAAACGGACAGTGGTGAGTTATGCGTCGACAAGAAAGTCTGAGTTACTTAATATCGCATCTGAACATATCCATAAAAAATGAAATGGAGAATCAGCTTAAAAAATATCGTCTTGATATTAAATTGTGGCCGATACTTTTTGCGCTTTGGGAAAAGGAAGGAGTTAGCCAAGCTGAGTTGTCGAGTTTCTGTGATTTACCCAGCTACACAGTGACAAGGATGCTTGATCAACTTCAAAGTTTGGGACTGATAAAACGCCAACAACAGCAACATAATCGTCGGGCGTTTCATGTTTACTTGACCGATGAAGCCAAGGCATTAGAGCATGACATTACTCGTGAAATGGAGCGAGTCTATGACCACTTGTTGCAAGACTTGACTGGTGATGAACGTCATAATCTTATTATTTTATTGAAAAAAATAAATCCTACATAGTTTGGAGCCTATTTTGAAATCAATATCGCTCAATCAGTTTTTACTCATATGGTTTACGCTTGACCACCAAATATCAGCCTCTTCACTTCACTTTTAATTCTGTTTTTATATTTTTTATCACCCATTAAATTAGTGACTGTTGGAGATTTAAAGTATGAAACGCATTCCAGAACCTTTTCGCATCAAAATGGTAGAACCGATCCGTATTACCGATTTTAACGACCGTAAAAAAGCGCTAGAACAAGCGGGATACAATCCTTTTTTATTACGCAGTGAAGATGTCTACATTGATCTCCTTACCGACTCAGGAACTGGCGCCATGAGTGATCGCCAATGGAGCGGGTTAATGATGGGGGATGAGTCTTACGCAGGCAGCCGCAACTTTTATCATTTACAACAAAGTGCTAGAGCGCTTTTCGGTTACCAACATGTGATGCCGGTTCATCAAGGTCGCGGAGCCGAGCAAGTGTTATTTCCATGTTTAGTTGAAAAATGTGGCAGTGAGCAACCAGTATTCATTTCAAATTATCATTTTGATACCACAGCTGCACATGTTGAAATGAGCGGTGCCACCGCGATTAATGTATTGACACCCAAAGCGCTTGATACCGAAAGCTACCACCCTTGGAAAGGAAACTTTGATTTAGAGGCATTGAAGGCTGAAATAGTAAAGCATGGCGCTCATCATATAGCTGGGATCATTATTACCGTTACCTGTAACAGTTCAGGCGGGCAACCTGTCTCGATGACAAACATTAAGGCTGTGAGTGAACTTGCAAGGCAGCATACTATTCCCGTGGTGATCGACTCAGCTCGATATGCTGAGAATGCTTATTTTATTAAACAACGCGAACAAAATTACCAACATCGAACCATTGAAGATATTGTGGCTGAGATGTTCAGTTACGCTGATATGATGACGCTATCGGCTAAGAAAGATCCAACGGTAAATATTGGTGGTTTGCTGTGTGTGAAGTCAGATAATGACTTATTTCAAGCTTGCCAAAGTCGATGCGTCCCTATGGAAGGCTTTGTCACTTATGGCGGTCTCGCTGGACGTGATATGGAGGCTTTGGCCATTGGTATTGAAGAAAGCTGTAATGAAGATATGCTCAATTATCGGATTAATCAGGTCGCCTATTTAGGTGAGCGCTTAAGAGAGGCGGGCGTGCCAATTCAATATCCAACAGGTGGTCATGCTGTATTTATTGATGCCGGACGAATGTTGCCTCATATTCCAGCTGAGCAATTTCCTGCCCACTCATTAGCTTGTGAACTGTATTTAGAGTCTGGTGTGAGAGGTGTTGAAATTGGCTCGTTACTGCTTGGTCGAGATCCTGTTACAGGTCAACAAAAACCATCGCCTTTCGAACTGTTGAGGCTGACCATTCCAAGGCGTACTTATACCAATGATCATATGGATTACATTGCTGACGCCATAATCGAAGTGTTTAAGAGGAAAGAGACAGTAAAAGGATTGGAATTTATTTATGAGCCTAAAGTGCTAAGGCATTTTACAGCGAAAATGAGAATAGCTACCAGCTAATTGTAGCTGCTGGAAATTGTATTAACTTTTGTTCACTTACAAAGTATGCTTTTTTCAGTTAAGTTGTAGATAGCCTTAAATATCACCTAAATGAATGTGTTATAACCTTAGCTAAGTCTCTGTGAGAGATATAGGAGGGTAATATGGCATCTGCAACTCCGAGCGCGGCTCTGCAAGTTCCTAATCAGAACTTTACTTATGATGATATCCTCACGAAATTCGATAAACTAACTATTTATCAAGATCAAATAAATACTAGAATGACTGAAAGGGGAGTTAAAAGTCACTCTATTATTGAAAGCTATAAGGTTAGGTTGTTAGATGAAAACGTTCAGCCACATGAAAGAGTTCGATTGTTTTTGGGGCTCAAAAAATTTCTTGGTAACTTGCATAATCAGTTTATGTCAGGCACAGCCGCTACTTTTCAACTCTTTAAGGTAAGTTTGTTTTGTCGGTATCAAGGGCAGTCTATCGAAGTATGGAGTGAAAGTTTATCGCTCAATAACTTGCACATTTGTAATGCTAATCTGGCAGGGTGGCACTTTGACGATGTTAATGTTCAGGGCACTCGATTTGAACATTGTTGTCATGATGAAGGCACTGAGGATGATACTCAATGTTCTGTTGAACCTATTTTGCCTCAACATGAAAATGCCACACTTAAGGCTCCTTCCCCAAGAAGCCGTCGTTCATATGAAAGTGTCGTGCCGATATCTTTTGCCCCAAATTCTCCTCGCTCACCTAGGTTTAAAATTGCCAGCGATGACAAGCTGTTCGAGAAAGCGAATTCACCATTTCAAGATGAGACTGCAGCAGATGCTGTTCAACCGTTAAGTGGAGGTGATACTGAATCGAAAGGTGCTTCTGCTAAAAGAAAAATTTCGAATCCTATTTCAATATGTTCAAATGGTGAAAGTTCCATTCCTAGATTAGTTGTCACTGAAGATGAGGGAGGTCGAACTCAAAGAGGTCTTACTTTACGTTCTACTTCTTCTGCGGATTCTGGCTTACCATCTTCAGAGCAAAGTGCATGGATCTTGAACGAGTTATCTAGCCTAGGAACAACTCCCTCAAGTAGGGCGAGTTCATTTACTACCAGCAGCACAACCAGTTTAGAAAATTTAACTAATGATAGTCTCAGTTCTAGTCAAGACTCATGTTCCGCAGTGTCGGTCGAGCGAACTGATGAAAAAAAAGTAATGTTAATGAAGTTCGTCGACGAGGTAACATCTGAAATAGCAGATAAAAGAAAGCGCGGTATAGGAATAAGTAGAAGTTGCAAAACAAGTTATGGAAAAGAAATCAAAGATAAAATGCCACTTTTAGCCTCGGAGACAATTGAGGACGCCAAGTTTGCTAATGCTTTTCTTCGGATTAAACACATTCTTAAACAATTTTCAGTACAAACATCCGGAATTGATTTTTATAAACTCCTTACCGTCGTTCGATCCGATATTCATGATCGTATTTTAGTTTTTAAGGTTGATTTTACCATTATTGACTCTAGACAAGGATGGGTAGTTGAAAGGCATATTCACCAGAAGGAACTGACAGCAGAGCAATATAAAAAAATAGTTCAGGAAGTAGGAGAGCCCAGAAGAGCAGTTAAGAAAAAATAGCAAGACCCAAAATGATCATTGATATGATCAGAGCAGCATTAAGTTTTTTGCGTTCTTGCGCTTGATTCCCCTTTCCTTGCTTTAAACTAGCCAGTAATTTTTCTTTTTTGTAAATACGACAAACAAGTCGTTGTGTTTGTGGATCGATTAGAAGATGCAAGCGACAGAAATGCCCATTAGAGAGTTTTATTTTGTGTTTACTTAATGGAGCGAAGTTGAAGTGATTTTTTACCAACTGTCCATTCACGAGTAAGCGTTCTAAACCTAGCCAATGACTCGCTTGAAGTTCAATCGTATCTTGATCAACTTGATATTGAAAACGCACCATTTTCTTTTCTCTTTATGTTTTTTGTATTAATTAATTCAAGCAGAGAAAGATAAAAGATCCAGCAACAGTGACATTAAATTAAGATAAAAAAAGGAGGCCATTTTAGCCTCCATAATCAAATAAATTATATTTTTAATTTATTCAATTAGCTAGCTGCAGCTTCGATGATTTCACGAGCCATTTCATCGGCAATTACATTGGTTGTACGGTTTTCTTCATCCGCTTTAGTAAAGATTTTTAGCAAGGTATCGTAAATCTTTTCAACCTTAGCCGTTGATGCTGCCGCATCATAATTTTCTTCAAAAGAAACGTTGATGATACCGCCGGCATTAATGACATAATCAGGCGCATATAAGATGCCCATTTCTTTCAAACGATCACCATGACGAGCTTCAGCTAATACATTATTAGCACAACCTGCAATTATGGTTGCTTTTAACTGTGGTAACGTATCGTCATTGATGGTTGCGCCTAAAGCACATGGTGCGTATACATCGACATCTTGTGCATATATTTCTTCAGGAGCCACAACGATTGCATTGAATTCACTCGCAACACGATCAAGGCTTTGCTGGTTGATGTCAGTAACAATCAGTTCTGCACCGTCTTCATGTAAGTGTTTACATAGGTAATAACCAACATGCCCAACGCCTTGAACAGAAATCTTTAAGCCTTTTAAACTATCTAAACCGCGTTGGTGCTTTACTGCAGCTTTAATACCTAAATAAGTACCTAATGCAGTAAATGGTGATGGATCACCACTTTTGCCCTCAAGGCCCGCCATAAATGGTGTTTCTTGGTGTGCCATCATGATGTCACCAGTGGTAACACCCACGTCTTCGGCTGAATAATATTTACCATTCAGTTGGTGAACGGCACGGCCAAAGGCTCTAAATAATTGCTCGCGATCTTGAATGTTCTTAGGATCGGCGATGATCACTGATTTGCCGCCGCCAAAAGTCAATCCTGCCAATGCATTTTTATAAGTCATGCCACGTGAAAGACGAAGTACATCATTTATCGCATCTTCATCAGACTGGTAGTTCCACATACGACACCCGCCAACAGCTGGGCCTAAATTGGTGTTGTGAACCGCGATAATTGCTTTTAAGCCACTGGCTTTATCATGACAAAAAACGACTTGTTCATGATCGTCAAAAGAGACATTATTAAATACAGTCACGACTGTTCTCCGAAGTGTGATTGAATTTCCATCACAGGCGTTTTCGCCCGTGTAAATCCTTGTTATATTTGTTGCGGAACCTTAGCATTTAGCGATACTCTCAACAAAATGTAATTAGCAAAAAATTCGATACTTGTGGCAATTTTGCTTTCCACTGTGCGCTTTCTCACCAAAGTGCAAAAAAAGCAAACAATAAATACTTAAAAATAACAATTAAAGCAATAATTTAACATTGAAAGGGAAGTAGCTATGACTGACAAGACAGCTGAAAAAAATGAAGTTGAAGGCCCAAAAGCCTCTTTTACTCAACAAGCACAGCCTTCAGCAGAGCAAGTTGAGCAAATGCGCCAAGAGTGGGTAAGAGAGCAGTTTCAAAAAGCAAACCGTTTTTTAGCTGAAAAAGGCATCATTCCAAATAAAGTCCATGATAAAGAAAGTCGTTATTTGGTGCCATTTGTTGCGTTATGGAAAATGGAATCAAAGCAACCAACCAAAAAAACCTATTGGGTATTGTCTGGTGATTTACCTTCTGATCTTGTTGAAGTCAGTGTTGCTAAAACTGCACGTGAAGCGATCCGCCACTTTGCTATGACTTGGCAAATGAAAGCAGAAAACCTGATCCGTACTGGCGTAACCCAAGATCCAACACAAGCGAAATATGCCAATTTATTGATTGCTCGTGCTGAAGATCTGTACGCGATGCAAGCTGACGAAAAATTGTGGCAAGAACAAGCTTAAATTTCATTAAATGATTATCAAAAAAGCGGCAATTGCCGCTCTTTTCTTTTTTGGGGAAGCGGCTATTCGCTAATAAAGTAGTAACCCATTTTCAGCATGGTAACTAAGAAATCAATAACATCATGATGTTGTGTTTGCTCAATCAACCAGTTATTAGGTAATACAAATTCATTACTAATAAACAGTAATTGTTGTTGAGAAAGAGAAGTAAACTCGTAAGGCTCACCATCAATGAATAAGCGAGTAACGCAGTCGTCTTCAATGTGGATTACTTTCAAGCCGCCAATGCGATTGATGGTTAATCCTGAATGAATTGCGTCAATTACGTCTTCTGCCTCAATGGATTGATCACCACACACGTCTAACTCAAAGCGATTGCGGCTCAGCAACTGTCCGAGCATCGGCTTGTATTGCTCAGGTTGGTTAGCAATATCTGTCAGCAGTGCAATAAGTTGCGTTTGTTGAAGGCTCGAAACACTGCCTTTATGATTATTTTCACTGGTTGAAGTAAAACGTTGATGACCTAAGTTGTTATCTAACAAGTAGTCAGCCATTTCTGTTAATAATTCTTGCTGACTCGGTGCTCGGAAACCAATTGAGTAACTCATTGAATTGCTGATGGTGTTACCGCAATGCGGGTAGCCTGGAGGAATATATAAAATATCACCTGGATGCAAGGTTACATCGATAATAGGCTCAAAGTCTTCTACTAAAGCCGACTGGGGATCATTATTGCGCTTATTATGATGCCCATTATTACCGACTTTCCAATGTCTTTTACCTTCGCCTTGAATGATAAACACATCATAGTTGTCGATGTGAGCACCAATACCACCGTTAGGTGTTGCAAATGAAGCCATGACATCATCAAAACGCCAATCGGGGAGAAAGCGAAAGGCTTCCACTAGAGGTGCAATGTCAGAGTGCCAATGATTTACTGCTTGAACTAGAAGTTGCCAGTTTACTTCTCCGTACTGCTCATAACTTTCAAATGGACCTTGAATGATTTCCCACTCATTTTCTTTGGTGATAATAACACGCGAACTGACTTCTTCTTCACAAGCAAGCCCTGCAAGCTCTTCTGCTGAAATCGGATCTTCAAATTGTGCAAATCCATTACGGATCAATAAGGGTTTCTTTTGCCAGTAGTTCGTTAAAAAATCTTGTTTATTTATGTTCAGTTCAAGCATTACAGTACCAACGATTGATTAATGGTTCACATTTTATCATCAATACTCAATTCACAGAATGACTACGGGTTTGTATTAGTTATTTTGGGTAAATCTTGTGCAAACAGTATCAACAGGTGAGAGGGTAACTATCGAGTTTAATGACAATATACTAATGTAAATGAAATGCTGTTCCTAATTAGGGTGTAATGGGTCTGGCAGCATTAAATAACTGTGATAGAATGGTTAATCACGTTTTTAAGCTCGGCAATGACACGGAGTCATCTGTCG
>JBMYXI010000062.1:0-20608 GCA_049608225.1 Parashewanella sp.
TCAACCTCTTAGAGAACTTAACCATGCTTCGCATGCCTCACACTACCGATCCGCGTGGCGAGCCTGAGGCTCTTCGGCGGTAGCTAATGAAATGAAACTTTTCATTGTCCTTCGCCTCAACCTCTTAGAGAACTTAACCATGCTTCGCATGCCGCACACTACCGATCCGCGTGGCAAGCCAGAGGCTCTTCGCCGGTAGCTAATGAAATGCAACGTTTCATTTCATTGTCCTTCGGACACGCTACCGCCCATAGATTGCGGCTTCTATATTGCCCTTCGCTATGCGAAAATTACTGATTTTTTCTATTCTTAATAACGATAAATACTGATTTTCAATACTTATAGTTATTAATTTAAGTGCGACAGTCTACCTAATTTCACACTGCTTTCACAGGTGTATAATTATTTTATTTTTCTGTTTTTTTTCATTTAGAAAATTTACTCTATTAACTAATAATGAAATACTATTAGAAAACAGCTTCTATCACTTTGGTAGGCACTTGCACCTTCTTCATTTGCCCCATAATACTGAGTAGAACAAAACTTCTTTTCTCTCCTGACTTCTCCTCAAATACGCCTTCAAGTTCAGCAAATGGTCCTTCCGTGAACTTGACTTTATCGCCTTTATTTAAATCTGAAGTATCTACAGCTTTTTGGTCACCGATTGTAGAAAGTCGAATTTTAATACGAGTGATCAGTTCAGGATCAAGCGGTAGCATCTTTTCTTGACAATTGATCAGGCGGCTACAACCTCTCGTTGAATGAATTCGGCTGACAGGTGTCGTTAGAGGGTCAAAGTAAATAAATAAATAACTCGGAAACAATGGAGTCATAACTTGTTGATATTGTCCTGAACGCATTTTTTTACGCTCTGATATCATAGGTAAATAGGATTCAATATGCTGAAGTTGTAGGTTTTGTTGCGCTCTCAATTCTTCTCGAGCCTTACAGTACAATAGATACCAAGCTTTCATCATCATTCCAAATTCGATTTTCGCGGGTTGGCGAATCCATTACCAATGGGGAGCAATAGTATCAAACTTTTTATCATCTCGGCAGGTGATATTTCTCGTTTTCCCACAAAAAAGTTCTATTTGCTTATAAAGTGTTCACGATTAACTAGCCACCTTTAAGGGCTGCAATTCAAGACTAGTAAGAGAGCAATAAGTCTAGGTATTATCAACCGTAAGTAAAGTTCTACATATAAACCGATAGCTCTTTTTATCAAGCATGTCTTGCCAAAGGAGCACTAATTTTTTATTAGGCTCATTGACTGTGTTTAAGGGAATTAAGTAAAAAGCGCATACCCAAGGTGAAACCCACAATCGTTTTACTTGAAAAGGCACAGAGTGAGAGAAATCTATTAATGTTGCCTCTTCGTTCAATGAGAAATTAAAGAACCATTGGCGTAACTTTAAGTAGGCATGTACAAAGTAAAACAAAATACTGAAAAACAAAATATGCTTGAAAGTGGTATACCAAACAAGATCAAACTGCGGCCAAAAAATAAACGAACTTAATAACAAGGTTGCCATTATAACAATCGACAACCTTTGCATTTTGGAACTTTGAACTGAAAAATTACGGCTTGGGACGGCCACGGACTTTAATTACCATTTCAGCCAACTCAGCATCTTCACACTGCTCATGCCCCATAAACCATGCAAATAATTCAGGATCTTCGCACTCCAATAAGCGAACAAAGGTCGCTTTATCTTTATCAGCAAGGTTTTCATATTGCTGTTCAACAAATGGCTGAAAGATCACATCCAGTTCTAACATGCCACGTCGGCACGCCCAACGTACACGAGCGGTATTCATTAATTCCAAAAAAAAATCCTCATTTTGTTGTGGGTCGTTGACGCAAATATAAGATAGCTTTAGTTTACCAGTTGTTAAAACTTATCCCAAGATCATCTTGATACCAGTTAACACTAATGAAAACTATTTTTATTAGCATCATTTACTGTTTATAAAATTAAGTTTATGATTCAGCCAGTTATTTTTCATTACACGGAAATGGTAATGCCTAACTTCACTACCATCACTAAAAAAGCGACATTCGATTCTATAAAAAGCCGTCATTTCGCTGCAATATTAATGGCTTTTGTTACCTCTGTCGTCATCATTCCAGGTATGACAACTTATTTGCCCTTAAGCCTTGCCGATCAAATTGCCATTCCCATCTTACTTTTTCCTTTTATTTGGATGGGGTTATTTATCTACAGTTATCTTAGCAACAAAGCTTGGCATGCTTGGACCTTGATGCTGCTTCTTACAATTTCCCATGGATTATTAAGCTATTTAGCTCTCACTGGCGTGATAAAATAAAATGAAAAGCAAAACAATAAAAAAGCTCTATACACTACACACTTGGGTTGGGATCATCACAGGCATTTTACTTTTTGTGCTTGCATTTACTGGTTCACTTTCTGTTTTTGCTCGACCAGAGCTCAAACTATGGGCGAACCCAACAACTCAAGAAGGTAAAGTATTTGATGCAGTAAAAGTCGAGTCTTTGGTTCAAAAGTACGCGAAAGAAGTGCCAAAGCAATACCTTGAAGAAGTCACCGTATTTCTTCCTAACGTGCGTAACTTTAACTATTTAACGGTTCTTTACGAAGATCATCATGATGAAGGGCAAAAAACACCTGAGATGGGGGTTGTATATGAATTTGATCCGAATAGTTATGAGTTAATTTCGAAAAAAGAAGGTAAAGTTGACCAGTTATTCAGAAGCCGTAAAACCGATATGGCAGACTTCATTGCCAGGTTTCATGGAGACTTACACTTAGGAAGGCCTCTTGGTTTACTACTGACCGGTGTTTTGGGTCTCACCTTAATGCTTTCAGTTGTGACTGGTTTTATTATTCATCGTAAAAAACTTGCTCAACTCTTTACCTTTAGACGAACCAAATCGACCAGTTTGCTATTGAATGATGGTCATAAAGTACTTGGTATATGGGGAATGTTATTTCATGGCATGATTGGTTTTACTGGCGCATTTTTGGGTTTGGTCATTATTATTCTTGTGCCTGCTGCCGCATTCGTAAGTTTTAACGGTGATCAAGACAAACTACTTGAAGCAGTCAATGCGACACCAGAAGCTCAATTGTCTCATCAATATGCTGCAACGCCTATCGCGACCATCCTAACCCAAGAGCGAAAAAATAATCCTGAAGCCAACCTAACTTCTATCACTTTTGATGGGTTAAATGATAAAACAGGACTCGCGTTAATCAGTACATTTGGTGGTCATAATATGGCTTTCCAAACTTCAGTCTATCATGCTGCGGACGCAGGCTTTGTTGAGCGATTCTCTAATCTTAGTAAGCTTGAAGGTCATTCTGGTCCAATTATCGATCTTATGTTTCCACTTCACTATGGTAACTTTGGTGGTGCATTTATTAAAATTGTTTGGGCAATACTCGGTATTACTACTGCCCTACTCCCTGTTTCTGGCATGATGCTATGGGTAAAACGAGGACTGAATGCCAATAATCCAAGGTATTCAGTCTCAACGTACAATCGAGTTAACAAGTTAATGTTAGGAACTTGCGGGGGAGTGATCCTAGCCTGTGCAGCACTGTTTCCTGCACAATTAGTGCTAAGTCAAATATCAAGTATTGAACGCCTAGGTTACGCTTTAGGCTGGGTATTCTTTACAACATGGCTAGCTGCAACGATTGCTGCACTGATTTTCACAAACATCAAGAGCACATTAACAGGATTGACCTACCTAACGGCAACGTGCCTACTTAGTATAATCCCATTAAAAATAGGCCTTTACCAATATTATCAAATAGCAACCTTAACAAGCACTAATATGACGGCTTTGGTTATCGATGGGTTCTGCCTATTATTCGGTATTTGGATGCTAATGAAACTGAAGAAGGTGTCATCTTCAACATCTCTAGATACAGAACCTTCTCCAACCACAGCATAAGGAGCGCAAGATGATAGTTTTGATTTCAGTTGTACTCACCTTTATCGCTATAAGGATATTAAATCAGGCAGGCCGTTTTACCAAAATGAAATCTGACCAATTAATAGCCGTTTTATTCAGCCTACTAGCTATTGGTTGCTGTATTTATGAGTATGGTATACTACGAGGATTCATTTGCTGGTTAGGACTCATAAGCCTTATTGGTTTGTATGTTTGTTACCATAAACCTAAGACACGCCTACCTTAGAAATGAATAGCACTAGGTATACGGTTCGTATCAAATAACGACACTCGTGATACTTGAATATGCACTTTCAGGTAGCACGAGTATGTGTCTAAATTGAGCATTTACTTTGTCCGATTTCAGTTTTGTAATGTCTATTGCTACGACTTTAACTTGCCATTGCGCCTTTAACTGACTTTGCGAATACTTCCTAGTGAACATAAAAATGCATTAAATCAATATACTAAAGCTCAAAAAAAAGCCTTAAGTGTCAATTTATTGATTTATCACAATAATTATTCAACCAGTATTCTATTTACTATTACCAATTGATTTTGATAACAAAAATAAAAATTCAAATGCCTAATTGCTTAAAATATTTGCCACTTCTTTTGTGTAGCTTGCTATTTCAACCTTCCATATCTTTTGCAACCACAACATTTGAAACCACATTTCAAGTACACAGCCTTCCTATGCTGCTTATCGACCCTAGTAATGGAGACATTATTAAAGCCAATAATGCTGCAAGCCAGTTTTATGCATATTCTCTAGAAAAACTAGAAAGCATGAAGATCCAACAGATCAATATGCTAAGCCCTGCTCAAGTAGCAACAGAGCGGAAAGCTGCTAAAGATGAAAATAGAAACTTTTTTATTTTTAGACATAAAACCGCGAATTCAGTGAAAACTGTTCAAGTGCATTCTTCACTCGTTCCTATTGGTGATCAAGAGCTGTTATTTTCAATTGTACAAGATATCTCATCAGAAAGACTATCTCAGAAGCAACTTTGGCATTATCAAGGTAGCCTCGAAAAAATGATTGACGAACAAATTATCCATTTACAAACGAAATCAAAACAACAACTCATTTATTCTATTATCAGCATCGCACTGTTACTTACTCTGGCCATATTCTTATCCTATCTGTTACATAAAAAAGCAAAAGCTGAACAAAAGATAAAGTCATTGTCAGAAATTGTTGAACAAAGCCCAATGTCCATCGCCATTCTTGACGACGAAAGTAACATTATCTACAACAAAGAATTTGAATATCAACAGATGTTGCGAAAAGAAACCATAACATCAACACAAGCTAATTTTATTGATTCTTATAAGAACACTAACCCCCATCATGCTGAAATATCGAATAAGATGCAGCAACGCAGCGCTTGGCATGGTGAGTTGCTAAGTATTGATGTTCATGGTAAAGAATATTGGGAATACACTAATATTTACCCGCTTTCCGTCTCAGACAGTCACTCCAGACATGTTGTTATTAGCCAAGACATTACCCATATAAAAGAAAACGAAAAAGAGTTGAGATTAGCATCAGCGGTTTTCCATACCGCGACAGAAGCCGTCATGATCTGTGATGCTAAATCGAACATTCTCGCAACGAATAATGCTTTTTCTCAGATAACAGGCTATTCACAGCAAGAAGTCATTGGTAAAACACCTGCAATTTTAAAGTCAGGGCTGCATGACATTCACTTTTATCAACAAATGTTTCAAACACTTAAAGACAAAGGCTATTGGCAAGGCGAGATTTGTAATCGTCGCAAAAATGGTGAACTGTACTACGAGTGGCTATCAGTCACAGCCTTATCCGATCAAAATGGTCAACTTGAAGCTTTTGTGTCCTTGTTTAGTGATATTTCGAAACGAAAAAAGGCAGAGCAAAAGATCTATCAACAAGCTAATTTTGATAATTTAACCAATCTTGCTAATCGCTACTTATTTTCTTCACGCCTCGAACATTGCATTAGTGTTGCTAAACGCGATGCTTCTCAAGTTGCTGTATTTTTCATTGATCTTGATGGATTCAAATACATTAATGACAACTTCGGCCACTCACAGGGTGACATTTTATTAAAAGCCGTCGCCAAGAGACTCAGTAAAATATTGCGAAAATCCGATACCATTTCACGCTTAGGTGGTGACGAGTTTGCAGTTGTTTTACCCAATAAAAATGACATCTATGCCATAGAAAAAGTCGCGAATAAGGTGATAAATGAGATAGCAAAACCTTATAAACTCGATAACAAGCAATGTTACGTCACAGCCAGTGTTGGTGTCTCGATTTATCCAGAGGACAGTACAGATCAAGAACAACTGGTAAAAAGTGCCGATATCGCGATGTACAGGGCGAAAGCAAAAGGTAGAAATAACTTTCAATTTTTTACGCCTGAAATGGATGATGCTGTTCGTCAGCGTTGCCAACTAGAATCAGAACTTAGAGAAGCCATCAAAAACAAGCAGCTTTCTATTTGCTTTCAACCCATTCATCACAATATGACGGGGAAATTAACCTATGCAGAAGCGCTAGTGAGATGGTCTCATCCAGAAAAGGGCACAATATCACCCGCGGTATTCATTCCGATCGCAGAAGAAGTCGGTCTCATAAATCAAATTGGTGATTTAGTGTTAGAACAAGCCTGTGAAGCGGCGGCAAATTGGAAAGGGATAATCACCGACGCTCCGGGCATTGCAATAAATGTCTCGTCGATACAATTTGAGCAAGACGATTTTGTCGATAACACAATTAAAACGCTTAATAAATATGGGCTTTCACCGACTAAGCTCATTGTTGAAATTACAGAAAGTCTATTAATCAAAGATAATATAAGAATTTATAATCAACTGAACCGATTAAACAAACTAGGCGTAAAGATCAGCCTTGATGACTTCGGGACTGGCTATTCGTCCTTGAGTTACTTAAAACGCTTTCCTGTTAACACCTTAAAGGTGGACAGAAGTTTTATTCAAGATGTCGATAAGCAAAACAGTGATACTCGTTTACTGGGAGCTTTTTACTCTATCGCTCAAAGTTTGCAATTAGACATTGTGGCTGAAGGTGTAGAAACTGAGTTTCAGCTAAATAAAATTAAGCACTTCGCCGAAGGATTTATTCAAGGCTACATCTTCAGCAAGCCACTGACTAATGGTGAGTTTATTAGTTACATGTTAATGCAGCCAGACACATCATCTGTGCCGCTTCAATTACAGCAAAAAAAGGAGCTCAGCTGAGCTCCTTAATCCATCTATTCATACTTATTTAAATTAGAACTTCGCTGTAAAGTTTACCGCGATTTGACGCTCAGCCCCGTACTCGATTGACTCTTGAGTCCGTGTACCACCTTTAGTGGAGAACACGGTGTAGTCTGTATCTAATAAATTTTTTGCCGTTAAAAACACACCGTAGTGCTCCCAATTGTAGCCTAAACGAGCGTTTACGAGCGTTCGAGCACTACTACGAGTTGATGGCTTTTTGCCAACAGCAACCAACTTATCCGCACTTGAATCTCTATAGTTAGCATCTAGCCCTGCAAATAAGCCATTATCAGCAGTATAAATAGCGCCAAAATTCGCAGTCCATTTAGGTGCTCGAGCGAAAGGCTGGCCTGTGTAAACGTCTTTATCATCCACAAAATCGGTAAACTCAGACTTTGAGAAACCAACACCGCCATTCAACTTTAGATTACGATTGACGGTATAAAAGTATTCAACTTCGAAACCTTTAACATTTGATTTACCGGCATTAATGGTTTTAACATTGTATCGATTATCAGACTTTCTTTTCGTTACCGGATCAATTGCATCACCTTTTACTCTGACTTGTTGATCTTTCCAATCTAGATAAAATAAGTTGGCATTCACGACTAAATCATCATTCAACCAAGATGAGCGCAAAGACAGTTCATAGTTATCAGTAAACTCAGAGTCGTACGTGAATATTTCATTGGTGGCAATGTTTCGACCGACACCACCACTTCGATAGCCGCGCTGATAAGTAAAATGAGTGCTTATTGAGTCATTAATAAAATAGCTCGCACCTAATTTAGGTAGCAACTCAGAAAAGTTATCATCAACCAGATCTTCTTTACCCGTCGCATTTTTGGCTTGCTTTCTTATTTCGCCATTTAACAAAGTAAGAATGGTAGGTAGTCTCGGATCAAACGCAGCAAATCTCTTTGGATCAGGCAATTTGCTTTCATTCAAAATTTTAGTGATGTTGGTACTTTCTTGGGCTTGCTTTTCGTAGTCATAGCGCACACCACCGAAAACCTCAAAAGAGTCAGTGAGCTTGTAACTCAATTCAGTATATAAAGCCGAACTGGTGACTTCTTGCGATGAGTTTCCATAGGCTCTTATCGAAGCAGGATCAAACCCTGTTCGCTTATAAATCGGCATAACAACATTATTAGTAAAGTGCTCTGCAGCTGCTTTAGGCAATTTAAACCTGGCTTGCAATTGTGCACTTAATTGCTGTGGTATGCCTAAACGTTCCAAAGTGATACGTCGTGGGCCGTCATAAACATCTTTAACGGTTAAGTTTGAATAATAAGCGCCAAATACGGCTTTCAGCTTATCGCCTTCATAAGTTAAGCGTAATTCTTGGCTTTTGGTTTTATCTGTACGGTCATCAACGAGCCTAGAGTCTGGCGCAGATGATTGATCACCATCCCAGTTGTAGCCATAATCAGAGTTAAGGTAAGTCGAAATAGAATCTAACGACCATTCATCGTTGATGTCATAAGCAACAGACAAATTGAGAATATTATTCTTGGAAAAATGATGCGTTTTTTCATCAAAATTGTTAACACGGTTATCAGGCGTTGAGTCAATAGCGACGAAATCAACCCCATTATCAATATCATTGAAGGTATAACTTAAGGTAGCGCTTAAGCCTTCAATCGCTTTAGGTTCATATAAAAACGTCAAGCGGTAGGTTTGATTTTTTTTATAGTCGGAGTTTTCTTTTCGAGCTTTGTTCTCATTCACACCATCAAAGTGGTTATTCTCGCCACTAAAGCGGAAAGCTAATTGATCTTCAACTAATTCGCCACCAACAGCAACGGCAACTTCGCGCTGACCGTTTTGACCGACAGTTAAACGAGTTTTACCGCTCCATTCGTAAGTTGGTTGCTGCGTTGTGATCCAAATCGCGCCTGCAAGCGCGTTACGACCTTGAAGCGTTGACTGAGGACCTCGTAAAACCTCAACTTGCGACACATCCCAAGCATTAAAACCACCTTGCTGGATCATACGCATTGGAACACTGGCGCCATCAACATACACGCTGGTTAAAAAACTGTTACCACCGCCAGAAACATTAAACGAGTTGATACCACGAATACTGAAATCTCGACCAAATTGTCCTGACACATTTGGAATTTGATCTAACACTTCATATAAGCCAACAAGCTGCTGATCTTCTAGCTGCTTTTCTGTAATTACAGCAACACTGGTTGGTGTTTCTTGTAATTCACGATCAAATTTTTGTCCGCTAACAACAATTCGTTCAATTTTTTCATCTTCTGCAAAAGCGGCGGGGGCTGCCACCACTGATGCCATTAATCCAAGTTTTATTAGACGTGCGAGGTAAGTTGGTTTCATTTTCCTTTTCACCATTTATTGTTAGTGCAAATCATTATCATTCCGATTATAGCAATCAACAATGATAAATTGAAACCAGTATTTCATTCTATATAACAGATAACATTTTGTTTTTATGCTTATACTCCTGATACTTGGAGTATGCGTCTTCAAGTATCACGAGTATATAAAAGATAATTCGTCTGAATAATCACGCTGATGGTTTCGCATACGAATGAGGTTGGTGCTCAAAAATAGCAGTAAATATATTACATCCATTAAAACAAAAGTTAGCGCCAACTACTTATACCGTAATAAAATTACAGTTATAATCAGTCTCTTTTTCATCTGTGCTAATGGTGATTATTTTGTTTGAAAATATGCATATTTCGCTTACTACACCCGCTTTGCTTTTTCCGGCGATATCATTACTGCTGCTGGCTTATACCAATCGATTTTTTGCTTTAGCAGCATTAATTCGTCATCTAAGTGAAGACAATAAGCCAATTTTGCAAGATCAAATTAAAAATCTTCATAAACGGATCGCGATTATTCGCCGTATGCAAGAAGCAGGCGTTGTTTCTTTTGCCTTATGCGTATTGTGTATGATTTTTCTATACATTGGCTTTCAACACACTGGATCTGTCATTTTTGGGTGTAGCCTCCTATTCTTGCTTTATTCATTAATCCTCTCTGTTGTCGAAATTAGGATTTCAGTTGACGCACTTAATATTCATTTAAAAGAAATGACTAAGGGACTAAACATTAAATGAGCCAGTGGATTTACTTTTTTGACTTATGGGGAACTGCCGTTTTTGCATTAACAGGCGCATTGGCGGCTGGTCATCATAAAATGGACCCTTTTGGAGTTTTGGTTTTAGCAGGTGTGACAGCCGTTGGCGGCGGCAGTATTCGAGATGCCTTGATGGGAGCAACTCCGGTATTCTGGTTGCAAGATCCGAATTATGTATTAGTGATCTTGTGTACGGTTGCATTAACTTTAGTTTTTACTCGATTAAACCATAATGCCCCTTGGTATATATTACCCATTGCCGACGCATTAGGGCTGGCACTTTTTACCATTATTGGTACAGAAAAAGCGTTACTTCTAGGGTTAAGTGAAGTATCTGCCGTTATTATGGGCGTCGTCACAGGTATTGGTGGCGGCATTATGCGCGACGTGCTTTGCAGGCAAGTACCTATGGTACTAAGAACGGAGATTTATGCCACCGCATGCATTGTTGGCGGGATTTGTTATTGCATGTGTTTAAATTTCTACCTTGATGAAAAAAGCACCTTAGTCATTTCAATGTCTGTCGCATTAGCCATTCGACTTGCAGCCATTAAATGGCGTCTTTCATTACCAGCGTTTGATTTAAAACGTTAACTCTTGCTCAATTCTTATTTTAGGATAGATATTCAGCCGTAATTCAGCAGTAATCATGTATACCAAGAGGTGAACACTTCCTATTAAATAGGGGTAATTATGAGATCTTCATTCATAAAATCACTTTCAATTTTTGCGCTATTATTGCTCACTAAAATTGCTTATGCGACGCCAAATGATGGGCTCTGCCCAGGAAATCAAAAATTTACAACTCAAAACCAAATTACGACTTATTTTAAAACATACCCAAATTGCACAATTATTTCTGGTGACGTCGTTATTACAACTGACGAAATAACAGATTTGTCTCCCTTTAAGCGTATAAAAACAATTCTGGGCACCTTACGTGTTTGGAAAAATAACACGATTACGTCTTTCGAAGGATTTGATAATTTACAGCAAGCTGAGGCACTCGATATTTCAGCAACTGCAATAAAGAATTTTGTTGGATTTAATCAATTGCAGCGACTTGTGGGCAAAAGTAAAACAATAAACTTTTCATATAACTCCAGTTTGACAACGATTAATGGTTTCAACAACCTTCAATCAGCAGCAGACATACTGTTTGAAAATAACAATGATCTCACCTCAATTTCTGGTTTTGACAAGCTCACGTCAGTCGATTGCGTTATTGATATTGATGATAATAATAAGTTGCAATCAATTGCAGGATTTACGTCATTAAAGAACATAAACAATCAATGTGTTTATGATTCAGACTATCCAATCCCAAGATGGTTTAAAGGCGTCTATATTCTTGCTAATCCAGAACTTTCAAATATTTCTGGATTTGATAGTTTACAAACTACATCAGGACTAACCTTTGACTCTAGTGATAAATTGGCATCAATATCTGCAACATCATTTTTGCAGGTGCAACAAGTTAATGGCAATTTTGAGATGACTCATAATGCCATTTTCAACAACTTAGATAACTTTTCAAATATCAAAAAAGTAACAGGCGATTTCTATGTATCTTACGCCCCCAACATCACGAGTTTCAGCAGTTTTAAAAATCTTCAGGAAATTGATGGCGCACTGAAGCTCTATGGTATGTCAGCTATAAAAGACTTTTCAGGCCTGTCTAACTTATCGGTATTGGGCGCTATTGATGTTCAATATCTTAATTCGTTAACAAATGTAACGGGATTAGAAAATATAAAGCAAATACCGAAAGGATTTGAATTATCACATAATGATAACTTAGCGGATATTTCAGCATTAAAAGGGTTATCAGCTATAGGCGGCAGTATCAATATTACGGCAGATCCACTGTTAAACAGTTTGTCAAGTTTTGACAATTTAACCACTCAGTTACCTTATGAATTACCTGATAGAAGCAAAGTACTGACCTTGCAAATTAGTGATAATAAGGCGCTCACTTCCATCACTGCTTTGTCTCATTTTAACGCTAAATTTGATGCGCTAAAAATTGACAATAACTTCTCTTTACCGAGCTTGAAAGGGATTGAGAAAATTCAACTTTCGTCATCGAGCACGACAAGCAGCAGCTCAGTAACTCAAAACTATAATTTATCAGATTGCTCAGCACTCTGCTCTGTGATGAGTAATGGCGGTCAGGTAGACATTTCAAATTTTTCAGGAAATTGCCAAAGCAATGACAGCTTACAATGTAGTAAATAGGTTTAGATTAATCCGTTCAAGGTGTTGAATGCTGTATATCTATAGAAGATGATCGTTTTAATAAACAATACCCGAGTCCAATAACATTGAACACGGGTATACAATCAAATTTAAACAGTTACTAAAAATAACGGTTTAAATTTACACCAAAGTTACTTTGGCAAACTTACGCTTACCGACTTGGAACACACCTTGTGTTCCTACTTCAAATACTTGCTTGGCATCTGACAGCTTCTCACCATCTAATTTCGCTGCACCTTGCTTAACCATACGCATTGCTTCAGAGGTTGAGACAACCAGACCTGCTTCTTTTAATAAGTTAGCTAACGCTAAGCCTTCGCCTGCTGCGAGTTCCATTTCCGGAATATCCTCAGGCATAGCTCCTTTCTGGAAACGGTTAATGAATTCTTGATGCGCAGCTTCCGCAGCCGCTTCATTATGGAAACGAGCAATAATTTCTTTTGCAAGCGAGATCTTAATATCTCTTGGATTCGCGCCCTCTGCAACTTGTTGCTTAAAACTTTCAATTTCCTCAAGAGGACGGAATGACAGCAGCTCAAAGTAACGCCACATTAAGTCATCAGAAATTGACATGATTTTACCGAACATCTCACTCGCTGGTTCACCAATACCAATATAGTTATTGGCTGACTTAGACATTTTCTTGACACCGTCTAAGCCTTCAAGTAGAGGTAGCATAATTACCGTTTGTGGAGACTGACCTTCTGTTTTTTGAAGTTCACGTCCCATGAGCAGGTTGAATTTTTGATCGGTACCACCCAATTCAACATCAGCCTTGAGTGCAACTGAGTCATAGCCTTGTAGTAAAGGATACATAAACTCATGAATGGCAATTGGTTGCCCTGAACCATATCGTTTTTTGAAATCATCACGCTCAAGCATACGCGCCACGGTTTGTTGTGATGCTAAACGGATCATTCCTGCCGCACCTAAATCTTCTAACCAGCTTGAATTAAATTCAATTCGTGTTTTTGCCGGATCAAGAATTTTGAATACTTGCTCTTTGTAGGTTTCTGCATTTTGCATCACCTGCTCTTTTGTGAGCGGGGGACGAGTACTGTTCTTTCCAGTTGGATCACCAACCATGCCAGTAAAGTCACCAATTAAGAAAATAACCTCATGACCTAATTCTTGAAAGGTTCGTAGCTTATTTAAGATCACTGTATGACCTAAATGGATGTCTGGCGCGGTTGGATCTGCCCCCAATTTTATTTTTAAGGGTTTACCGAGTTTTAACTTTTCGATTAAATCGGCTTCCAAAAGAATTTCATCTGTACCACGCTTTATTTCTGCTAGTGCTTTTTCTATATCAGCCATTGCCGCTGTAACCTGTTTCCAAAAAGTAAATTAGGTCGATTTTACCCCATTCATATCAATTAAGCATGGTATAAATGCAACAGAATTAAGTACTCCTGCAAATGTAATCGAATAATTTTGGTATTCATTTTAAGCGCTGAACAAGACACTCTTGAGAAGAAGTACCGGCAATCTTTCGAGCAAGAGGAACGCAGTGCTGTGCTTAAAGGGAATATCAAAAAACATGTTTGCATTTTCATGGGTACTTTTAACCAAACTGATCGCACAACCTACGCAAGAAATTGCATTTTAAGGCGTCACAGGTATAAACTGTTGTGTGAGCAGTGAGATTACAAAAATGGTATCAGGGTCGATGTTGAGAGTTGTCACATTATTTAAGTTATTGCCAGTCGTGCACAAAGTTATTTTAAGCCTATTGCTCGGGTTCTTTTTGATCTTATTTTTATTGCCTTCAGATCAAGCCCAAGCTTCAAAGCAAACTAAGTCTTATGACACCAACACGCGTTATACAATACCGCTCGCGTTTCGTAAGCCTGAACCACCAACAAGGCCGATTATCTCTAAGCCAAAACAACAAGTCTCAAATACACCCAAAAAGCAACTCGTTGAGCAAATTGTAGAGCAACCGTTAGCGAGTCAGCATTTCAAAGTACGCTCAGGAGACACCCTAGCAAGACTTTTTCAACGCATCGGCTTAACAGCTAAAGATGTGTATGAGATCTCAAGATTACCTTTAGCAAAAAAGAACCTGCTCACCTTAATGCCTGGTGAAGAACTCGCTATCAGTAAAACCCATGATGGTAAATTTGCAAAATTGCAATATAACATCGATGAAATTACAACACTGCATATCGATAAAAATGCCGATAGATATCAAGAAAAGTTAACAAAAAAACAAGTTCAAACCAGAACTCAATTCGCCACAGCCGATATTAAAAGCAACTTTTGGAACGCTGCTATCGATGCAGGATTAAAGCCAAACCAAATCATGGCGTTAGCAACACTTTTTGGTTGGGACATCGACTTCGCATTAGATCTTCGTGAAGGTGACCGTTTTTCACTTATTTTTGAACAAGAATATGCCAATGGTGAATTCCTAAGAAACGGTAATATCTTAGCGGCAGAGTTTTTTAACCAAGGTGAGCGCTTCACTGCAATTCGTTATACAAATGGTCAATATTATTCAGAAACGGGTCGCAGCATGAGAAAAGCTTTCCTGCGCTCTCCCGTTGATTTCACTCGAGTTAGTTCCAATTTCAATCCTCGTCGTTTGCATCCTGTCACGGGCAGAATAAAAGCCCATCGAGGGGTCGATTATGTAGCCCCTGTAGGAACACCAATCAAATCAGCTGGGCGCGGTAAAGTGATTGCGGCAAGTTACAATAAGTTTAATGGTAACTATGTGTTCATTAAGCATAATGATACCTATACCACTAAATATTTACATTTAAAGAAACGCAAAGTAAGGCGTGGGCAAACAGTAAAACAAGGTCAAATCATTGGTACATTAGGTAGTACAGGTCGAGTCACTGGTGCGCATTTGCATTACGAGTTCATCGTAAACGGCGTACACCGCAATCCAAGAACGGTAAAATTACCAAAATCAAACTCTATTGCCCGAAAAGAAAAAGCGCAATTCCTTGCTCATAGCAAAACCTTGATGGCGCAATTAGAGCACAATAAATCGGTGTACTTGGCTGGAACTCCATGAATAAACAATATTACATCGGCTTAATGTCCGGTACCAGCATGGATGGCATTGATGCTGTACTTGTTGATTTCAAAACAGAAAATCCAACATTAATTGCGAATCATACCACTGAGATTTCGTCACACTTATTTAAAGGGTTACAGCGTTTAAGCCAACCCGGAAACGATGAAATTAATCGTCTAGGGCGACTAGATAGACAAGTCGGCCAAGCCTTTGCAAGAGCGGTTAATGAGTTACTTGAAAAAACAAGCATAGATAAAAGCGAAATTGTCGCCATTGGCAGTCATGGACAAACCGTTCGTCACATGCCAAATTTAGAAACCAGTTTTACCATTCAAATTGGCGATCCCAATACCATTGCTGTTGAAACGGGTATTGATGTTATTGCAGACTTTCGTCGTAAAGATGTCGCCTTAGGTGGGCAAGGTGCGCCGCTGGTGCCTGCTTTTCATCAAGCTTTATTTTCCAATACCCAACAGCCACGATTTATTTTAAATATTGGTGGTATCGCTAACATCACTTATCTACCGACGGATAATTCCCCCGTCATCGGATTTGATACAGGTCCGGGGAATTCATTAATCGATGCATGGATACAACAACAGTTAAACCAGCCTTTTGATGAGGACGGTAAATGGGCACGAGCGGGCAGTTCTTCACCAGAGTTATTAACCCATTTATTATCCCATGTCTATTTTTCTCAGCCTGCCCCCAAGAGCACAGGCAAAGAACTGTTTAGTCAGGCTTGGCTTGAACAGCAACTAAGTCAATACTCGCATCTTAATGACGAAGATATTCAATCGACGCTATTAGATTTGACTTGTCATAGTATTGCCAATGACATATCAAACATATCCCAAGCGGGTGAGTTATTTGTTTGTGGCGGTGGAGCGAAAAATACCGAATTAATGAATCGATTAACTCTATTGCTACCAAACTACCAAGTCAGTGATACCCAGCAATTGGGCATAGAGCCTCAATGGGTTGAAGCTATTGCCTTTGCTTGGCTTGCTTACCGTTATCAGCATAATTTACCTGCAAACTTGCCTGAAGTGACAGGTGCTAGCCGCGCAGCGGTTCTTGGAGCTAAATTTCCAGCCGCCTAATTTTCTACCTTTAGAGATCACAATGCCAAACCAATTAATTGTATTAATAATTTCTTACGCTGTAATTGCCATTGCAGCGCTATTAAACCAAATCGCTATCATTGCAACGTTACTGTTATTACTCTTGTGTTTTGCAATTGTCGGTAAGCAAAAATCAGCACTCATCATGTTACGCGCATTTACTGTCCTACAAGGTATTTCATTATCATTGATCCCTTTCGCTCTTAACCAAAGTGGCGAATCACTTAGCCAGTTATTACAACTCCCTTCTGAGTTAAGTTTTCCGTCAAGTTATGATATTTGGATAATTGTGTGCCTATCAATTTATTGTTTAATTCAACTCTGGATAAGCTTTATCCCCAGTACAGCTAAGTGGTTCACAGTTAAAAACAACATGAATTTAATGCAATAAAAAAAGCCCCGAACATAATGTTCGAGGCTTTAAATTTACTTATAAAAATAATGAATTAAAGTGAATTAAAACTTATAAGACGCATTTAGGTAAACGAAACGCCCTTGACCACTGTGAGTACTATTCACATAGCCCATAAAGGCGTGGTAGCTAAATGGTGGCTCTTCGTCCAATAAATTGGTTGCGCCAAGAGTCAGCACAGTATTTTCTAAACCGTAATAGCTCACCTTGGCATCGACCGTGATCATAGCGTCCACTTTCTTGTTTACCTTAGTGCTTGGTTTTTGATCGAACTCACCAATGTAATTAAGCGATAGGTTCGACTTAAAATCATCAATGCTCCAATCAGTACTTGCTCTCCAACGAACTTTAGGTTGCTCAAAGCCACCTTCTTTAGTTTCTACTCGGTATCCACCTTTACCATCAGGGCGGCGATCTTCGAAATTAAGAACATAGTTAAGTGTGTAACCTAAGCGGAATTCACCCATGCTCGACTCAAATTGATATCCAAGATCAAGATCTAATCCTGAGGTATCCAAATCACCAAGGTTTCTGAATTTATCGTAGATCTCAACAATCTCACCCGGATCATTGGCTATGGCAGTAGGAATACGTTTAACAACTTTTGAATCAAGTCCTTGAGTCGTTAATAAAAACTGAGTGTCTGAATCAATAATATCTTCGATTTGATAGTTGTAGTAATCCAGTGAAAAATCTAACCCATCAGTGATGTTATAAATCATTCCTAAGTTATAACTTTTTGACTGCTCAGGACCAAGCTCAGGGTTGCCCTCAAATACAGTGGTATATTCCGTTGCTTTACAAGGATTAATTCCGTCTTGCTTTCCTACCGCTTCACAACGAAGCGTGTCAACTAACTCAGGCGATTCATCTGTGCGACCTAAACCGAGTTGATGTAATGAAGGGGCTCTAAATGCGGTACCATAAGAACCACGTAAAGACAGGTCTTCAGTCGGATTCCACAAGAAAGACACTTTAGGATCCGTTGTGGTACCAAAGTCACTGTAGTTTTCATGACGAACTGCAAGTTGAACTTCTAATGTTTCCATAACCGGAATTGCCAGCTCAGCATAAATCGATTTATTACTGCGCTCACCAGCAGCTTGTGTCGCCTCAGTACCAAAAATTTCACCACGAATGTATTGATCATCTGGCGTATCTGAAATTGATTCCTTACGATACTCAGCACCAACAGCGAGCATTAAGTCGCCATTTTCCATTTCCATGATAGGGCCAGAGACTGTCGCATCAACAGACTTCATCGTTGATTTACCAACACGAGTCGTCGTAGTTTCAATGCGATCTAACACTGCCTGAGAGTTACTAGATGGCTCAAATGGATTGTAACTGCCATCGTCGATTGCAGCTTGGAGACGACGTTTATTCGGGAAACCATCAACACCGCGCTCAACTGATTTTGACTTAATATAGTTATAAGCCACTTCCCAGTTCCAATCGCTCAATTCGCCTTGTAACCCAAGGATCACTCGACTGTAATCAGTATCGTTTTCTTTTAGGCGATTACCGATATCAACCATACGACGGCGCATGGTTAAATCTTTACCATGAAACTCATGAGCTGGCATGTTTGCGAACGGATGATTGGGGTTATCACCCGCCATAAATAATTCATTAAAACTTGGACTGCCTGCCCCTTTAACTTTAGTCGTGCTTCGTTGACCATTTAATTCAGCAAAACCACGCATATGATCATTAATCTCATATTTACCCATATAGTTGAAACTAAAGCGTTCAGCTTCTGGGATCATCGTCATATGCGGCGCATAATCATAAACACAGAGATCACCTACGCGATCTGTTTCAGCGCATACATCTTTACCATAAATATCAGGCATACGCTTACTTGAGTCTGACTTCAGCGCAATTGTGCCAGGTATGCCTGACGAACTTCTAAAATCAGTCGCTTTACTGTCACCAGTACGACCTTTTTGGTTGGCAGTTTTAGAATATTCACGATCTGCGTATAAAATTTCATCACGCTTAAAATAATCGAGCACAAAGGTGTGGCTGCTGTCGTCGGTTTGATTACCCCAAACAAGACTAACATTCTTCTCTTTGCCACCACCTGCGCTAGTATCACCATACTTTGCAGAAACTTCTGCGCCCTCAAAGTCATCGCGTAAAATAATATTGATCACGCCAGCAATGGCATCAGAACCATAGGTTGCCGAAGCGCCATCTTTTAAAATATCAACACGCTTAATCGCAGAAATTGGAATGCTATTGATATCAACAAATGCGGTATCAATTCCCTTTGCGAAAGGACTTACTGAAACACGGCGTCCATTAACTAATATCAACGTTGAGTCAGCACCTAAACCACGAAGTGACACACTCGATCCGCCATTTGAAGTGTCATCACTGCTATTTCCTTGAGTGGAAAATGTGCCAGTCCCTGCTGATGGCAGCTTCGCTAATGCACCAATAAGATCCGTTGCCCCAGTATCTGCTAAATCTTCAACTGATAAGCTCGTTACTGGGCTGGGCCCTTCCATATCGGTCCGTTTAATATGAGAGCCAGTCACTGTGATGCGCTCAACTTCCTCACCATTTTCTTTCTCTGCTGAAAATGCGACACCCGATACTGAAGTTGCTGCGATCGCGGCAAATATGGCACTTAATTTAAACTTATTGGTCATCTTGATTTCCTATTCATTAATTTTCGGAAGCACAGCCTTGAACCTCCAACCACGTTAAAAATTAATAACATATTTAACATGCCATTTACAAGTAGATGTTTTACATACGAATTAATTAGTTAGATAACCAAGAAGCAATGCTCTTATTTGTTTATTTAACAAACGGATCGACGACAATTTTTATGTAAGTTTTTAATGGGAATACGATGAGCGATGAACGATGAACTCGCTTAGGTTCTGTATATCTTTGTTGATATTTTCAGCTCGGCCATTATCAATGGCAAGCCTTCCGTCTTACAGGGATATTACCAACAGGAAAAAGAGATTAAAGCGTTGAAACACCATCAACCGGAGTAACCGCCAAATCTATCTTAAAAGATAGTAAAAAATAAAAAGATTTACTTTCAATATGATGGAGAATAATCATTTAGCTGTTCAATAACGGTACATGACACTAACGCTAAGATTTTAGTGTGAGTCAAACTGAGCCCAAGAGCATGTAGCTATGACCCTCAAAGAAAAATCTTAACGAATCGACAATACCAATGGGGAATCATTAAATTTTCTCGTCGAGCAAAAAGTGGAGTAACTCACCAATGAAAAAATTTAGTTTCAAAGTACAGGAGAAAAGACTAGGGCGTGTTGATCTTTCGTGCTTATTTTTGCAGCGATAAATTGGTTGTCTTATGTAAGGCAGAGTTTGTGAAGTGTGGTTGCCCACATAAGCAAGCGATAACGCAGCAGAAGTGACCAATTTACGCTGTCTTCGATGCTTTTGAGCACTT
>JBMYXI010000063.1:0-20201 GCA_049608225.1 Parashewanella sp.
GCCTTGCATAAGATAACCAATTTATCGCTGCAAAAACAATCACGAAAGATCAACACGCCCTTATCAAATCAGTCTCTTGATAGATAAAACCGTAATCATCACAAATTGCTGAACCATCAACCAGCTTACCTTTTGATGGATCAACCTTAAACTCTGGCGCCACTAGTTGTAACTTCTTTGCTGCTTGAGTGTAATAATCTTTTTTGGTTGGATGATCGGGCGAGCAAACATTATAAATCGTTTGTTTGGGTGTATTTTCTAATAAACAAACCACTGAATTGATGCAGTCTGTTAGATGCACCAGATTAACAACTTTATTTGCGCCAGCCATCGCTGTTTTTCCTGACAAATAACGCACAGGATGACGTTGTTTACCAATTAAACCGGCAAACCTTAATATCTGTACATTGGCAAACTGCAAAAAGAGTTGTTCCGCTTTAAGTAGGATATCACTAGATTCTGAATGTGGGCTTGCATCTTGTTCTTTAACACGTTTTGGCACATCTTCGTATACACCACTCGAACTAATAAAAATCACTTTTTCGTAGTGTTCAATATTTATGATTTTTATGAGATCAGCGAGTTGTAATAAATAATTATTATGTTGGCGACGATTCGGAGGAATATTGACCACCAACAATTGAGTATCAATATATTTATGAATACGTTTCCTCGTACTCATTAACTCTCCATCTCCTACCGAAGACAAATCGAACTGAAAGCCGTTAATACCGTACTGAGACAATTGATCTGCATCATCTTGTGCCCGTTTACTGCCGAAAACTTGATATTGCTTTTGAGATAAATACTGGCCCAATGGTAAACCGAACCAACCACAGCCGATAATTGTGATACTTTTCATTTGCTAAGCGTCAATTTGATAACATTGACTGAGCATAATAAGATCAGTTGCCAACTTCAATCTATAAAATACAAAAGCTGATTGGGCTTTGAGCATTTAAACTACGAACCGACGCAGGTGACAACGCTTCTTGATTGATCACTTTGTTAATCGTACAATTTTCTCGTTCAAGAATGCGCATTTTTGACGCCCCTTCATCGGCGGAAAAAGCCATCACATTCGGTTTTTTAACATCAATTGCTGTAGTAATAACTTTGGCAATACATCCATCTGACAGGCTCACCAGAGTTCCAGGGGGGTAAACACCGATCACTTTAACTAAGCTTGAAAGCAATTCTTTCCCATGTCGTCCTATTCCATTTTTGAACAAATAAGCGAGCACTGCTTGCGGTGTACTAAATTTGTCGTTCAATAACAGTTCATTAAATTCAACTGCCAAGCTAACAATTTGAGTCGGGATTGGAATTTGTTTACCAGAGAGTTTATCTGGGTAGCCACTGCCATCAAGGTATTCATGATGATGGCCAACAATATGCAGCACAGTAGGAGAAATGAATTGGCACTCTTTTAAAGCATTCACTCCATAGACTGGATGCAGTTTATAAAAGTTAAGTTCACTGGTAGTTAACTCATCGCGCTTACGTAAAATACTGTCAGGGATCTTAGCTTTACCGTAATCATGTAAAATGCCACCCAGTGCAATTTCTCTGATTTGCTTATCATCAAGGGACAATTTTTGGGCTATCAATACGGAAATAACTGCGACAGAAATACAATACTGAACGGGGCTAAGCGTTGTTTCATTACTGTCTATCATAGTTAAAATAGGTTGCTTCGCAGTGAACAGTGGTTCAATGAGCTGTTCAACGATAGACGCGGATAGTTGATAAGCGCCATCAGGATCTGTGATAATTTTACTCAGCATGGTTCGGCAGTCTGTCACGCACGAGTTAAATCGTTTCTGGCTTTGATTGATTTGTTTTTTTAACGCGTTACCTTCATCGATGGCTTTCACTATTGGCGCTGCTGATGGCTGCGCAACCGCAACCGTTTGTTTCTCAATGATGTCGTCAGGATTTGCATACGCTAGCACATGAGTGATCCCAAGCCCTTTAATCAGCTCAATGTCAGCATGGGATTTGATGGTTCTTTTACTGCGAAAAAAAGGGTGTTCTGTCCATGATAGAGGTATCTTGATTGTCTGGCCGAGTTTAATCTTTGCCACAGGGAGTTTTGTTAACACACTGTTCGTCAAAGTAAAAATCCTTTTATTATCATGATCACGCTTCAAGCGTTAATTATTCGTCCGTGACAACTAAACTACCGATTATTGAGTAAATAATCTAGTTTTATACCCAAAATCATTCAAATCGCCCTCACAAATTTACTTCTTTCGCCCAATCAATAACATATCTCTTTAAATGTTGAGACTTAAGCACGTAAAGAAATCCCCAAAATAAGCCGATCACTTCAACACCGTAACTCCAGCTAAACTGGAAATCTAGGTGTGATAAACGCGACCATAGCACCACCGACTCAAAGATAATGGCACTAAATAAAAACCACTTTAATCGGCTAAATACAGGAATAACCCAGTTTAACTTACGCTTTCTTTCAGCAATCACTAATAGATAGATAAATACCGCCGAGCTACCTGTGATAAGTGCCATAACAAAATCTGTCGATTGTGGATAGAATAACTTTATCAAGCCATCTCTTTGATTATGTTGGGTTAAAGATGCAGCAAATATCACCCAAGCACGGGCTAAAAAAGCCAATAAGATGAATAGTGTAGTCGGTGGTTTAATGTGACCCTTGTCATCAAGCCAGCCTATTTTTGAAAAATCAAACACGATATTTCTCCTCGTAGGCTAATAGAAATATAGGCAAACATCTAAAATTCAATGACAAGCAATAAAAAAGGAGCCCTGAGCACCCAACCACAAATTATTTGTGGCCAAAATCATCAAAAAGCTAATAGTTAGCCACTTTGCTCCTTTTCTTAACAACAATTATCAATTAAATGTCATAAACAGTAGGTATCGATTGACGTTTATGCTGAGTACGTAGATAGATCGAAATCAAACGCTGTTCGACGTCAGTTTCAACTTCTTTACCTTCTAGAAAATCATCAATTTGCTCATAAGTCAGCCCAAGCGCAACTTCGTCTTCAAGTTGTGGTTTGTTTTCTTCCAAATCTGCCGTCGGCGCCTTGTTAACAAGTAATTGAGGCGCCCCAAGGTGAGCGGCAAGTTGACGAACCTGTCGTTTATTTAATCCGAATAATGGCGCGAGATCACAAGCACCATCACCCCACTTCGTATAAAAACCGGTAATATTTTCAGCACTATGATCTGTGCCCACAACCAAGCCATTGGTTAAGCCAGCGATTTCATATTGTGCAATCATACGTGCACGTGCTTTTACGTTACCTTTATGAAAATCAACATTAACTTCAGAGTGCTGCTTCAACTGTGCTTGCTGCATTCCTGCAATCACTTGTCGATGAATTCCATCAACCCCCTCTTCAACATTTACAGTGACTTGCTTACTCGGCTTTATAAACTGACATGCCAGTTGTGCTTCATCTTCATCTTTTTGAATTTGATAAGGTAAACGAACAGCAATAAACTGATACTGTTTTTTTTCAGACAAATTCAATTCATCAATTGCTAACTGACAAAGACGCCCCGCCAAAGACGAATCGACACCACCACTGATCCCCAACACTAACGAAGTACTATGGGCGCGTTGCAAAGTAGCTTTAATGAAAGTAATTCGGCGCTTGATCTCTGTTTCTGGATCAATGTTTGGTTGCACTTTCATTTCAGCAAGAATTTGGTCTTTCACTTACAAGACTCCAGTTTTTTCGAATTTTCTGCAATCTAACATTAAATTTTATTTAAAAGTAGTGGCATACCAAACTTTTACGACATACTGTAATAGCACGCCATATCATGATGAAGCATTAGTCATCAATTAACCTCATGTTTCAATTTGATTTAGCTATACTTGATTCAGTCCACTAACGAACCACCTGATTTAGCAGAGTAATCTTGTGGAATTGCTACGAAGAATGGAATTGTAATAATGCGAATATTGGTCGTTGAAGATGACCCATTACTATCTCATCATCTAAAAGTACAGTTAAGCGAACTTGGTAATCAAGTTCAGGTTGCCCTCAATGCCAAAGAAGGTCACTATCAAGCCATCAATTATCCAATTGATGTTGCCATCGTAGATATTGGTCTGCCCGATCTCGACGGAATTAAGCTCATCAATAAAATGCGTGTTGATGGTGTTAAAGCGCCGATCCTTATTCTTACAGCTAGAATACACTGGAAAGATAAAGTCGAAGGACTTAATGCTGGAGCCGATGATTATCTTGTAAAACCATTTCAGAAAGAGGAATTAGTCGCTCGGTTAGAAGCACTCGTAAGGAGAAGTGCGGGGTTTGCTAAGCCATTAATTACAAGTGGTGATTTAGAAGTTGACCTTGCCGCAAAACAAGTTACTTTGGATCATGAACCTGTAGATGTCACCGCTTTTGAATATTTGATACTTGAGTACTTAATGCGTCACAGTCATGAAGTTGTTACTAAACGCCGACTGTTAGATGTGATCTACGCAGACCGAGAAGGCGACCCCAACACCATTGAAGTTATGGTGAGTCGTTTGAGAAAAAAACTGGCGCAAAATGGGCTGGATAATCCCATCAGTACCATTCGTGGTCAAGGTTATAAGTTCAACCAACCATGCAACTAGAGCTCAAAACATCCAAAAGCTTATTTATTCGGCTATTGCTTTGTGCTGCAAGCATTATTTTACTGCTAGGTATCGTACTCGCATGGCTAATTAATCAGCTGCATGCCGAGCAAAATTATAATTTGCAGACAGAAGCGCTGATGGCTGAAATACCAGACGCAATTAAACAGTTAAAACAACAGATAGCTCCCGACACGTCCCCCGCAATTGATAAGTCATTAAGTCCTGTCAGTTTTATAATGGTTAGCTGTGATAACTCATTTAATCAAGTTTGGGCTTCCAAGCTAGCAACCCATAGAAACCTTGATAATACTTGTAATCGATACAAAAAAATTAAAGATGACTCCCCACCTCATTATCTGCAGCTATCCGATGGTTTATCTTATCTCGTCTATCCTTTGCCAATTGAAAGTAGCGGCAAACAATATAAGCTATTAATTTTAAAAAACGCCTACGATTTCAGTAAAGAATATCAACAGTTCAGTAAAAAAACCTTCATGCTGCTTTTTTTGATTTTAATTGCTACATTCGTACTGCTCATTGCTGGGGCACTTTGGGGATTAAAGCCATTTAGAAAAATGAGGAAAGAGTTAAAAAAGATACATGCAGGTACACAACAACAGCTAAATCAAGCCTACCCTTCTGAGTTTTCAGCTATTGCGCATTCAATCAATCAGCTTATAGAGCATTCCAATTATCGTGAAGAAAAGTACAAAAACACACTTGGAGATTTAGCTCATAGCCTTAAAACCCGCTTAGCATCAATTCAAGCGCTAACTGAAGGTGCAACAGAACAAAACCAGTCTAAGATAAGTGACCAACTGCAACAAATGAACGGGATTGTTAGTTATCACCTTAAGCGGGCAACTCTAGGTAAAAAGCACATTCAACGCGAATCAAGTAAAGTCTCGGAGCCTATAAGTCAAGTCTCTAATGTCATGCAAAAAGTCTATCAAGGCAAAGAGATTGAACTGACTGCTGACATTCCGGCTGATATCAGTATCTCAATGGCTGAAGATGATCTATTAGAATTGTGTGGCAACTTGTTGGAAAATGCATTTAGATTATGTTCAAGGCAGGTGCATATCGAAGTGTATAATGGTCATGGTAATTGTCAGCTGCTCATTGAAGATGACGGCCCGGGTATAAATGATAATTTGAAACAAAGAATCCTCGAGCGCGGTATAAGAGCAGACACGTCTCACTCAGGCAGCGGCATCGGCTTAGCCATTTGTCTTGAAATCGTCACCAGTTATTCAGGGCAATTTCATGTCGAAGATTCAGCGCTGGGCGGAGCCAAAATGCGAATTTCGATCCCCGATTAAATCGAGTATTACCATTCTTGTATATTACAATGTTCAAATAACTCCTTAACTAAACAGTTTCATCACCTTGTATTGCTCATCACCACTTCAAAGCTTCCCCCACTATCTCCCCTAGCCCCCTCAGTTAGAGTAAAGCCTTTAATAAATAAGGATAATTAGGATGAAGGCTCTACAAGTTGTGCGCTAACATTTATCAAAATCATTACTTAAACCACCTTAAATTCAACAAAACAATAACTGTTTTGTGAGAATGAATTTCTAAATATAAGGAGAAAAAATGTTCAAACCAACCTCAAAAAAGTGCAAAGTTCTCTTGCTTGGTGCACTCCCAATATTTAGTACACACTTTCATGCAGTTGCATCAGAAAATACGCCGAAATCAAGCGTAAAAACATGTAAAGCAGAAATTGCCTCCGGTGAAGTCACTCAATACAATCACTTTATTGAACCTACGGGTTATACCATGGAAAATTTTGCAGAACATCACCAAAAGGACAATTTAGGAAAATTCCTAACTAGCTCGGTTAGCAATCGAAAGTGGGCTCATTTGTATCGAACACCAAACGCTGAAAATATTAACTCTGTAAAATGGTATGGCTTAATCACTGCGCGATATGAAAACTCATCAGCGGCTAACGCTATTCATCATGGCAATCAATTGCGAGTAAATTACAGTATTCCTCAGTATAATAAGGCAAAATTCAAAATTGACTTCAAAAGTCCAGAAGGCTTTATTTCTAAAACGAATAATACAAAACATTTAAGTTCCGAAACACATAGACAATTTATTGGAGTACCAAAAGTAAAGGTAAAAAGTCACTGGATTTTAAATGTTCCAGAAGGCGAATTTGTTAATACAAACCAACAGCATTTGTGGGAACATTTAAGAGTCATTCCAAAGATCCAAAGAACAAATGACGCGAGTAAAAAAGTGACTCATGTATACCTTGTTGAATATTCAGCTAATATTCCAACAACCTGCTTTTCAGAACTTAACACTCAAAGCCTGTTTGTTTCGGTTAACCCGTTACATAATGAGTTCAAGCTCATTAATACCAATATCGTAGCCGGCGTTCTCACGCCTGAAAAACCCGAATTTAATTGGTCATTTATCATTGCTGATGAGATCGGTTCAAAAAACTTAAACAATGCGACAATACCAAGCTTTATTGAAAGACAAGAAAACATCAGCGCGCCTGTCCCACTAAAAGCCAGAGTGAGAAATGAAGATGGAACACCTTATCTCGCAGATCCAAACCATCAAACAGGAAGCAGCAGAGGTGCAAATGATTTCAGTTTGTCATTAGGCATTTTTGCAGATAAATTGGCCAATGTTCCCGTTTTTGATTCATACTCGTTTTTAGCCTCAGAGACAAAAGTTACTAATTTAACCATATCCAACCAAAAGTTAGGTTTAGATAACAAAAGGTTACAAAGTTCACTCCAGACTGAGCAGTCGTTTAAGGAAGCAGAGCGAAATAGAGCGAATAAATTAGCTACACAATTAGACGTAGCAACAGCAAAAGCTGCAATGTTATCGATTAAAAACAGCCAAATCGCGAGCCAAAAAAATCAATTGATAATAGAGAGAAATAAATTAGCGGCTGAGAAGCAATCATTGACAGCGGAAAAATCAAAACTTTCTAGCGAAAAGCAAGCACTGGTATCAGCGAAATCGAAAGCTGCGCTTGAGCTGAAAAACTTGAAAGCTCACATTGATTACGGCTGGGTAAAACGCTTACGAAATAAAGCATCAAATAAGTGTTTAGATTTAGCTAAAAATTCTAATGGTAGCTACCGCCTGATAACTTGGACCTGTCATAATGGAGATAATCAAAAATGGAAATACATTGTTACTACAGGGCAACTTAAGAGTATCAGTGCAAATCTATGCTTAGAAGTCAGCTCTGAAGTTTATTCAAAAAACACCCCCAAGCTGACGGTTAAAACCTGTGCTTATCCGCTTTCTCATACTGGATACATTAAAAGACAAAAGTTTATTCGTCCTTTGACATCTTCAGTAAACCAAACCCTTGCTACTCAAGCTAATCCAAACCTTGTCTTAGATGCTACAGGAACGCACAATAACGCAGCAGTAATTATGCATCCACATAATAATGGTAATAATCAAAAGTGGGAATTTATTAACTAAAACATACTGCTCTTTAGTTTAGAACTACCACCTAAAAGGCGGTAGTTCTAATATCCCACCCTGAATTCAAAAGAAAACACACTTCCTTGGTTCTATGCAGTAAGTTTTGCTTAATGGAATCAGCTAACACAAAAGTGAATGATTATCACAAACTCATCACGTTAAAGTTTAAGAAGTTACCTGCAACACAACACCCTATTTTGCCACTCGTTTCCCTGAACCATAAAACATTAACGTTGGCACACAAGAACTACCACTTTGGTTCATCTCTTCCCAAAAACCTGCATTAACGGGCTTATATTTGCATTTACCATCTTTTGTCGTTGCATACATTGCTATTAAAGTTGTTTTATTACCAATATCCACCCGTTGCTTTTCATTCTCTTTTTCCTTTCCTGAAAAAGAGACCCTTTCACCTTTATCTAAAGCAACATAATCAGGGGTAGTACCTGTTACAGGTGACGTGCCAGCCATAAATTTCTCTTATCAATGCAAGAAGTTAACTCGTTTTATCAATTTCAATTGTGGCTGTAAACAATAAAACATGAGTGGTTAAGAAAGCATTAAGTTATGAAAATAAGAGCAATTAAAGAAGAACAGGAAATAATAAATTATTACAGCTAGATACATAACAAAATAACGTTAAACCCTCACTGGCAACCCCAAAACCTTAACCAATCGGCGCATAAAGCTGCTCCGCTCGATTAAACATGATCCACGATGTTGCAATGTATTTATCATTGCTTAATGGCACATGACCTTTATGTGAGTGAGTAAAACCTGCAGGCGCTATCACCATAGTACCTTTTTTAGGTTTTAGCTTTCGCTGTTGATAATAAAACTCAGTTTCCCCGCCCTCTTCTACATCATTTAAATAAAACATATACAGTACTACTCGATGCAATGCTTCATTATGATTGAGTTGTGGGTATTGCTCAGAATGCCAATGATGATAACCACCCTGTTGCTTTTTGTATTTCTGAAGATTAATCGTACCACTGCGATATAAATACTTAACTAACGTCTCTGCGCGAGGGAAACCAAGCTGCTCAAAGTTCTCTGGAGTAAGTACAGTAGGCTTGCCGTTTTCATCTGACACGGAAACAGAAACTGCGCCCATGAGAGCCATTGAGTATTTAGTGAAATATTCAGTGGCATGTTTCAAGGTAAAGCCTAACAGTTCATTTTTAATCGCTTGCAGATCTTCGAAATTATCAAGAGTTAAGTCTTCACTTTGTTTTTTGTCAGTATCAATGCCATTGCCGGTTTGCCCTTCTCTGACCCCATTATGCTGAGAGAAGGTTTGAACAAGACGATCGCAAAATTCTTCGGGTAAAGCGTTGGGATAAACTTCGATAAAATCCATAAGAAACTCTAAGGCGCAAACTCATTATTACGCCATAGACTAACAATTTTATTACATGATTTATACCATTTACATCAATCAACGATTTAATTCACTTTTCAATTAACTATTGAAAATTGACGTAAGAAAATATTACAACCAACCTTTACGTTTAAAAAAGAAATAAGTACCCACTGCGCTCGCAAGCATCATACCGACGGCCATTGGATAACCAAATCGCCATGATAATTCAGGCATATTGCCAAAGTTCATGCCATAACTACTAGCAATTAAGGTGGGAGGAAGAAAAACCACTGCTGCAACTGAGAAGATTTTGATGATCTTATTTTGTTGCAAACTAGTAAAACCCATTGCCGCATCAAGCAGAAAATTAAGCTTGTCGAAAATAAACTGGCTATGAGGCATTAAAGATTCAATATCTGACAACATTTCACGAAGATCTTTTAAATGTTCATCAGATAATTTGCCTCGATAATAGCGCTGCACATATCGCAGAGAACGCTGCGTATCTAACAAACTTAGACGAATTTTTCCGTTAGAGTCTTCTTGCAAAGTGATCAGCTTAAATACATCATCTAATTCATCATTTTCAAAAACTTGCTCACCGACATTCTCTAATACGGTATAAACGTCTTCAATTAAGTCAGACAAATAATCGACCTTTAAATTGAAAAACTCTAGGAAAAGCTCTTGGGATGAGTCAACGTTCAGGCGTCCTAATCTTAAATAGTTACGCAATAAACGTACTAAACCTACATCTTCATCACGTATGGTTAATAAGTAGTCACTTCGTAAGTTAAAAGATATGTTTACAGCACGAACATCTTGCCCTACTCGTTGCGGGAATAACGAATTAATATGGAGCCCATCCGCATTTTGGTAGAAACGAGCAGAAGATTCAATTTCATTGATATCATCTTCATCGGGCACTTCTTCAACCGAAAACTTACTTAGCCATTCACGTTCATCATCTTCAGGTTTATACAGATCTAACCATAACGTTTGTTCAGGAATATCATCCTGAATCGTTAACTCTTTAATGGTTAAGCGACGATTTCGGTAAAGGTAAGCTGTGATCATAGATGCCCCTCTAATGAACTGTGGTTCAATCAGATACCCAAAATAACTCAATTATTACCGCTTGAACGATTTTGGCTATCGATGGAAAAGAAAATTTAAGAACTAGTTTACCTGATAAAATAGCAAGATAAAGCTTAGGAGAATCGTTTAACATTGGTTAACGGTATATTGGCTAGTATCTAATCGAAATAGATACTTTACTCTCAAACATACCCAAGTCTTCGCTTGGGTATGTTTGCAATTCAATATTAATCATTATCATGAAAATGATGTTCTGACATCATGTGTCCAAGCTCCGTATGCTTGGTTTTTAGATAACCTTCATTGAAACTGTTTTTACCCACTTGCAGTGGTACTCGCTCAGTGACTTCAACACCAGCCTCTTTTAATGCATCGACTTTTCGAGGATTATTCGTCATCAACCTAACCTGCTGCACACCAATTTTTTCAAGCATTGGAGCAATCATACCGTATTTTCGTTGATCGGCTTCAAAACCTAATTGCTCATTCGCTTCTACGGTATTTGCACCTTGATCTTGCAAGTTATAAGCGCGAATTTTATTAATAAGACCAATGCCTCGGCCTTCTTGTCGTAAATAAAGCAAGAACCCCTGACCCGCCTCAGCAATAGTTTGTAATGCACTTTGCAATTGAAAACCACAATCGCAGCGAAGACTAAATAACGCATCGCCCGTTAAACATTCAGAATGAATACGTCCTAATACTGGCTCATTAGAATCCCATTCACCAAACGTTAATGCGACATGTTCTTTGCCTGATTCGAGATCTTCAAATCCATGCATTGCAAACGTTCCCCAAGGTGTTGGTAACTTTGAAGACGCGACATATTTTATCGACATGAAACAACCTTAATAACTACTTCCACTCCCTGAAAGCATTGTGAAACTCAACTAAGCAGCCTTGCTTAATTTTAATTTAAAATTTCGCTGGTGCGTAACCCGTAACTTTTTTTAGACCCATCTCACGACCTAAAGCTGTCATAGGATGTACAACAACAAGCCCTCTTACTGACTTTTTAAGTTTACCCATATCCGCTTGTTCAGCTTTTGTTAGCTCACGATTGAATGCCAGCTCGCTTACCTTTAAACCTTCTTTGTTCAACAGTCGGCTTTGTTGACCTTTGATTGATGCAATTTGCTTAGTGAGTGCAGCAATTTCTTTGTTAAATTGTTGGATGATTTTTTCATCGCCTCGGCCTTGTGCGGTCGTAAGTTTTCTGCGCTGTTTATCTAACTTATTGTTTAGTTGCTGCAGTTCTTGTTTTAAATTCATGTTAATACCTAAACCTCAAAAACAGGCATATAAAAAATTGGAATGTATTATATACCTGTGACACCACAAGATGCACGATTTCAGCAAGAATTAACGCGAGAGTGTATGAATGATTTGATTACTGCTGCCACGAAACCGTAGATTGGGATCCGCGAGAGATCGAACAAATTTACCGTCTATCAACACATCGACCATATCGACTACTTGTTGTTGCTCTTCACTCAACATTGATAAGCTATAGCCTGTCCACATCCAAATATCTTTATCACAACATTCAGTTTTAACTCGCGAGATAAGCTGTTTGATCGCAGACAAGTTAGTTGGAAATAACGGATCACCACCAGAAAGGCTTAAGCCTCGACGCTTAATTTTGCTGTCATTTAAATCATCGATGATGCGCTGCTCCATTGCTTCATCAAATACAATTCCAGCATCAGGGTTCCATGTACTTTGGTTATAACAGCCTCGACATTGATGCTCGCAACCAGACACGAACAAAGTGGCTCGTGTCCCTTCGCCATTCACAACATCAACAGGAAAATATTGCTGATAATTCATATTATTTCACAATGGCTCATAAGTGCTTAACTCGACGCTTAACTTCTTGTTGTTTACCAAAATTAAATGGCCTTGCATCCGGACTGCCTAAATAGCCACACACTCTGCGCGTCACCGAAACACGGCTTGGATCATGGTTACCGCACTTAGGGCAGGTAAACCCTTTGCTAGTACAATCAAATTCGCCAACATAATCACATTGATAACATTCATCAATCGGCGTATTGGTGCCATAATAAGGTACTTTATCGTAACTGTAATCCCATACGTTTTCTAATGCTTCTAAGTTATGTAGCATGTTGGGATACTCGCCATAACAAATAAACCCACCATTAGCGATTTCAGGGTAAGGCTGCTCAAAGTCGATTTTGTCATAAGGATTTACTTTCTTTTCTACATCAAGATGAAAACTATTGGTGTAGTATCCTTTATCTGTTACCCCCTCAATTAAGCCAAATTGCTTCACATCAAGTTGGTGAAAGCGGCTACACAAGTTTTCACTTGGGGTGCTATACAAGCTAAAGCCATAGCCTGTTTGCTGCTTCCATAAATTGACCATTGCTTTTAAGTGTTCAACTATATTTAGCGCTTTCATTCTCAGTTCAGCGCTGTCGTATAAGTGATTGTCTTTACCATATAAAGCAATTACGGTTTCATGCAACCCAATGTAGCCTAAAGAAATTGAAGCACGCCCGTTTTTGAAAATATCAGTTATTTCATCTTCCGCATTCAGCCGAACACCACAAGCCCCTTCCATATATAAAATGGGAGCCACTTTCGCTTTAACACCTTTTAATCGATCAATTCGAGTATCTAACGCCAACTTAGCAATGATTAACCTTTGCTCTAATATTCGATAGAACTCGGCTTCATTCCCTTTAGCCTCGATGGCAATTCTTGGTAAATTCAAGCTCACAACACCCAGATTATTGCGCCCTTCATGAACTAATTCGCCTTTCTCTTCGTACGCGCTTAAAAAGCTACGACAACCCATCGGCGTTTTAAAAGAACCTGTAACTTTAACCACTTGATCATAATTTAAGATATCAGGATACATGCGTATAGCAGCACACTTTAATGCCAGTTGTTTGATGTCATAATTGGGATCACCTTGTTTATGGTTAACACCGTCTCGAATGGCAAAAACCAATTTAGGAAATACTGCGGTTTTACGGTTTTTTCCTAAGCCCTCGATGCGAACTTTCATCATAGATTGTTGAATTAACCTAGCTTGCCAACTCGTTCCTAATCCAAAACCGAAAGTGACAAAAGGTGTTTGTCCATTGGCAGTATGCAAGGTATTGACTTCGTATTCCAATGATTGAAACGCATCATGACATTCTTTTTCTGTTTGCGCTTTGGCATAAGAGTCAACATCAATAACGCCCCAGTTTTTTGCTACCTGCTGATGCTTTTGATGACTTAATGTAACAAATTGCGCTAACACCTCGTCAATACGGTTAATGGTTGTTCCACCATAAATATGGCTGGCAACTTGGGCGATAATCTGCGCGGTTACTGCAGTTGCGGTAGAAATCGATTTGGGCGTTTCTATTTCGGCATTACCCATTTTAAAACCATGATTCAGCATGCCTTCAAGATCAATAAGCATGCAATTGAACATAGGGAAAAAAGGGGCATAATCTAAATCGTGATAATGCAACTCGCCTTTTTCATGGGCTTGCACCACAGATTTAGGCAGCAAATGGGTTTTGGCATAATGTTTAGCGACGATCCCTGCAAGCAGATCTCGTTGTGTCGGGATCACTTTGGCATCTTTATTGGCATTTTCGTTCAATAACGAAGCATTACTTTGTTCAATCAAGCCTCGGATCTCGATATTGAGCCGACTACTCGATTCTCTTGCCACATCACGGTCGTGTCGGTATTCAATATAATTCCGCGCTAACGACTTATATTCACCAGCCATTAATTCATTTTCGACGAGATCTTGTAATTGCTGAATGTCCACTTGTTGATGATGGTTAACCAAAGACGCAACCTTTTGTGCAACACGTTCACCGTAACACATATCATCAATACCAGCAGCGCGCGCTGCCGAATTAACCGCACTGGAAATTCGCTTCGCATCAAACTGAGTTTTGATACCGTCTCGTTTAACCACAACTGGCATTTGATTCTCCTAATAACAAATCACTTAAACAATAGCTATGTCATAAATACAATATATAGCAACAAAAATACCATCGAGCACAATATGTAGTATATTAAGCATTAATTATTGATAGAGAGCCATGATCGAGATCATCATTTTATAGCCAAAAAAAAGGACTGATGATTATTGCCCACCAGCCCACTAATTGGTTATTTATTTGTTGACTCATGCCAATTACAGCAATTTGTATTACTTCAATTCTGCAACCACCTTTAGACACATTGTTCGTAGCAGTTCAAAATCCTCATTAGATAAATCGACCGAATTCATTAATTTCTGCTTAAGTTCGGTTGCCGACCTTTCAATGTTTCTGCCTAACTTTGTTACGCTAATGACTTTTTTTCGTGCATCGTGTTTATCCTTCATTCGGCTTAAAAAGTTTTTATTTTCAAGCCGTTTTACGATTGGTGTTAAGGTTCCTAAATCCAGTCTCGTGAACTCAGACAACTTAGTCATGCTAATTTCGTTTTGACACCACAGCGCTTGCATCACCAGATATTGAGGATAAGTTAATTCGTATTCCTCTAATAATGGCCGATACGCACGAACAATGGCGTTGCTTGCCGAATAAACAGCAAAACAAACATTATCAGAAAGATCAGCGTCGTTTTTTATGGTCATAATTTAGTTTGCGCACAAAGTAATTGCGTGTATTTTTCAATAGGGGTATAGTTTATCACAGTTAGTTAGCGCACAAAGCAAATTCAACTGCCCGATCAGAGAATAAACTATGAAATCAAACCACATCATTCTTAAGTCACGCCCAGAAGGGATCCCAACGGCCGATAATTTCGAATTGCAATCTGTCGAATTACCTGCATTAGCCAGCAATCAAGTATTGGTTAAAAACTTATGGATGTCAGTTGACCCATATATGCGCGGGCGAATGATCGACCGTAAAAGTTATATCGAGCCCTTCCAAATTGGCGCGCCGCTTGAGGGTGGTGCTATCGGAGAGGTAATTGAATCAAATAATGAAAACTTTCCAATCGGCAGTAAAGTTAGCAGCATGCTGGGTTGGCGTGATACCTTTATCGCTGCCCCTGAAACCTTAACGCCAATCCCTGAAACTGGATTAGATTTATCTCATTTTTTAGGCATCATGGGCATGCCTGGCATGACCGCTTGGACAGGATTAAATCGTATTGCACAGCTTAAAGCAGGTGAAACCTTATTTGTTTCTGCCGCCTCAGGCGCGGTAGGTAGTGTCGCCTGTCAACTCGGAAAAATGATGGGCGCTAAAGTAATTGGCTCAGTTGGCAGCGAGGAAAAAGCCGAAACACTTCGCAGTTTAGGTGTTGATCAGGTAATCAACTACCGTACTTGTGGTGACTTAAATCAAGCTCTGGCAAACGCAGCCCCAGAAGGTATCGATGTTTACTTTGAAAACGTCGGTGGTGTGCATTTAGAAGCTGCATTAAACAACATGAAAGAATTCGGACGTATTGCGGTCTGCGGCATGATTTCACAATATAACGATATTGAGCCAACAGCGGGGCCGACCAACTTATCGCAAGTCATCATCAAAAAATTAAAAATCGAAGGGTTCATTGTATTCGACCATTGGCAATATTATGGCGAGTTCGCTCAGCAGATGGGACAATGGTTAGCCAGCGGTCAAATTCAAGCAAAACAGACTATTTACCATGGTTTAGACAATGCCTCCGAGGCCTTTATTGGACTATTCGAAGGCAAGAACAAAGGAAAAATGGTCGTTAAATTATAGCGTTTTTGATTTATATCGCTGGCACTTTAAACTTGGTGCCAGCCACTTCTAGCACTACATCTCGCGGACGAATTTCAATAATTTTCAACTTACCTCTAATTTTATCACCTTCTTTCATTTCTTTACCATCAACACTCAACCTACGTTGACTGGCATTGCTAGAATACATATGCGCATTAATATTAAACTCTGGGACTTGAAGTTGTAACCCCGCAGGTAATTCACCATATTTAGGTATTGCTTTATCAGCTTGTTGGTGTGTTGCAGTATTACTAGCATCAGGCTCTTTTTTCTCAAGCGTGTGTTTATGTTCAACGTTACTCAATGCTTCTTGAAAAGACGCCACCAGTTTATCTTGTTTTATTTGATCAGCTGACTTCATGCCGACATTTGATGCCGCAAGCTCAACTTGTCGTTTAAGTTCATCTAAGGCGGCGGTATCATCTTGTTTCGGCGCTGCGCCCAATACAATTGGCTCACCATTTGACTTGGCTGAAAGCTCTGCTGCCACTTGCGGCTCATTAGCATTGGTATTAATCGTAGTTATTTGTTCTTGAGGCTCTATTTTCTTAGCCTGAGTGAGTACTTGCTGCTTCGAAGAGAGCACTTCAATCTTTTGTCGTGGCTGATAAGCTTGCGCTAACGGCAGCGCCACTTTTCCCGCTAACTCAACTTCAGTGTTCTCCACAGGAGGTTGTTCAACTGCGGTTTTTTCATCAACTTCAACATTAATTGTGGATTGAGCAACTTGAGTGGATATTGCTTGAGTTTGTCCACTACTACTCAACCACCAAGCACCCGCCAATCCAGTCGCAATCGCCATTGCAACCATTGTCGCTTTCAAAACCCAAGACTGCCCTTGATGCAACTGCTGATATTGTTGTCTTGGACTTAATGCTGGATCGACAACATTTGATTGCTGTTGTTTATTCTTGGTTACTGCATTCAAAAGAATCGACATTATTTAGCATCTCCGCCTATTAATCTCGGCCCAACTTGACTGGAGAACAAGCTTAATTGAATGAATGTTTGTTGACCAACAATACCATCTGCTTTCAACCCATGACGACGTTGAAATGACATTAGGTTATGCTTTAATTCAACATCAAAATGCGACATCACTCTTGGCGCTCTGTTTTGATTCATTGCTAATTGATCTTCCAGCCATTGCACTTTATCCATGCTCGCATAACGATTAATTTCGCCATCGAACACATCAGAGTTTTGCCATAAAAGCTCAAACGTACCACTGTAATATTTTTTGAACCACTGTTTATCAATCCATATCTGCTGCTCAGCAAGTTGTAATAACAAACGCTCACCGTCACGTTTTACTACTGCGGCATAAAAAGGTTCATCGTTACTGTCAAAAAGATATAACACCGCAGGATAGTTCAACGAGGTTAAAACCTGCCAGTCACCTTGTTGCTGATGACAACTTAGCCCTTGTACCTGAGCAGCTTGGCATGCCGTTATACCTTTATAGGGTGTTTTTCCCCATAAACCGAACAAAACCGCAAACGAAGTATTAATATCGCGGCTAGTAGATATGGCGTGTTTGAGCACCGCGTCATTACTATTGGTGGCTTTTTTTACTTGCGTAATAGGCTTAAGTACTTGCTGTTTATTGTTCGCTTGAGTTTGAGCGGGTAAACTGCCTACTTTAGTGCCAGTTGAATTAAAAAAGTAATAGCCACCAGCAAAGGTAACTCCAAGACACAATAACGCGATCATTGGCCATCTATATTGTGACTCAACTTTGGCCTCTTCACCCAAAATTTCAGCTGCAGCCATATTAACCATTTGATGATCAATCGGCACTTTGGATTGACCATAACCAGCCATTAAAGCCCGTTCGCAAAGTAAATTAATTAGTCTTGGAATACCACCACTGTGCTTGTGCAGCGCTTTACATGCTCTGGCAGTAAAGAGCGGTTCGAAGCGTTCAGCCACCTCCAAACGATGTCGAACATAAGATACAACTTCGGCTTCATCCAGCGGCAGTAGATGATAACGTGCAGTAATTCTTTGAGCTAATTGTCTCAGCTCCTGGCGTTTCAATAATTGCTGTAATTCTGGTTGACCAATTAATATGACTTGCAGTAATTTTTTTGTATCTGTTTCGAGATTAGTCAACAATCGAAGCTGTTCTAATACCGCCGCTTTCAAGTGTTGCGCTTCATCAATTATCAATAAGGTATTACGCCCTTGTTGATGATTAGCTAATAAAAACTCACTAATACGATCAGTCAGTGTTTTTAGCGAAGGTTGTTCACCATAATCAATGTTCAACTCATCACAAAGGGTTGCCAATAATTCAAGTTCAGTTAAGGCGGGGTTGAGAATAAAAGCGGTATCGGTATTGTCGGGCAATTGTTGCAGTAAGGTTCGAGAAACCGTAGTTTTCCCTGTACCCACTTCACCTGTGAGCAACACAAACCCACCTGTATCTCCAAGGCCATAGCTTAAATGTGCCAAGGCTTCTCTGTGCCTATCGCTTAAAAATAAATATTGAGGATTCGGGGCTATTGAGAACGGATTGTCCTTGAGTCCGTAAAACGCCTTATACATGTTACAAGTGACCTAAATTAACCTTAGTGGCAACAAATTACGGTTAAGTACTTTTTTTGTCAAAGGTTTCCAGCAAATTTCATGATATTCTTTAATCATGTGTTTAAAAGGTAAGTTCAAACAAAAGTGAAAGTTTATTTAGTGGGTGGTGCTGTACGAGATGCCTTGCTTAATCTCAGCGTGAAAGATAAAGATTTCATGGTGGTTGGCAGCACGCCCAAGCAAATGTTAGATCTTGGCTATCAACAAGTAGGAAAAGATTTTCCTGTATTCTTGCACCCGAAAACCCACGAAGAATATGCTCTAGCTCGTATCGAACGTAAAGTGGGTGAAGGTTATACTGGTTTTAATTGTGATGCATCATCGAGTGTTACCTTAGAAGAAGACTTACTCAGGCGAGATCTCACCATCAATGCCATTGCACAAGATGAACAAGGCCAGTTGCACGATCCTTACAATGGCAAAAAGGACATTGAAGATCGAATACTTAGGCATGTATCAGTAGCTTTCGTTGAAGATCCGCTCAGAGTACTACGTGTTGCCCGTTTCGCAGCACGTTTTGCAGAGCAGGGATTTACCATTGCAGAAGAAACCATGGCATTAATGCAAACCATTGCCGACTCGGGAGAGTTACAAAGTATTAGCAGCGAACGAGTGTGGCAAGAGCTAGATAAAGCATTGAGTTATTCGCAGCCGCAAATTTTTTTTGAAGTACTACGTCAATGCGATGCACTCAAGGTGCTGTTTCCTGAAATTGATGTGTTATTTGGTGTGCCTCAACCACAGCAATGGCACCCTGAAATCGACACAGGTATTCATACCATGCTGGTTTTAAAGCAAGCAGCAAAACTCACTCAAGACAAGCAAGTACGCTTTGCCGCGTTAGTCCATGATTTAGGTAAAGGATTAACACCAAAAGAACATTGGCCAAAACATCATGGCCATGGCCAAACTGGCATAGTTCCCATTAAGCAACTATGTCAGCGTTTAAGAGTACCGAACGATTATCGTGATTTAGCCTTGCTCGTGAGTACTCAACACCAAAACATTCACAATGCTTTTGAGCTTCGCACTGAAACCGTACTAAAAATCTTCAATAAAATGGACGTTTGGCGTAAACCAAAACGTTTAACGCAATTATTAACGGCTTGTCAGGCTGACAGTCAAGGTCGAACGGGATTTGAAGATCATCCATACCCTCAACGTCTTTTCTTTATTGAATGCTACAACCAAGCAAAAGCAATCGATGTTAATGCCATTATTGAAGCTGGATTTACTGGTGCAGAAATAAGAAAACAATTAGATCAATTACGGCTTGATGCGATTC
>JBMYXI010000064.1:0-20156 GCA_049608225.1 Parashewanella sp.
TGCCAATTTTAGGCTGTAACAAATCAAAAAGTCTTTAATTGGGAACGCCCTCTAGGGTTGTGTTAAGCAAATTTAATGAAAGAATCACCTATTTCTAATTACCTCTACAGCACTATGAGATAACATCAGAATATTGAAATATGCAAAATATTCGAAATATCAAGGTTAACATATGGCTCCATCAGGTTCTGGCAATTTGACATATACTGTATTAGATTGGAGTTGGCGAGGCGCGACTTCTCCATCTCTACCGAGTTATTCTTCTGTAGACCCAGACCCAAACTCAGCGAAGCAGAGTGAGAATGACTATTCTGATGGCGTTAGCCAAGCCGCTTCTGCTCCGCCATTCTCTCCCAGTATGGTCTATGATAATCCACCCCCCATAGCGTTACATCCACAAGTAGCTCAATCGACTGCCCGAACACTAAAGCCTAAAAACACCCCCTTAGAAGAGGAATTAAAAGATTTCTTAAAGGCACTGTTAAATGATCAAGACGCTGCTACAACAAAAGGTAACTCGTCAACAGCTACAGCAGCTCAACAACAGTATTATAAATTCAGACAATCAGTCTCTAATTCCCACCTATTAACTGAATTAGCTAAACAACAACTATTAAGTCTTGCAAAAATGTCTTTTGATGCATTGGCATTAAAACAACATGAGATTGAATTCAACCCCTCTGCTGCAATGCATAACCTTTTAACCTCAAAATGGTCTCAAAAAGCGCACTTAACTCAGTCAGAAATTGCGTTTACTGAATTGATGAGGTTTGCTAAGTTACAGGTGATGCCAAATGCAAAACGGCAGGTGATTAGTGCTCAATGTATACGTTCTGCGCTAAGAGGACTTGACTTTAACAACACAACATTCAAAGCGAATAGTGGCAAGATATTACAAATACTCACAATGCTCCCTAGTGCAGTTTCTGAGCCAGATCTACGATTAAGGATGGAAGACCTCATTCAGGCTTTTACTGCTTGCTCCCCAATGACTTTAACTAGAGAATTAATTACCTGTCAATTGAACCACGTTATTGCGAGTTCACGTTTTTCATCCAAGACGAGTACACCTGTAAATGGAACAGGAAGTGATTCAAGCTCAAATCCGCTTAGTCACGAATTTAAATTGCCTTCAATTCCAACTCCCCCCCCTGATTCAATGGCATCATCTCCTTCTGTAGTCAAAACGAAACCATCAAGAAGAAATCAACATTCGTCATCGGGTGGAATGATGCAAATGCAACGCCCAAAATCAAAAGAAAATAGTTTACCGCCAGCACCTCCTCCGATACACAACGAAGATATAAATGTCGATGATCTTCAAAGAAGACTTGATGAATTAAGAAAACGTTAAATTATTAAATGAAACATGAGTTTCATTTTCTGTTTCAATAACAAATTAAATGCAGTTTTATTTCAATTGGCTGGGTAGATACAACAAAAGCAAAGCACAAAACCTTTGTTCTAGATCACATTTATTACATCTACATATCAAACCTATCAAACATATTTAAAATAATCACATCAAATTGACATAAGTCAATTCGATAAAACCACTATTGACTATTCTACAGCCAACGCACGAAATGGCGCCTGCGATACTTAAGAGCGTTATCGTGTTCCCCGGTAGATAAAATATTAGTAATAGTTGGAGCAAATTATGGATAAGAAAAATAGCGCTGCTCAAAATGATGTAAACACAGAGCGTCGTAACTTCTTAGGTGGTTCAGTTGGTGTCGGTATTGTAGGTGCAGGTTTAGCTGCTGGTTTAGTTTCAACTTCCGCTTCAGCTAAGCATCCTACTAAAAAAGATCGCATGGCCAATTACACTGCGGATCAACTTGAACGTGTAAAGCAAGAGTTAGTTCCACCACCATTCGTACCAAAGCATGATCAAGTCGCGAAAGGTAAACCAAAAGTTATCGAAGTCACCCTAACCGTTGAAGAGAAACAAGTTGAGCTTGAAAACGGTGTTAAAGCTTGGGTGAGTGCCTTTAATGGCAGTGTTCCTGGTCCATTGATTGTTTGTCACCAACACGATTACATTGAATTAACGCTTAAAAATCCATCAACCAATGCGCTTGCTCACAATATTGATTTACATGCTTCTACAGGTGCATTGGGCGGCGGTGAATTAACCTTGGTTTCTCCTGGTGAAGAAGTGACCTTCCGCTTTAAAGCTACTAAGGTTGGCACCTTTGTTTATCACTGTGCACCGGGCGGCATCATGATCCCTTGGCACGTAGCTATGGGCATGGCAGGTGCTATCATGGTTCTACCTCGTGCAGGCCTTAAAGACGGTCACGGTAATCCAATTACTTATGACAAAGCTTATTATGTTGGTGAACAAGACTTCTACGTACCAACCGACAAAAACGGTAAGTACAAAACCTATGACACAGTCACAGCCAGCATGGGTGACACCTTAGAAGTAATGAAAACCTTAACCCCTTCTCACATCGTCTTTAACGGTAAAGTCGGCGCACTTACAGGTAAAAATGCAATGACGGCAAAAGTGGGTGAAACGGTTCTATTTATCCACTCACAACCAAACCGTGATACACGCCCACACATCATTGGTGGACACGGTGATTATGTATGGCCAACAGGTTCATTTAATGATGCGCCGCAAACTGATCTAGAAACTTGGGGGATCCCAGGTGGTTGTACAGGTGCAGCAATTTACACCTTCTTACAACCCGGTTTGTACGCCTATGTTAATCACAACTTGATTGAAGCCATTATGAAAGGCGCGGCAGGTCACATTAAAGTTGATGGTGAGTGGGACGACAACCTAATGGTTCAACTTAAGAAGCCTCACAAAATGAGTTAATGCTTTGTTCCTAAGCAACAGGCGTACACAGCTGCGTTGTACGCCTGATTTTTCTAGGAGTTAATTACAACTTAAGGAGACCAACCATGCGCTTTATCTCCTCGATTCCTTGTTTGATTTTCAGCCTTTTTTTTGTTGCAGTAGCTCAGGTTCAGGCTGTTGAGACAAAGATAGACTATCAACTTCAAGGAGCGGTTTATCAATGGTTTGGTCTGCTTGATCAATCAAACCAAGCGATAACAACGAAAAATAGCCAAAAAGTCATCAAGCACCTAAATCAAAAAGGTGCACATCACCTACTCAGCATTACCACTGTAGATCGCTACCCTTCTACTACCGAAGTTGAAGTAGAACTCGAATTTTTACCTAAGCCAAGCAGAGCAGACGAAGAAATACACGGTCACTACGTCATTCAAACCCTGTTGATCAATCCTGTTACTGGCGAGGTTTCTAGGTCTGATATTTTGCAAAATGATATTGACGACTTTACCTCAAGATTTCGCTCATCAAGTGATAACAACTTAATCAAGGGCTTTTTATATCATTGGACACAACTACTTGATAACGCCAGCGTAGCTAACACTGACCAACCATTACAGGTAAAAAACGTTACAACAAACACTCGATTTAATTCTGAAGAAAGAAATCTATCAGTCCAAGACTATATTGCTCAGCTGCAAACCTTAAATGCACAAAGTAGTCGCAGAGCCATTAAATACCTAAAGATCACCCCAGCACAAGCGCCACATACTTTCACTGTTGATTATCAATATCAATGGAACTTGGTCAATCAAGATGGTGAACCAGAGTTAGCTCAAATCGGGGTAACCATTAAAGTTATGGTCAAAAACGGTCAGGTGCTCGTTCAGGAATATAAAGCGAATTATTTACCACCAGTTACCGATTTAGGCGCAGAAATTCGCTGTTAATTGGGAGAGTCAATCATGAAATATATAATTAAATCTATCTCGTTTTCAATGATGTTTTTGTGTGTCTTAATCATTAGCACTTCATTTTCGGCTTCAGCTAAAATGCCCATTCTAAAAGGCATTGGCGGCGACTTTACCCTTGCCAGTACTAAAGGTGGCGAAGTCAGTTTGTCTGATTATAAAGGCAAAGTGGTATTAATGTTTTTTGGTTACACCAATTGCGCAGATATTTGCCCAACGACAATGGCGCACGTAAGTCAAATGATGAGAAAGCTGACACCAGAGCAAAAAGCGCAGGTACAAGTATTGTTTATTAGCTTTGACAGTGAGTATGATACCCCTAAGCACTTGAATAAGTACTTGAGCTACTTTGATCCTAGCTTTATTGGTTTGGTTGACTCACAAGATAAAATCGATCATGTTGCTAAGCTTTACAGTGCTGAATTTGCAAAACTTGCCGATTCAAAAGTCACCACTGAATTTAAAAAACTCAGTGTTGAAGACAAAAACGCCCCTAAACGTAAAGGTTACCTTTATACCCATTCAGCGAAAATATTCGTCATTGATGGCAAAAGTCGAGTTCGAGGTTTCTTTTATACAGGTACACCCATATCAGAAATGCGTGAGCAAGTCATTGAACTGCTTGAAAGCAAATAAACGAACTGTATTTAGGAGATAACAATGCCAAAATCGTCATTAATAAGCAGTGTATTCGGGTTAGTAATCATGTTTATCAGTCAGATAGCTACTGCTGCTGACTTAATTATTGACAATGCATGGATCCGAGCCATGCCGCCGACCTCAAGAGTGATACCGATATATTTAACGATTAAAAACCCATCCGCCACAGCCAATGCTTTGATCAGTATAAGTAGCCCAAGAGGCTATGTTGAAGTGCATCAAACTATTATGGAAAACGGCATGATGAAAATGCAAGCTGTAGATGCCGTGCCAGTAACTGCCAACGGCGTTGCCAAACTTGAGCCTGCAGGTTACCACGGCATGATGATGAATTTTACTGACAGTGTACCAGCAAAGGGTGAGTCAGTACCCTTAACACTCAAGTTTAAAAATGGCGAAACCATATCAGTAAAAGCGAAAGTAAAAATGAGTGCCGACTCTGGTGGACATAATCACCATCATTAGCTTTAAAAACATACTTTGTGGTACTTATCGAGTATAAGTATCACAAAGAGAATACGCTTCGAGCGGGCAGGCGCGTTAATGTCACCTCATGAGGCTCCATATAAGACACTCTGCTTCTAAGCCTGAGTAATTCGCACACTTTAACTCTGTCTATGTTCTTGTTTTCCCAACGCTGAAAGATACTGATAATGGCTTTTTCTAACCCTAATTTGAACTTCTGCTCATCTTGACCAATTTGCTGCCAACGCCAAGTTCCCATATAGCAATTAAAAAGATAAACGTCCTCGACTTGCTCTTGACCATTTTTCCCCTTATCTAGCTTTCTTGTTTTCAAACAAAGTGTCATGGCATAGGGATAATCTTCAAGAATAATAACCTCTTGCTCTCTTAACAAGGTCATCAGTGTTTCCATATCTAGCTGAGTACCTTGCGACTCACGAAATGTAGCGATTTGCGCTAAACTGTTACAAAGTTGACTTCCCAAAGCTTGTGACTCTATCATTTTGATAGGTAATAACTCCCACTTTTTAGGCTCTGTTATTTGATGTGAAAACTGCATCGGATTATCGTGTTTGGTAGCAAAGTGAGCAAACTCAATGGACATGCTATGTGCCTCACCACTTTTCAATTGACTATTTTCAACCTTCACTTGCTTCAGCCATAAGTTTTGATCATGTTTTTCAAAATCAGCATCTAGACGAATATCAATAGGAAAATCTGGTTGAACTAGGATATGACTTGTCGTTGATGATGAGTTTGCCGCGACAGCTTGTTGCTTTGGTGTCGATTTAGTGGCTGGGTTGTCTCCTGCTAAGTAGATGACACGCTTAGAAATCTGAGCCATTTTTTGACTATACATACTTGACTCAGCCACTTTAAGAAACGCCATTAAACAGGCATTTGTCGTACTCTCTCGCTCGATTTGTTCAGAGGTTATTTTTGTTAGTCTATTATTTTGATAATACTGCCTAATCAAACCAAATAATTCAGAGTCTGAGCTGCTACAAAATGAAACCCAAACTAAGGTATTTTTAGGTACCATTGCAAACAAGTCGGAGTTCGGTGCTTGCGCAACCTTTAGCGCAAGCTTGTCATAACGTTTAAGAATGTCAGCCAGTTGCTCAGGAGCAAGTTTCTTATAATAACCGGAAGTTGAGATAAGCAGAGCCGCATATTTAGGATCAGTTAATGCAAGTTGAGTCCAATGTTTTCCAGACAAGCCTCGTATTATCCAAGCAAAGTCATCCGTTAACCATTGATAAGCTCTATGAACCTCTGCATTGCAAAAACTCGTAATGAGTTTATCAAGGGTATCTGGAGTCAAGTCTCGACAAAAAGGGAATGACAATTTTTGCATTACATTATACAAAGCCCCTGTTGTCGCATAACCCGCCTGGTTTGAATAGTGATCAATAATCGTATCTAAAGCTTGTTCCACTGTGATGACATCGTGCTGAAGAAAAACCGCTTGAATGGCGTATGAACAGCTACATAAATATAAACGTTCTCCTTCGGTAAGTTGCCATAATTGCTCTTGATACTGCTTGAATCTATCTGAATTTAATAGCGATGGAAACCGAGAAAATATGTGAAGTAATCTTGAAGGGCTTACTTCGTCACTAGCTAATTCCGCTTTCACGGACTCTATTGATTCAAATATTGACTGTTCTTGAGGATTAAGTTCTGGCCAACGATGAAACAAACGTTGGCGCTCGGTCAGATTCAAGCTTGTACCACTTGAGTGCAATAAGTATTTTGCATCTTGTCGACGACAAAGGGCAAGTTCAAATCGTTTTGATGCCAATTGCTCCTCAGTAAACAATTCAGGAACATGAACCATAAGGCATGTAGTTTGAGGAATCTTAACACTCTCTTTTCTACTATGAAGAAGAGATGTCACTAGCTCAGTATGTTGAAGAATCACTTGTTCTTTGACTGCATTATTTTCACAGTTTAAGGCATTCAGCAATCGATTTTCAGTAACAATGTCAGGGTATAGACACAATAAAAAACAGTTGATTTCTGCGAAAAGCTGAAGCGATTGTGAATCGTATTTATGCATCCAAGACAAGATCTTTTTCACATTTTTCCGAGTCAAAGAGAGGTACTTAACCCCTGCAATCAGCTGTTGTTGTTCAGTCTCTGATAGCGATGTAACATCAAGTCCTTCAACCTCAGACCAAAGCCTTAGTGCCAAAACAGGCCAATTAGCCGCGACTTTCGCTCGCAACGAAACACAAATATTGAGTTGCTGCTTATGATTATGAGTTAAAAACTCTGTCGCTAATTCTTCATCAAGTTCACAAATACCAGCAAGCGCCTCTATCTCATTAATGTCTTTAATAGATAAGCGTTGAGAGATGGGTCGCCTCAACTGAGCATGATGCCGAGCAACTTGAAGTAAGGCTTCGGGAGACAAGTTGAACAAATCAATAATAATCATTGCGGTTCGCTTATCAGAGCGAATAGCAATATGAACAATATCAGGCTCGCTGTAAAATAAACGGTAGTCTTTTATTGACTCAATAACTTTATGGGACGGCTGTTTAGCAATAAGCAGCTCATGAGGCGATTGAACGAGCTTCATGGATTGCTGTTTCTCAAATTCTGGCAAAGTCACATCAGCTTGTTTGGCTTGCTTATCTAAGCCCCAAAAAACATCTGGCGTTGCTAAAGCGAATAAAGCTCTAAGATCTTGCAGTAATTGCTGCTCGCATGCTTTAGGTAATCTAACCTTGTTAGCGCCTGTTGTGGCCTGCCTATACACCGCCAGTAGCAACATTATCGCTTCAGCTAATGCTGCCAATTGTAATTCTATTGTTTCATCTTGGCATATTAAATGAGATTGAGACGTTAGTTCAGAATCAAGTTCAAGTACTTCAAAGTCGTTTCCACGACTATGATAAACAACGCTTTGTTGAATTACTTTACAACACGTGGAGAATAAAGTTTCAATGTTAGCGGTATGCGTTCCTTCCAAACGTAGAAATGAGATGGCCAAGGCGGCATTTTTAATTTTTTCAGAGGAGTGGTCAGGTTCTTTTTCAACCACTTGGATCGTTTCTTTCGCTTTGGAAGAAGATTGCCCACTCTCTTTTGGCGCAGGGTTAACCTTTTCCCTACGTGTCGCAAGTAACAATGTGGCCGCTATACCGGATATAGACGATACAGGATGCATCATCACTTCAGCAACTTCTATGTCAGGTAAAAATGACGTTGATGTTTGAGTGTATAAAACAGGGGCTTGCGGAGGTTGCATATAGTTGGTTAACGCTTCTACTACAACGGCATCCATGCCGCCTTTAGCAAGAAAAACAACCTCTGATCGGTACAATATTCCAAGTACTTTTTCCATGTTTGAGTCAAAAATAAAACTCCCATTAAATAAAAACGAATAGAGAATTTCACCTTCATTATTATCTGGATAGCCTTGCAAGAAGAGTAGCTTTACGAAACGAGGACAAACCTGATTTAACTGAAACAGTTCCTGCGATGACAACTCAACGGCCTCGTATACCGGCTTTGGTTTACAGGTTTTCTCACATTGAACGTCAAATCTCTTTGTCAATGCATTTAAAGGTGCTCGATAAGCTTTATTCTGATTTGGATTAGTTTTTACATAATCTAACAACTGCTTGAGTAGCAAAGCAAAATCTGAACCTTCATGGTACAGCAAATAATAAAGAATCGTTTCACAATGTTTAGGCTCTACTTTCATTATGTTAAGCAAATCACCTTGTTTAAAGTGAATCAAATTCTTCCAGTTTTCATCTTGATTGATATAGCCGATGAAAACCTCAATCACTTGTTGTTGAACAATTCCTCTTTTTTTTAACAAATCAGATAATCGTTGAGCACTCTGCTTCTTCCCTTCTTCAAGTTGTTGTTTGAATGCTCTAACCTCTTTGGACAATTCTCGTTTTGCATCAGGCTTGCTGGATTGTGATGTCATAAAGCTGAACAGTGTCGTAAAAGAGCTACTGGTTTGAGCTTGATACTTTTGTTGGTAGGGATAAGTTTTACTTGGGATGCTCAGCGTACTCACGTGACTTGAACTTGTTGCAACCTCATCTGTCCCAGTTGCGCCAGAAGAAGGCTGAATTATTGGAACACAAGAGTTTGCTTCAGCTGCCATGATGAATAGTTCTAGTAAAGCGAATACTTAACATTATACATAACATTAATTAATTGAAGGCTCAGTGCGAAATTAAACATAATTCATGAGCAATGCTGATGACACTTTTACAACTAATCACAGATCTTTGATCTACTTCCACTCATTTATTCTTAATATGAAGTAATGTAAACAAAAACTTAACAAGTACGACGGTTCCAATGATACGCGATCCCTACATAAAGCAACTTGTTCATCAGCATCACTTATTTTCTAATTTGGCAGAGAATGAGTTATCAAACCTTATGGATTCCTCCACCAAAATTCATTTGCAACCTCAAGAAAATTTATTTTTTCAAGGCGATGCTGCCAAACGTTTTTATTTACTACTACATGGCAATTTACAGCTTTATCGCTCAAGCCCTCAAGGGCAAGATAAAGTCATTGAAGTGGTTCGAGAAGGGCATACCTTTGCGGAAGCCTTGATGTTCGCAAAACAGTCTCTCTACCCCGTTTCTTCACAAGCCGTTTCAGAATGTGAATTGATCAGCTTTGATTGTGATAGCTATCGCAATATGCTGATGCACAATAATGAAGCTTGCATGGCAGTCATGTCGAATATGAGTGTTCGACTGCGTAAAAACATTAACGAAGTCGAAGCATTATCACTGCAAAACGCTCAATCACGATTACTGTTATTTTTAATGCAGCATATGCAATCAAGCTCAGGCAACCAAGGTCGAGTATCACTGGACATCCCAAAACGGCTACTGGCTTCTCGGCTATCGATTCAACCAGAAACCTTTTCTCGCATCATGAAAAAAATGATTGCTAGTGAGCTCATTCATGAAGACGGACATGACATCATTATCAACAATGTCGGTGAACTTTATGAAAGTGTTGGCATTCCATATAACTAACTTAATATTCCAAAAAGCAGCAAAAATAGAGTGTTAAATACACAAAAGTTATTACAAAAATGTTAACGAAACTGATAATCTGCCCAAAAAACAATAAAGTATTTACACTAAAGGGGTAAGATTTATGTTCAGTTTAAAACTCAAGGCCATGCTACTTGCATGCGTAATAGGTTTGAGTATATCTCAAACCGTCAATGCAAAAGAAACAAAAGTCGACCGTTTGGTTATTTTGGGTGATAGCCTTTCGGATGACGGTGGCAATAACTCCACCTTCTTCTTACTTAAAACTTTAAACGGCAAAACCGGAGATGCGGGTATTGATCATATGCAGCCTTGGGTTCGTGCTTATCTATCAGATAAAATCCTCGGGTATGGTTGGTTTTGTAAGTGGCGCTTTGTACCTTGTCGCACGGTTGAGCGTTTAATTTTGAAATCTGCCGCCAAACTGCTTGAAGTGTCTGGTGCAGTTCCTATTGCACCTGCTCCGCACTACGACAACGGTCGCTGGAGCAACGGACCAATGTGGCCAGAATACCTGTCACAAAGAATGGGTATTGATATCGCAAACAAACAAAGGTACATCAATGTGTCACACGCTGGCGGCTGGTCGCTTTGCCTAGGCGATAAGGTTTTAGGTATCCGTGATCTAAAAGGTAACTTAACAACCGTTGCCAAAAACATGATCAATGGTAGTTTAGTGCCGCCATGTCTCGACTTGATCGCAAAGGGGTTTAACTATAAATATGGTAATTATCGCCCAAACGATTTAGCCGTGGTCTTTTTTGGCGGTAATGATTACCTGAATTTATACCAAGATCCATCAAGAATTGTTCGAGCTCAAGCTGAAGTCATTGATGAAGCGATTGACAAAGGCGCCAAAAATATTGCTTGGTTAAATATGCCAAATATTGCCAAAACGCCTCGTTATGTTACCGGTAACGCTGGAGACAAAGCTGCAGAGACGACACGTTTAATCAAGCAACATAATGTTGAACTGTTCTTAAAATTCATGGAACTAAAAGTAAAATATGCCAAAAAAGGGGTAAAACTGGTCTTAGTCGATGCCAATAAGATCTTCAATGATATGTTAACTCACTCGCTCGATTATAACTTACAAGTCATTGATAGACCTTGCTCTACCATACCAGCTCCAGGTTTAGATGATACCAATTTAGGTCGCACTAACCCAAGTATTCGAGCAATTAACGAAATGGCTAAACCGAACGGTAGCATCTGTCGTAATCCACAAAACTATGCGTTTTGGGATGGTGTGCACCCAACAACTGCGGTTCACAAAATCATTGCTGATAAGGCTTGTGACATTATGAAGCAACAAGGGTTCTACTGTAGATAAACCCAATTTATTAAACAAATGCTCATCAATGGAAAAGCCATTGATGAGCATATCCAAAATCTAAATATTCAGGTAAACTAACGGGTCTGATCCATCTGTCATTAATTTATCAATGGAAACACTCACAAGTTTATATCCTGCTGTTAAGCACCTTCATCTAACGCTTATCGCCTTGAGCGTCATTTTTTTCACCGTTAGATTTGTCATGCATTTGCGTCAATCTCCGATTTTGGATAAAAAGTTTGTCAAAATCGCCCCACATGTGATTGATACATTTTTGCTGCTATCAGGTCTTCTCTTGTGTTTTATCATCAATCAATTTCCATTTGAAACACCTTGGCTGACAGAAAAAATGGGCGCGGTTGTTGCCTATATCTTTTTAGCAACGGTTGCAATGAAAGCGAAGCGCAACAATATCTTCAAAATCTTCGCCTATATTGGTGCCATTAGCTGGGTGGTATACGCGGCAAGAATGGCGGTGTTTAAACAAACCATTATGATAGTTTCATGAGCAAATATTCATTACCCGACAGCATAAAGTTTCCTGAATCAGCGTTCAAATTGAGTGAACACTTAGGGTTTACCAAAGCTGAACAAGTAAAGTGGGCATGGCTGGAAATCTCTGGTGCTGTGCTCAGTCACTATTTGATTGACCAACAACAGCGTTTAGATGCTTTACTCACTTGGTTTTACCAAGAGTTACGCTTTTGTCCTCATGCGGATTACTACTCCACATCAGCAGCGGACTTGGCTAAATGCATTACTAGCCGTCAAGGTAACAGTACCACCTTAGCCATAGTGCTGTCGCTACTGGCAAAACAGCTAGATCTGAAGCTTGAAATGGTTTTCATCCCAGGTTTCACCTTGTTGAAAAGTGAGCTCAATGATCAAACACAGTTCATTGACCCACTAAATGGAAAAACTGTCGACAAAGCCTACATTCATGCATTGGTCCGTGGAGAACTGGGCAATCACGCGCCGCTTAAAAGTAAATATTTCAAGCCAGTCACTGAAAAACGGCTCTTTTCAAGAATGCTACATGAGCTGAAAGCGAGCAGTATTATGTCGCATCAATACGAACAAGCGCTAGAGTGCTGTAATTTATTGATGCAATGGCATAAAGATGATATCTACCTTAATCGAGAACGCGCATTTATTGCAGAGCAACTCGGCTGTATTAAGGTTGCTGCACAAGATTTACAACATTTTGTGGATAATAACCCACATGATCCGGTATCTGAATTGGTTAAAATGCAAATTCAAGAATTAAACGAGCACGCTGAAACCTACCACTGAGTCCATTAATGCCTGAGATGCAGTTCAGGCATTAAAAATAAAACAATAACGATAATCCAACGCGCAAGGGAGACCGTGCACATGACACACAATGCCCTCATTACCAATGACGCCACCGTATTAGGTTTACTCGCCGTCATTTTAGGTTTTGTATTTTATACCAACAGTTCAAGCCATCCATTTTGGCAAAAATTTTATAAATTTGTACCTGCACTTTTACTTTGCTACTTCCTACCTTCGTTACTAAATACTTTCGGTATTGTTGATGGGCACGCGTCGCAATTGTATTTTGTATCGACTCGATATTTATTGCCGGCCTGTTTGGTGTTACTCATTCTCAGTGTTGATCTAAAAGCGATCATGGGATTAGGACCAAAAGCCTTGATCATGTTCTTTACTGGCACACTTGGTATTGTCATTGGTGCACCGATTTCATTACTCATCATGTCAATGATTGATCCTTCATTGGTTGGTGGTCATGGTCCTGATGCTGTTTGGCGCGGGATGACAACACTGGCTGGCAGCTGGATCGGCGGTGGTGCCAACCAAGCGTCTATGAAAGAAATCTACGAGGTTGGCGGCAATATTTTTTCGGCAATGATCACCGTTGACATCATTGTGGCGAATCTTTGGATGGCGGTATTGCTATTCATGGCGTCTAAAGCCAAGCAAATTGATGCTAAAACGGGCGCCGATACTTCAGCCATTGAAGTTTTACGTAAAAAGGTAGAAAAGTACCACTCTGAAAATGCACGTATTCCAACATTACGAGATTTAATACTAATTGCCGCTATTGGTTTTGGTATTACAGGACTTGCTCATGTTATCGCTGACTTTTTGGGGCCGTTCTTCGCTGAAAATTACCCTTGGACTAAACGCCTAAGTTTCACCTCATCATTCTTCTGGCTCATCGTTACCGTTACGGTAATTGGTTTAGCTCTTTCCTTTACTCGAGTTAGAGAAATTGAAGCCGCGGGCGCGTCTAAAGTTGCTTCGGCATTCTTATACATTCTTGTAGCTAGCATTGGTCTGCACATGGATGTGACCAAAATTGTTGAGACGCCAATTTACTTCTTGCTTGGTTTTATTTGGATGCTTGTCCACGCAGGTTTAATGCTGCTGGTTGCCAAATTGATCAAGGCACCACTGTTTTATATGGCGGTAGGTAGCCAAGCTAACGTTGGCGGTGCAGCATCAGCACCTGTCGTTGCCGCAGCATTCCACCCTTCTCTTGCGCCAGTTGGTGTCTTACTTGCGGTATTTGGCTATGCAGTCGGCACCTTCATGGCATGGGCATGCGGTCAAATTCTTCAATTTGTAAATTAATCTAAATGGGGCTTAGTTTAGCCCCATTATTTATGAGGCATAAAAATGAGCCAAAAAACGATCACTTTAAGCAACAATAGTCACCAACAAATTGAGGTTGCTAACGATAAACCATTCGTACTATTTGGTGGTATGAACGTGCTTGAGTCGCGTGATTTAGCGATGCAAATTGCCGAAACCTACGCTGAAGTGACACAAAAGTTAGGCATACCTTATGTGTTCAAAGCATCGTTCGATAAAGCGAATCGTTCATCAGTGAACTCTTATCGTGGACCAGGCATGGATGAAGGTTTAAAGATCTTTGAAGAGATCAAACAGACCTTCAACTTGCCAATCATTACCGATGTTCATGAAGTGCATCAATGCCAACCTGTGGCTGACGTTGTTGATGTCATTCAGTTACCTGCGTTTTTAGCTCGTCAAACCGATTTAGTGGTTGCTATGGCGAAAACGGGCGCGGTCATTAATGTAAAAAAACCACAATTTTTAGCGCCTCACGAAATGCGCCATATTGTGAAAAAATTTAACGAAGCCGGTAATGATGAAATCATGCTTTGTGAACGTGGCAGCAGTTTTGGCTACAACAACTTAGTTGTGGATATGCTTGGCATGGATGAAATGAAGCAAACAGGTTATCCAGTAATTTTTGATGCGACTCATGCTCTACAGCGCCCAGGTGGTCGTGCAGATTCAGCAGGCGGACGCCGTGCTCAAGCAACTGAATTAGCACGTAGCGGCATGGCATTAGGGTTAGCAGGTTTATTTATCGAAGCCCATCCAGATCCTGATAAAGCTAAGTGTGATGGTCCTTGCGCGCTGCCGCTAGCAAAGCTTGAAGAATATTTATCGCAAATGAAATCATTGGATGATTTGGTTAAATCATTCCCTGCACTTGATACTGGTAGTTAAGCACAGCTCCTATTTATACCCGTGATACTTCAAGAGGCACTGAAAAGTTGCATCTTGAAATATCACGGGGACACCATAAGGCTAGGTGTTATAGCCTTCGTTTTTATCTTCAAAATCTTGGATTATTTTCATGCCTTATCTCACAGGTCGTTTTACCGACGGCTCTGAAATGAAAAAGTTAATTACCAGTAAGACGAAAGAAATCAAACTTTCTCTTATCGAGTCGCGCGCCGAAAAAAGACTTGAGTCTGTCGATTTGTCTGAGCTCCACATAGCGACTAATTTGGAATATCTATCTAGTGGCTTTTCGCTACATATAACTCAGCAAAATTTAGATGACATTGCAAAGTGTTCCAACCTGAAATCGTTAACTCTTAGCACACCAGAGCGCCTTAACTTTTCGTGTTTAGCCAAAACAAAAATAGAAAAAATGTGGTTATGGGGAGCTGAAATTAATATCGACTCTTTTAGTGACCTAGATAGCCTTGAGGAGCTATCAATATCAACAGCCCATGACGAAGATATTGACTTACAAAAGTTACCACGTAATTTATATTACCTGCGTCTTTCTCTCTCTCAGCTACAACTAAACTTATCTCAGATTGGGCTTCCTAAGCTTACAAGTTTGATTTTAGAAAATTTACCCCCGCAGCAAATTGACATCCCGGAAAAAATAGCGAGTAACTTAGCCACCCTAGCACTCAGGAATTGCGCCAATATCGGTACATTTATGTCAGACTCTTTTAGACATAATCGTAAATTGCGTTTTCTGAACCTTGAAGGCAGTAATTGGGAAAATTTACATGTTGACTACTTTTGCACTATGCCAACTTTGAAAAGAGTACTTATGACTGATACTTGTGGTATTTATGCTGATTTAAAAAGCAAAAGCAACCCCAATGGAACAGTCAAATTCGCCAATAAAAATGCTTTCAAACAATTCAAAGACTCTATTGGGTACTAAAGACCAAATCGTAGCTCTCATGTATCTTTTCTATCACTAAGGTTGCATCGGCAGCCTTAGTTTTTTCAAATTCTTTAGGGATGAGTGATGAAGTTTAAGTTAGTAATTAGCATGTACGTTCTTATTGTTTTTTTTGGCTTACTTTACGTTAAGCCGTCATACATGATTGATGTGATTGTGGCAGCTTTGATTGCAATGGGTTTAGGTATTTACTTTTTGTTTAAAAAGTAAATTTTATTTTTTAAGTGTACCTTTACTAAAGCGTACTTTATTGTACATTGGCTTTAGAATATGAGCCTTTATTCTTTTTTTGAATTTAACTTGCTACTTCATTCTAAGAACATTAGTTACTTCAAGTATAAAAACGTGTTCTAATTTTTCACTCACCAAAATTAGAGTGCTAATTATGGAATCGCCAATTCATAGTGTCAGTGCGCTATTTGAGCAGCTTGGCCTGAACAGTTCAACTCAAAAAATCGACGAGTTTATCTCGCAAAACAGCCCGATCCCTTCGCATGTTGAATTGTTTCACGCCAGCTGTTGGACGCCATCCCAAGCAAGCTTTTTAAAACAAATGAAAGAAGAAGATGCTGATTGGACTGTTGTCGTTGATCAATTAGATGCTCGATTACGAAGTAAATGACACCGACTAATATTTACATTGTTCTTGTACATCAGGGGAGTAGCGCTTCAGTAACAAGCGAGCCACTAGCATTAACGACGGCAATAAAGGTAAACCGTACCAGAAGCTAAAATCACTCCGAACACGCCAATGCCGGAGCCAATCGCAACTCCTGCTGATGCAGCAGTAAAAGCTGAAACAAGCCCGCCAGTTACTCCACCAGCGACGCCACCTCCTGCGAGAAAACCGCCCATAACAAATGCTGTATTACATGGATCACAACGATATCGTTTAGAAAAAACCTCATTGGGTTTGTTTTTTGCACTTACCTTCTCATCAGCTTTTTGGGGTTCAATCTCTATACCTTGATGCTCATGAAATGAACTAATCAACGCATCCTTAAAGGCTTCATTTTGCTTACCTCGGTAACCATTACGATTGTCAGGCGAATAAGTCCCATAGCCTTGTTCGCAAGCTGAAGCTGTCGAACCATCGGTTTTTATTGACATACTCTTTATCTAACTAAGATTAAATCTTGATTAATTTTGAACTCAACACCTAAAATTTCAATGGTAATCTCATTAAGAGTAAATGAAGCTTGTTTCATCATTTCGATTTAATAACTTGGATATTGAAGCAATTACGATTATTCTGTTCATTAACATTTATCTGGTTGAAATTACATTGGCGCTTATTTCTTACTTCACACCTTCTTTGCCCTCTTACTATAAAAGAATATTGACGGTTGTTGGTCTGCTATTCGTTATTAATGGCTGCACATCATTAAGTAAAACCGCACTAGTTCCGATACAAGTTGATCAAATATCGCAAGCGAAGGCTTGGGAACTGCAAGGAAAAATATTTATAAAAAACCAAGGCAAAAAACTATCCAGTAATTTGTATTGGCGTCATAACATCAATTCAGACGAGCTAGTATTAACAACCGTCATTGGCACCGAAATTTTGCGATTATTTCGACAACCTGATCTAACAACATTAGAATTTGATGGCGAAAAATATACAGATCAGCAAGCCAGCCGATTATTGACGAGAATCACAGGCCTTTCACTTCCTATTGAACAATTGCCACATTGGATCACTGGTCAAGTTCAGGCGCAGCATGTAAAGCATCTTGATGAATATGGCCGCATTGCACAAGCCGAAATGACATTTCAACATCAAGCTTGGCAATTAAACTATTTGAGCTGGCAAAAACAAAGCGGCGTTGCAATTCCGAAACAAATGAAGCTGAATAAAGCAGGGTTGCAACTCAAAATTCAAGTTAATCATTGGCAAGCTCTTACTCAAAAATAACCAATATACCCAAGCATAGAATTTAGACTGTAATGAAAACACAACAAATACATTGGCCTGCCCCAGCCAAACTCAATCTGTTACTGCACATTAATGGTCGCCGATCCGACGGCTATCATGAACTGCAAACCTTATTTCAGTTTATTGATAAATGTGATTATTTAAATTTCTCAATACGTGACGATGATCAACTCATCTTACATTCAGCACTTAACCAGGTTGTTGCGCAGACAGATAACTTAATTCTTAAAGCTGCAAAGTTATTAAAACAAGCCACTCACTTTAACGGTGGTGCAGATATTTTCTTGGAAAAAAACTTACCCATGGGCGGCGGATTAGGTGGTGGTTCTTCCGATGCAGCAACCACATTAGTTGCATTAAATCATCTTTGGAATACTCAAATTAGCACGGATGAATTGGCAAAAATTGGATTGAAACTTGGTGCTGATGTCCCTGTTTTTATTAGGGGTTTCGCCGCTTTTGCTGAAGGGGTTGGCGAACACCTACAACCAGTTAAATTACAAGAAAAACATTATTTGATCATTGCGCCTGATGTGCATGTATCCACCATGGCGGTTTTCCAACATCCTGAATTACCGCGAAATACACCTAAGCTTAGTCTTGAAAATTTATTAACAAATCCTTGGAAAAATGATTGTCAATCACTGGTCTGTCAAACATATCCTCAAGTTGCCAAGGCATTAGAGTGGCTGGTAGAATATGCCCCGTCCAGAATGACCGGAACAGGCGCATGCGTGTTTGCTGAATTCGATGACGAGCAGCTTGCAATTAACGCGCTGAAACAACTCCCAAGTCATTTAAATGGGTTTGTTGCAAAAGGATGTAATCAGTCGCCATTGCAAGCAGTATTAGCTGAAAATAACTAAATTCATGGTTAATTTATTTCAGTTTTAGCCACTGATTATTTTAGACATGGATAACTCTCACACTATGCCAAAGCCTGAGGTTCATACAGTGCCTGACATCAAGCTGTTTGCTGGGAACGCCACACCTAGCCTTGCGAAGAAGATTGCCGACCGTTTATTTTGTAAACTTGGAGATGCCGAAGTAGGCCGTTTTAGCGACGGTGAAATCAGTGTTCAAATCAACGAAAATGTTCGTGGAGCTGATGCCTTTATCATCCAGTCAACATGCGCTCCAACCAACGATAATTTAATGGAATTAATCGTAATGGTTGACGCATTACGTCGCGCTTCTGCGGGTCGTATTACCGCTGTTATCCCATACTTTGGTTATGCACGCCAAGATCGTCGTGTTCGAAGTGCTCGTGTACCTATTACAGCAAAAGTCGTTGCTGACTTTTTATCAAGCGTCGGTGTTGACCGCGTATTAACCTGCGACCTTCATGCAGAACAAATTCAAGGATTCTTCGACGTACCTGTCGATAATGTATTCGGCAGCCCAGTACTGCTTGATGACATGATCGCCAAAGAACTCGACAACCCTGTTGTAGTTTCACCAGACATTGGTGGCGTTGTTCGTGCTCGCGCGGTTGCGAAGCTGCTTAATGATTCCGATTTAGCCATTATTGATAAGCGTCGTCCTAAAGCCAACGTATCTCAAGTAATGCATATTATTGGTGATGTTGAAGGTCGCGACTGCATTATTGTTGACGACATGATCGACACCGGTGGCACACTTTGTAAAGCCGCTGAAGCATTAAAAGAGCAAGGTGCAAACCGCGTATTCGCTTATGCAACTCACCCGATTTTTTCAGGCAATGCACCACAGAATATCGCTGAATCAGTAATTGATGAAGTTATCGTGACTGACACTGTGCCACTTAGCAAAGAAATGATGAAATCAGGCAAAGTCAGCCAGCTGACCATGTCTGCTGTTCTTGCTGAAGCAATTCGTCGTGTAAGCAACGAAGAATCTATCTCTGCTATGTTTAAACATTAATTTTTCAAATTAAGCGCACTTCGAGAGTGCGCTTAATTTTGAGTTCAGCTACACTTGGCCAGTGAAATCATACAAGTACCATTATCGCCTTCAAAAGACACATGTCCATTTTGTACTAATGGACACAATGAGAGACAGTCAGTTAAACCTGAGTCATTAGAAATTATCAGCTTGCCAGAAAATGATGGACTTAAGTTTTGCAATCCGTCCAAGTTTTTTAGGGAAGTATCACTAATTATTTGTAAACTTCCTGAAATATCCGTTAAATTTTTTAACCCCGTTAACGAAGCTAAGTTGCTTAAGTTTATTAATTCTAAATCACCATTTATCTGAGTAACATCCTGTAAAAAATCAGCATTGGTAATATTTGCCTCATTAATTAATCGAATATGAGCATTTAGCTGTCCACCATCAGTCACAAGCGAGCCGATTTCATTTACACGCCCGTTATCACCAACATGATAATAAGAATGAAACAATTTTTGTTCGACTTTCGCTATTGCATT
>JBMYXI010000065.1:0-18979 GCA_049608225.1 Parashewanella sp.
TTCTTGTTTTTCCATAAAGGCTGTAACAATTTATTGATCACTAACCCACGTGATATTCCAGGCTTTATTGCGGAACTCGATAAGCATGAGTTTACCGTAGTCACTGGTGTGAATACGCTGTTCAATGCATTAATTAACCACGAAAACTTCGCTAAGCTTGATTTCTCGAATTTAAAGCTTTCTATTGGTGGTGGTATGGCTGTGCAACGAGCAGTGGCTGAAAAGTGGCAAAATTTGACCCAAACACGATTGTTGGAAGGCTATGGTCTGACAGAATCGTCACCATTATTGACTTGTTGTTTGTTCAATCAAGAGGGCTATAACGGTTCGATCGGTTTACCCGCACCAAGTACTCTCGTTAGTATCAGAGATGAGCAAGGTAACGTATTACCTCAAGGTGAGACTGGTGAAATTTTCGCGAAAGGCCCTCAGGTGATGAAGGGCTATTGGCAAAATGACGATGAAACCAGCAAAGTCCTTGACGATGACGGCTGGTTATCAACGGGCGATATTGGTTACATGGATGAGCAAGGCTTTTTTTACATTGTTGATCGTAAAAAAGATATGATTTTAGTCTCTGGTTTTAATGTCTTTCCAAATGAGATCGAAGATGTGGTTGCACTTCATTCAAAGGTTGTTGAAGTTGCGGCTGTTGGCGTGCCCAATGATGTCAGCGGTGAAACCGTTAAAATCTTTGTGGTAAGAAAGGATGATAGTTTAACTGAGCAAGAGCTCATTAAGCATTGCCGCGAAAGTTTAACGGGTTATAAAGTACCTAAGTTAGTTGAATTTCGCGATGAATTGCCAAAAACCAATGTTGGAAAAATTCTTCGTCGAGAATTACGTGATGAAGTAAAACAAAATATTCAAGGAAGTTAACGTGCCGCTGATCGATTTTAAAGAAAGTATTTCTGAAGTTACTTTTGTGAAGGATCAGCAAAGTTTCGACGATGTTATGAACCAACTCATTGGTAGTGAGTTGGTTGCTATCGACACTGAATTTGTACGCACACGCAGCTATTATGCAAAGTTAGGTTTAATCCAAGTTTATAATGGAAATGTTCTTGCGTTAATTGACCCCGTTATGAACATTGACTTAACGCGTTTTTGGCAGTTGCTTGAGGATGAAAACACGCTTAAGTTGTTGCATTCTGCTAGTGAAGATCTTGAAGTCTTTGCGCATTATGGCAAGGTTCAACCTAAACCGTATTTTGATAGTCAAATTGCAGCAGCATTAGCTGGACTTGGTTATGGCATGGGCTATGCCAAGCTGGTGGAAGAATGCTTAGGTGTTGTCGTTGATAAAGGTGAATCTCGTACAGATTGGGTCAAACGTCCTCTATCCGATAAGCAGCTTGCCTATGCTGCTAATGACGTGTTTTATCTTTTCCACTTGTTTCCTGCTCTTAAGCAAAAGCTAGATGAGCGTAACCGTTATGGTTGGGTGCTTGAAGAAGGAGCTTCACTCTGTGAAGGACGCTTAAATGCACCGGATATCGACAATGCTTATTTGAAAGTGAAAAATGCCTTTCAGCTCTCACCAAAAAGTTTAAGTGTATTAAAACCGCTTGCAAGCTGGCGTTTAAAAACAGCAATCAATAAAGATCTTGCGGTTGGTTTTGTACTAAAAGATGGCGTACTCATCGATATTGCAAAGAAAATCCCGAAAAATTTCACTGAGCTTCTCAGGTGCTCTAAAGCGAGTGAGTATGAAGTAAAGCGCCATAGCAAAGCGATACTTTCCAGCGTTCAATTAGCTGATTTTGAAAACCCTCCCGAACAAGTTGAAGTGATTGCTTATCGTTCTGATTATAAGACCAGCTTTAAGGCGACGAAAAAGGTTCTTGTACAGATCGCAGAGGCCAATGAAGTGCCTATAGAGTTACTTGGATCTAAACGATATATTCATGAATTGCTAAAATGGCAGTGGAGTTTGTCTAAAGAAACGCCGAAGGTCTTGTTTGGCTGGCGAGGCTCGTTAACGCATCATTTATTGAATGAATTGAAGTAAGTTGAAAGTCGAGTTAACATCGGTTAACTCGACATCTATTGTTGTTAGCAATAGCTTAAATGTATCTACTATTTTGCATTTTCTGGCAGGGTAACATTAAGCTCTAGTACGGATAAATTTTCATCATTTTGATCTACATGTACTGATACTTGATCTTCTGATATATGAACATACTTTCGAATAACTTCCACAATCTCTTGCTTCATTTTTGGAAAATAGTCAGGTGTATCACGTTCGCCGCGCTGATGAGCCACGATAATTTGTAAGCGCTCTTTCGCTAATGAAGCAGACGTGGCTTTCTTATTGTTTCTGAAATAATCGAGTAATGACATAAATTAGCTCCCAAATATCCGTTTTAAGAACCCTTTTTTCTGTTCTTCGACAAATCTAAGTGGCAGTTCTTTTCCAAGTAATCTTTCTACAGTGTCATTATACGACATTCCAGCGTCACTGTTCTCATCAAGAATGACAGGTACACCTGCGTTTGATGCTTTTAATACGGCTTGAGATTCTGGAATAACGCCTACAAGAGGGATCGCAAGGATTTCGCTGACATCTTCAACACTCAGCATTTCACCTGTTTTCACGCGGGCAGGGGAGTAACGAGTTAGCAGTAAATATTCTTTAATGGGCTCAAGGTTTTGTTCGGCGCGGCGAGATTTGCTTTGTAACATGCCTAAAATACGATCTGAATCTCGTACTGAGCTCACTTCAGGGTTAGTGGTGACGACCGCAATATCTGCGAAGTAAAGTGCCATCATTGCACCTTGCTCAATACCTGCTGGCGAATCACAAATTATGTATTCGAAATCTTTTGCTAACTCATCGAGAACTTCACCAACGCCTTCTTTTGTTAAGGCGTCTTTGTCGCGAGTTTGAGATGCTGGCAACACGAATAAGTTATCACAGCGTTTATCTTTGATTAACGCTTGGTTTAAGTTTGCTTCTTTATTGATCACGTTAACAAAGTCATAAACCACCCTACGTTCACAACCCATGATCAAATCAAGATTTCTTAAACCAATGTCAAAATCAATAACAACGGTTTTATGGCCTTTCATTGCAAGACCAGTAGCAATAGCAGCGCTAGAGGTGGTTTTACCTACACCACCTTTACCAGAAGTGACAACAATAACTTGTGCCATAAATTTTATCCCTATTTAACGTATCAATACCGCTTGTTATTTTTACCACGACTATGCTGGATAAATGCGGTATTTCCTGCATATGGTAGATTTTATTGCGTTAATGTATCAAATGTTGTATCGACTCATTAACGCGAAACTTAAATGGCAAGTGACTCAGCAATTAATGACTCTTTGTTAAGGCGAATGCAGTTCGCCTTATCATCACTTTGCTGTAACAAATTATCAGAAAGCCAGTATTGACCTGCAATAGAAACTAACTCTGCTTGCATGCTTTTGGCGATGATCACCGAATGTTGATCGCCAGATGCACCAGCCATTGCTTTGCCGCGTAACGAACCATAAATATGTATACTGCCATCGGCAATAACTTCAGCACCATTACTTACTGCGCCAATAATGATTAAATCTGAATCTTTGGCGTATACCTGTTGGCCTGAACGAATATTTTTCGTCACAATTTGGGTCTTTCTTGGAACTTTTGGCATTTCAAGTGGCTTACCCGACTTAATGATGCCCAATCCAATATCTTTGGCTTTAGAAGCTAATAAGTTGTTCGCTGCTGTAACGCCAACAATAACTAATTTTCGTTTGGTGAGTAATTGTTTCAATTCTGCCAGTTCAAAATGCTGATCAGTGATTGCAGATAAATTTAACACCAGAGGTGCACCTAGAAAAAATTGTGGTGCTTGGGCTAGTTTTTCGTCTAACTCGGATGTGATTTGGTTCAAATCATGGCTTTTAATATGAAGCACTGAAAGAGTGAATGATGAACCTTTTAATTCAAGACTTGATTCTAGCATCCCGGCCTTGTTACTCCTGAAACTCAATGATGGTAATACTTCTTAGTTGCAAAGATACAACAGCAATATCACTTATTTTTTAGATTGTTCATGGTATAGTGCTTCCCTTTTTCTGGCAAGCCGTTACTGTAGGATTTGTAGACGAATATGATATGCGCGGTTTATAAAAGTAGTCGAAAAGCTGAAACCTATCTTTTTGTAGCAAAAAAAGGGGATTTTTCTAATGTACCTGATCCTTTGATGGAGATGTTTGGTACGCCTCAATTGATCATGCTTATTCCTTTGGATAAACGTGAAAAGCTAGGTTTTGCTGACATTGGCAAAGTTCGCAGTGAATTAGCTGAAAAATCATTTTATTTGCAGCTACCCCCTCCACAAGATAACCTATTGGCTCAACATCGTAGCGCTTTAGGGCTGAAAGATTAGCTCGGTAAATCTTACATTATTTTATTGTGCTGAGTCATCGTTGCTGACTTTGCACAATAAATATTTCAAGTGTTTGGTCTGCAATTTGGGATAAATGATAACTTTTGGTGTCTTGGTGTGAAATGAGGTAAATTTAGCTACTACACTAGTGTGGTAACCCATCAGCTGCAAAAGGCTATTTATGGCGCGAATATTCATAGCTTGTTCTTTGTTTTTTTCGAGTGTTTTATTTTCACAATCGGTTTATGGAAAAGCGGAAACTTATCAGTCATATCTGGACTCGTTACTTATTAAAGCACAACAACAAGGGGTAAATAACGCCGTTATTGCTGCTGCGAAAAAAGAAGTAAAGCAGTTTAAACGTATCTCCGTTGTCGAAAACCAACCCAAGCCAACGGTTATATCATTCGATGACTATTTTCATCAACGAGTGACATTTCAACAAGTTGAAGCTTTAGCTGAAGTTTATTTTGAATATCAAATACCGTTACAGAAGATAGCTCATCATTACCACGTTCAACCAAGGTTTATTATTTCATTGTGGGCGTTGTTAAAAGGGACGACTGTTGAAAATAGAGGTTTTTCAGCGTTATCTGTTTATTCTTCCAAAGCTTATGAACAACAAACTCCAGAAATGGATCAACAATTTGTTGCATGCTTAAAAGCAGTCGATAAGCAGCTAATCCCCATTAATGATTTGAAAAGTAACCATAAGGGAGAGTTGGGTCAATTACATTTTAGTCCAACACAATTCTTAACTTTTGGGCAGGATTGGGACAAAGATGGTAAAGCCGATATTTGGCATAATAAATTAGATAGTTTTGCAACTGTCGCTTTTGCTTTGCAACAAGCTGGCTGGAACCGCTCTCAAACATGGGGCAGGCAAGTGAAATTAAGTAAAAAGCTTAGCGATAATGACGCAACAGGTATGAAAAGTTTCGCTCAATGGCAACAATTAGGTGTAACTCGCTTTGACGGTAGCGCACTTCCTGACAGGGATGACATGCAAGTTTTTCTGACTTCATTAGAGAATTCAAAAGGGCGTTATTACTTAACTTATCATAATTTCCAAGTGCTTAAAGCATGGTCGAACATGAATGATTATCAGGCGATGACGGTGGTATTGCTATCCGAAAAATTAAAGAAGCATCTTAAGTCAAAACCTAGATAAAGTGAAAGAAGGAATGACAAGAAAGTATCACTATTTTAAGGTAAAATTAGCAGTCTTTTTTTATTGAGTTGAGTAATTGTGTCTTTTTGGGAAACGAAATCTTTGTCTGAAATGACAACAGATGAATGGGAATCATTGTGTGATGGCTGCGGAAAGTGTTGCCTGAATAAAATTATTGATGATGAAACGGATGAGCTTTTTTATACCGATGCAGCATGTCGATTACTTGATGTGAAAACATGCGAATGTAAACACTATTCGACGCGATTTGATTATGTTCCCGATTGTACGGTGGTAACGTTAGAAAAACTGCCTGAAATGGATTGGCTACCTGAGAGTTGTGCTTACCGTCGTTTATTTCTTGGTAAACAACTACCCAAATGGCACCCATTGATTGCTGGTACCAAAAAGAAAATGCACCGTAAAGAAATGTCGGTAAAAAACAAAGCGGTGAATGAAAAACACATTAAAAATTTAGAAGATCACATTGTAATGTGGCCATTATTTTCAACTGATTAACTGAAAGTAAGGGGAGAGGGACTCCCCTTTAACTTTATTAGTCTAGATCTACCGTTTTGCTCAGCGAAGGCTGTAAAAATAACGCAAACGTGGCAAGATAAACACCAAATACCACAATCATCCATTGGGACATTGTTACATTAAGGAATGTCCAGGGAATATCTGAACACATTCCTGTTGGCATAAACACCGACGGTAACCATTCATGTAATTGCATCCAACTTGGGAACTCAGGTAAAAATGAGCAGGTGGCAAACGGCGAAGGGTTTGATTGCATTTGAGTTAATTCAATTGCCAGCTTTAATCCCCAAGAGGCACTGACTCCCCAAACTAATACCCCAAGCGTTCTAACTAACCGAGATTTAGGATCAGCAAGTCCAATTAGCGCCGCGATCACAATACCGAATATTGCTAAACGTTGATAAATACACATTACGCAAGGATCGAGCTTAACAACATATTGGAAAATCAATGCTGCTGCTTCTAATCCTAAGCCGGTTAATAATAATAGAAACCAAGCAATCCTTTTTTGCGAAAAAATAATGAGATGACTCAACGTTTACTCCTTATTCGCCTCTTGTTAACAAGAGGCGTTAATTAATCAAGTGATTAGTGACTTGATACGGCAGTATCCAATACTTCTTTAACGGTATGATGCATAATTAAATGCGAATCATAAAAGTATTGTGTCATGTCTTCTAACCAACCAAGTTGAATAGCAACAACACCGACAATTGATAATACAATGGTATATGGCAAAGCCATCCACACCATACGCCCATAAGACAATCGAATGAGCGGAGCAAGTGCTGACGTTAACAAGAATAGGAAGGCGGCTTGACCATTAGGTGTTGCAACTGACGGTAAGTTGGTGCCAGTATTAATCGCAACAGCAAGCAGATCGAACTGATCACGAGTAATTTGACCGTTAATTAGTGCAGTTTTAACTTCATTAATATAGACAGTTCCAACGAAGACGTTATCACTGACCATAGATAATAACCCGTTGGCAATATAGAAAATTACTAATTGCGCATTACCTTCAAAGCTTAGTGCCCATTGAATAACAGGTACGAATAATTGTTGATCGATGATCACACCAACCACGGCAAAGAATACAGCTAATAGAGCGGTAAAAGGGAGCGCTTCTTCGAAAGCTTTACCCAATGCGTGCTCATCAGTGATGCCGTTAAATGCAGTCGTTAAAATGATGACAGATAAGCCAATTAGACCAACAGAAGCTAAATGGAATGCTAATCCAACGATTAACCAAACACCAACAACGGCTTGAACAATAAGCTTAACTTTATCTTTCTGGGTGCGATTTCTGTCTTCGTGAGCCGCATAATCAGAAAGAATTTTATGTACGGCTTCAGGTAGTTGAACGCCATAACCAAAGATTTTGAATTTTTCTACTAAGAAACAAGTCATCAAACCAGTAAGCAAAACCGGCAAAGTAACTGGAGACATACGCAGTGCAAACTCACCAAAGCCCCAATTTGCTTGTGCTGCAATGATCAGGTTTTGTGGTTCACCGACCATAGTACAAACACCACCGAGTGCTGTACCTACACCCGCATGCAATAATAGGTTACGCAGAAAGCTACGGAAGTTTTCTAATTCTTGCTCATTTAACTGTTGTTGTTCTTCAGTAGTATGATCGTGATCATCATTGAAGTTCTTACCAGAAGCAACTTTATGATAAATGGAGTAAAATCCAATTGCTACTGAGATAACAACGGCAATCACAGTTAATGCATCCAAAAACGCTGACAAAAATGCTGACATAAAACAGAACATCAGTGACACAACGATCTTTGAACGGATTTTAGTAATAATCTTGGTGAATGCAAACAGAAGCAATTGCTTCATGAAGAAAATACCCGCCACCATAAAGATCAGAAGTAATACCACTTCTAAGTTGGCTTGGATTTCATGTAACACTTGATGAGGGCTTGTCATGCCCATGGCGACCGCTTGTAGTGCTAATAAACCACCAGGTTGAAGTGGATAACATTTAAGCGCTAATGCCAAGGTGAAGATAAACTCGATAACTAGCATCCAGCCGGCCACGAACGGGTCGACAAAAAAGAAAACTAGTGGGTTAATTACTAGAAAAGCTAAAATTGCGATTTTGTACCACTTAGGTGATTGGCCCAAGAAGTTATCAATAAACGCCTGACTCATTGTCACAGGCATAGGTTCCTCTCTAACTCTTATTCTTATTTGTAGCGCGGTAACTAGCTGAAGCTAATAAGCTATCGCTAAATCGGTTGCTCAAATATAATTTGAAAGACTCAGTCTAGACGAAACGACCTCGCTATGTCACCTAGCATGTTCCGTTTAAACCTAAAATTATGACACTCACGGCCAGATTCTAGAGAACTCCTGAAAAAATTGCTATAACCATCACTCGATTGAAGCAAATATTCGATTTTTTTTGATGTTCACTGTCTTTAAGGAGTTTTCATTTTTACTCTCTCTGGTATGATCTGTGGCTATATTATTTAAAAAATTCTGGAAAATGGGCTGATGATTATCAATGCCAAAGGACCTGCGAGTTTCGCAGAGAAATATATTGTGCGCTCGATTTGGGAAGGAAAATTTCCTCCTGGCTCAATTTTACCAGCCGAAAGAGAGTTATCAGAACTAATAGGTGTAACTCGAACAACGTTACGTGAAGTGCTACAGCGTCTTGCGCGTGATGGCTGGTTGACGATTCAGCATGGTAAGCCAACTCAAGTGAATAACTTTTGGGAAAAGTCGGGGCTGAATATTATTGAAACCATTGCCGACCTAAACCCTGAAGGCTTTCCTGTTCTGGTCGATCAATTGCTTTCTGCGCGCACTAATATTAGTACGATTTATTTTCGTGGCGCCGTACGAACTAATGCAGAATTAGTGAGTGATTTATTGCAGTTATGTCACGAGCTGGAAGACACAGCGGAATCTTTTGCCGATTTTGACTTCAAATTACACCACAAGCTGGCTTTTTCATGTGGTAATCCGTTGTATGTATTGATTTTAAATGGATTTAAAGGTTTGTATAGTCGTGTTGGACGGTATTATTTTTCAAGTAAAGCTGCTCGCGCATTGGCTTTGCAGTTTTATAAAGATTTTGAAAAAATTGCCCAGCAAAAAGATTTCGAGTCAATTGCTAATTTAATGCGAGATTATGGTATTCAGAGCGGAAAAATGTGGCTCACCCTGCGTGATGACTTGCCTGCAGAACTTGCTCAAGATAATTAATTCTCCTAAATTACCCCGTATTCGTTATCGATTACGGGGTAATGTTTTATGCCTTTTTTGTTTCAGCTTCTTTGATTGCTTCGGGTTGTTTAGGGCAACTTGCGAGTAAGTTAATATCACCATCTAGTGTCAACTCTTCTAAATGGACATCGAATCCCCATAAACGATGCAAATGTTTTAATACTTCTTCATAGCTTTTATCTAACGCAATTCGGTTGAATGGGATATGCCTTAATATTAATGATCTATCTGCATTTATATTGACCTTTTGAATTTGAATGTTGGGCTCATTATTAGAAAGATTATATTGTTGTGATAACAACTCCCTGATCTTTTTATAACCACTGTCATCATGGATCGCTGATATCACCACATGATCTTTGCTGTCGTCATTATTAACACCAAATAACTTGAAGTCACGCATGACTTTGGGAGACAAATACTGGCTGATAAAGCTTTCGTCTTTAAAGTTTCTCATGGCAAAATGTAAGGTCTCAAGCCAATCACTGCCGGCAATATCAGGAAACCAGATTTTATCTTCTTCTGTTGGGTGTTCACAAATCCGTTTTATGTCAGTAAACATGGCAAAACCTAAGGCGTAAGGATTAATACCCGAATAATATTCACTGTCGAAAGGTTGCTGTTTTACAACTCCTGTATGGGATTGTAAAAACTCCATCATGAAGCTATCTGTCACCAAACCTTCATCGAATAGATGATTCAGAATGGTGTAATGCCAAAAGGTTGCCCAACCTTCGTTCATAACTTGTGTTTGTTTTTGCGGATAAAAATACTGAGAAATTTTACGCACAATACGTACGATTTCACGCTGCCAAGGTTCAAGCAAAGGTGCATTCTTTTCAATGAAATAGAGAATATTTTCTTGTGGATCTTTAGGAAACTGAACTTCCTCACTTTGTCGACTTTCCTTTGTCTGATTAGGTAAGGTGCGCCACAAGTCGTTTACTTGGCTTTGCAGATATTCTTCTCGTTGTTTTTGCCTTGCTTGTTCTTGTTTGAACGATATTTCAGAAGGGCGCTTGTAACGGTCAACGCCCATGTTCATTAACGCATGACAGGAATCGATAAACTCTTCTACTTTAGTCGTGCCGTGGGCAAGTTCGCACTTTAAAATGTACTCTTTGGCAAACACTAAGTAGTCAATGATGGAGCTGGCATCGGTCCATGTTTTGAATAGATAGTTATTTTTGAAGAAACTGTTGTGACCGTAGCAGGCATGAGCCATAACCAAAGCTTGCATAGTCATGGTATTTTCTTCCATTAAATAGGCAATACAAGGATCGGAATTGATGACGATTTCATAAGCAAGCCCCATATGACCGCGTTTATAACCCTGTTCGGTCTGGATAAACTTCTTACCAAATGACCAATGAGTGTAACTGATCGGCATACCGATAGCCGCATAGGCATCCATCATTTGCTCGGCGGTAATGATTTCGATTTGGTTTGGGTAGCTATCCAAACCATAGTGCTGAGCAACTCGCTCAATTTCAGTTTGGTATTGCTCAAGTAATTCAAATGTCCATTCGGGGCCATCACTTAGCGGTTGTTTTTGTTTTGCCATAGTATTCTCCCTCAAGAAGTTTGCTTCTTAAACAGTTCCCTGAATACGGGATAGATATCATCGACTTTTTTGATATGTTGTACTGCAAGATTCTCAAAATCCGACTGCATTTTTTCGTATTGTTTCCATAAAGATTGATGAGCTCTTTGAGTGATCTCTATGTAACTGTAGTAACGCACAAGCGGTAAAATCTTACTTGATAGAACATCAACACATTTACTGCAATCATCAGCCCAATTATCGCCATCAGAGGCTTGAGCCACATAAATGTTCCATTCGTTTTCAGGGTAGCGTTCTGCTTGAATTTCTGTCATTAAATTCAACGCGCTTGAGACAATAGTGCCCCCCGTTTCTTGTGAATAAAAAAACTCTTGTTCATCGACTTCTTTTGCTTGGGTATGATGCCTGATGAACACCACATCGAGATTTTTGTAAGTTCGAGTGAGAAACAAATACAGCAAGATATAAAAGCGTTTAGCTATATCTTTGGTGGCTTGATCCATTGATCCTGATACATCCATAATGCAAAACATAACCGCTTGCGAAGAAGGTTTTTCATGCTTAGCATAGTTATTGTATTTTAAGTCGAAGGTATCAATGTAAGGAACATTAGCAATTCGCTTTTCGAGTCGCTCAATTTCGGCTTTTTTGGCTTGAATAACATCTGAGTCTGAACCTGGCACATTCAATAGCTCCTCAAGCTCTTGCTTTAATTTAGCCAGCTCTTTTCGACGCGCAGCAGTCAGTGCAATTCTTCTTGCCAGTGACGAGCGTAGCGAGCGAACAATATTGATATTGGCTGGTACACCGTCATTGGTAAAGCCTGCACGATGAATTTGATAATCGACTATCTTATTTAGTTCTGTTTGCTGTAAATTAGGCAGGGCTAAGTCTTCAAACAGTAGCTCAAGATATTCATCATTGGATATTTGGAACACAAACTCATCTTGTCCCTCACCTGAGTCAGAGGCTTCACCTTCACCGCCGCCACCTTTACCTCCTTCTTCAGGTCGTGGAATTTTGTCTCCCTTGATGAACTCTTTATTGCCGGGATGAACCTGATCTCGGATACCGCCTTTACCTTGATGAAATATTGGCTCAACAATGTCTTTTGCTGGAATGGTAATGCTTTCACCCGTCTTCACATCAGTAACACTGCGTTGAGTAATCGCATCACTGACGGACTGTTTTATTTTAGATTTGTATCTTGCAATAAAACGTTGTCGGTTGACGGTGCTTTTCCCTTTGGAATTTAAACGACGGTCAATGAAATTCGCCATGTTTGCTCCTTAAAAGGGCAGAGATTTTGCCCTTTATGCTGATACCATTCACACGAATCAATCATATTGATTAATGTGAATGATATTAGAACTTACTGTTTGGTATTTATGAGGATTTACGAACTCGTAAATACCACTCAGACAACAGACGAACTTGTTTCTTGGTATAGCCTTTTTTCATCATTCGGTCGATAAAGTCATCGTGTTTACGTTGATCTTCAGTCGATGTCTTGGCATTGAATGAAATAACAGGCAATAAGTCTTCAGTATTGGAGAACATTTTCTTTTCGATCACTGTTCTGAGTTTTTCATAGCTGGTCCAAAGTGGATTATTACCGCCGTGATTGGCTCTAGCACGTAATACGAAATTAACGATCTCATTACGGAAGTCTTTTGGATTACTGATGCCCGCAGGTTTTTCAATTTTTTCCAGTTCAGTATTAAGCGCCGTTCTGTCGAATAGCTGGCCTGTTTCAGGATCGCGATATTCTTGATCTTGGATCCAGAAGTCAGCATAGGTAACGTAACGGTCAAAGATATTTTGTCCGTATTCAGAATATGATTCTAAATAAGCGGTTTGAATTTCTTTACCGATAAACTCAACATATTTAGGTGTCAAATACCCCTTGAGAAACTCAAGGTAGCGCTCGCTGACCTCTGCTGGGAACTGTTCTTGTTCGATTTGCTTTTCAAGCACATAGAACAAGTGAACAGGATTGGCCGCGACTTCTGAGTGATCAAAATTGAATACTCGTGATAAAATTTTGAATGCAAAACGGGTTGATAGTCCTGTCATACCTTCATCGACACCAGCAAAGTCGCGATATTCTTGATAAGATTTAGCTTTTGGGTCAGTATCTTTTAAGCTTTCGCCGTTATAAACCCGCATTTTAGAATAAATGGATGAGTTTTCAGGCACTTTTATGCGTGATAGCACTGCAAACTTCGCCAGTAAATCCAATGTCGCAGGTGCGCACGGTGCATCACTAAGCTCAGAAGAGGTGATTAGCTTTTCATAAATTTGAATTTCTTCAGAGATACGTAGGCAATAAGGCACTTTTACGATATAAACTCGATCTAAGAACGCCTCGTTATTTTTGTTATTTCTAAAGGTAGACCATTCAGATTCATTGGAATGGGCAAGGATAATGCCGTTATAAGGTAAGGCTGAAAGCCCTTCAGTGCCATTATAATTACCTTCTTGTGTTGCGGTAAGCAGTGGATGCAGCACTTTGATTGGTGCTTTGAACATTTCCACAAATTCCATCAACCCCTGATTAGCACGGCATAAGGCGCCTGAATAAGCATAGGCATCGGCATCACTTTGTGAGAAATGCTCAAGTTGTCTGATATCGACTTTACCGACTAATGATGAGATATCTTGGTTATTTTCATCACCGGGCTCGGTTTTGGCGATGGCAATTTGATCCAATATAGAAGGATAAACTTTTACCACTCTAAATTGGGAAATATCACCACCAAATTCATGCAGCCTTTTCACCGCCCAAGGTGACATAATATCTTTAAGGTAACGCGATGGTATTTGATATTCGTCTTGCAATACGCGGCCATCTTCTTCAACATTAAATAAACAGAAGGGGTGGTCATTGACTGGACTGCGAACACCATTGGCACAAAGCACATAAATGGGTTGCTGTTGCATTAATGATTTTAATTTTTCTGCTAGTGATGATTTACCGCCACCTACAGGACCTAGAAGATATAAAATTTGTTTAGATTCTTCCAGCCCTTGTGCTGCATGTTTTAAGTAAGCAACGATTTGTTCGATGGCTTCTTCCATGCCATAAAATTCAGAAAAAGCAGGGTAACGATTGATTAAACGGTTTGAAAATATTCTGCTCAGTACCGGATTTTTTGAGGTGTCTACCACCTCTGGCTCACCAATCGCCTGCAATAAACGTTCGGCAGAAGATGCATAAGCATTTTTATCTTGCTTACAGATCTCAAAAAACTCTTCAAGCGTGTATTCTTCGTCTAATTTATGCTCGTAACGTTGTTGGTAATGTTCGAAAATCCCCATAAAGCCCCCTAAATGCAATAACAAAAAGTAACCGCTAATTTAAGCTTAGGTACGCAATGGAAAAAATCTAATAAAAACAAAGGTAATTCATTGCATTTGCAACAATTTGATGAAGGCTTGTTGTGATATTTATTTCTGAATAAATTGAGATTGTTGAAAGATGAAATGATAGTATTCCAGAAAAGAGTATTAATTTATCGGAGCATAAAATGACAAAGCGCGTATTGATCACAGGAGCAAATAGAGGTATTGGATTAGCACTGGTAAAAGCTTATTGTGAGCATCACTGGCAAGTGATTGCTTGTTGTCGTGATCCAGAAAGTGCAACCGAGTTAACTGAGCTACTCGAAACTTACGATAGTCTTGATGTATTTGCGCTCGATGTCACTGATCATTCAGCCATTATGGAGCTGGCATCTGAATTAAAAGGCGTTGAATTAGATTTGCTTATTAATAATGCGGGTTATTATGGTCCAAAAGGTGAGCCATTTGGTGATACCGATGTTGATGAATGGCGTAAAGTTTTTGAAATTAATACCATTGCGCCTATGAAAATGATGGAAGCCTTTTATGATTCATTGAAGAGTGTCGGCGGGCTTATTGCGAATATGTCATCGGCCATGGGAAGCATGGGTGAAAATGCCAGCGGTGGTGCTTATATTTATCGTTCTTCCAAAGCGGCGTTAAATGCCATTACTAAATCAATCGCGCAAGATGGACTTCCTGACGGCGTGAATGCTATTGCACTGCATCCGGGCTGGGTTCAAACCGAGATGGGCGGTGCCAATGCATTGATCACAACGGATGAATCCGTTACAGGTTTAAAGAATGTGTTAGATAACTTTACCATAGAGCAAAATGGCGGCTTCTATGATTGTAAGGGACGCAATCTAGCTTGGTAATGAGTTGAAATTAAGCTTAAAGACAATAACCCCAGTTTTGGCTGGGGTTATTGTCAAGATAGCGGACGCTTTAACCTAAACCTTGAGTTGCAGATTTCATCTGAATCAATTCAATTTTATAACCGTCAGGATCTTCAATGAAGGCGATTTCCGTGGTGCCGCCAGCAACAGGGCCTGGTGCGCGAGTGATCTTACCGCCAGCGTCTGCGATAATGTCACATTGCTTATATATGTCTTCAAAGCCAAGGGCGATGTGGCCGTAACCGCTGCCTAAATCGTATTTATCCGTATCCCAATTAAATGTCAGTTCGATAACGGCCTGACCCGTTGATTCTTCACCATAGCCAACAAAGGCGAGGGTATAACGATATTCTGCATTTTCTGACTTTCTCAGTAATTTCATCCCTAAAATACGAGTATAAAAATCGATACTCTCATCTAAGTTACCAACGCGAAGCATGGTATGTAATAGCTGGCTCATAATAGATTCCAAAATAATGATTAGATTATGATAACAAGCTATTGTTATCACGACCAATTAGATATTTAAAACAATTATGATTGACACTCTGAGAGAAGCAAGCTGAAAAGTCGTAATAATAAGTTAAACATGCTTCACTTATATTGCTAAACCACCTACAATGGCGGCGATTTTTATTAGTGATAACAATGTGTAATTGATTGTGTTTAAGTTATTATCAAAATTGCTGTGCATGATAACGGTTTTGGTTGCCTTTACTGCGCAAGCCATCACTTACCATTTCATGTTACCCCATGATGATGCCTCTACATGGCAACCTAGCTCACAAGCACAATTATTCGATAATCAAATTGAGAGCCTCAATGCACAGCAAGGTTCATCACAACAAAAATTAGCTGTAAATGATTCAGCCTCAGTAAAGAAAGGTGAATGCTGCGAAGTAGATTGCTGTGAGAATGAATGCATTTGTCCTGCAAACTCTTGTGCTTCGACTGTTTATCTTAAATTAAATCTTCCATTGATAGAGTTAGTGGTATTGAGCGAGTCTCTATTGCCATTAGCAATTAAGCAAACCCATTTTATTGCCTCACTTCTCCATCGGCCTCCTATTTTTATTTCGTAGTCGCGCTGTTACGGCAAGATTAAAAACAAAATTACAATTTTAAAAGTTGCGTTCGTTTCGCAACTTGTTGCATTCATCGAGGTAAAAATGCTGTTTAAATATTCTAAAGTCGCACTGGCTTTATTGCTTGCTCCATCAATTTCTTATGCGGGAGAAGGTGAGCATCATGATGACCATCATCATGGTGAAGACAAGATTGAAAAAATCCAAGTTACCGCGTCTCGGCTTGGTCGTATTGTGACTGAATCCGCAACACGAACTGAGATCATCAACGGCGAAGAAATTCAAGAAAAAGCCCTAATGCGACCGGGGAATATTTCTATGCTGGTGGCAGAAACGGGTGGTGTGAGAGTGCAAAATACCTCACCAACGTTGGGCAGTGCCAATATTCGGTTACAAAGCTTGTATGGTCGTTATACACAACTGCTTAGTGATGGTTTACCGCTCTACGGTGGTCAAACTGCATCGATTGGTTTATTACAAATTCCGCCTACCGATCTGGCAAGCGTTGAAATAATCAAAGGTTCTGCTTCGTCACTGTATGGCGGTTCGGCACTTGGTGGCGTGATTAATTTAATTTCGCGTCGACCGTCAGATGAATTTGAAGGTGAGGTGTTAGTAAATGCCACATCGAAAAACGGACAAGATATCACCTCCTATTTTGCTTCACCGATAAATGAAGCGCTCAGTGCTTCGGTAACAGCTGGGGTACATAATCAGCAGCAACAAGATTTAGATCATGATGGCTGGCTTGATATTGCTGAATATCAACGCGGCAGTGTTCGTCCTCGTGTTTATTGGGAAGGCGAAAATGGCGCTAACCTTTACTTCACCTTTGGTGCGATGAAGGAAGATCGTAAAGGTGGTACCAAAGCAGGTGCAACAACGCCAGATGGTAACGCTTTTGTCCAAAGCCAAGATACATTAAGGCTTGATAGTGGATTTATTTTTGATAAACCATTAGCAGACACTGTTAACCTTAATGTGCGTGGCTCGGTTATGCGCCAACAGCACGATCACATTTACGGTTCTGTAGCAGAAAACGATGAGCATGAAAGTCAGTTACTGGAATCCAGTGTGTCGGGCTATAATGATTCAACCGCTTGGCTTGTTGGGTTAGCGTATCAGTCAGATAGTTTTGATTCAAAGCAGTTCTCAGCGTTTAACTACAATTATCAAGTGCCGGGGTTGTTCTCTCAAGTTGATTATGAAATCACGGATGAAGTTTCAACATCATTTAGTGCTCGCAGTGATTGGCATAGCGAGTACGGCACGCAGTTTAGTCCACGAGTTTCTATGTTATATCAACCTGAACGTTGGACTATTCGTGGCTCTTTCGGCCAAGGTTTTTTTGCACCTACGCCGTTTATTGAAGACATCGAAGATGCAGGGTTATCACGACTAGCACCGCTGGATAACCTTAAAGAAGAGCTGGCAACGACGGGATCTATCGACATCAGCTACGCCGTTGACAATCTTGAATCCAGTGTCACTTTGTTCGCTTCCGATGTTGAAAATGTCACAGAACTAGAAGTGATAAAGCCAGTCAATATCCGTTCAAATAAGACGGTACGCATTGTTAATGCGCAAGGTAAAAGTAAAATTCGCGGTGCAGAATTATTGCTTCGCTATCGCTGGCAAGACATTAAATTAACCGGCAGTTATTTATACACAGATGCAAGCAAGCAAAGTAACACTGGCAATGGTCGCACTCCGCTTAATCTAACACCTAAGCATTCAGCAGGTGCCGTGATCATGTGGGAAGAACACGGCAGTCATTTGCTCGGATTTGAGGCCTACTATACAGGCACGCAGCACCTTGAAGGTAATCCATATCGCAAGAAAAGTAAGGCATATTGGCACTTAGGTCTGCTCGGACAAATTACCTTTGGTAACGTGAGCTATTTTGTTAATGCAGAAAACCTACTGAATGTGCGCCAAACCAAAGAAGAATCATTATTGCTGCCAGCACAAGCACCAAGCGGTCGCTGGACGACAGACATTTGGTCTCGTAATGATGGATTTACTGTTAACGCAGGTATTCGTATTCAGTTTGGGCATTAAGGCGTTGCTGTAACTGAGAAGAGGTTAGGAGGTAAAATCAGGTTTACCTCCTTATATTTCTGTTTTATCTTTAAACTCACAAAGATCCTCAATTATGCACGAGCCACATCTTGGTTTGCGAGCAAGGCAGGTATAGCGTCCATGAAGAATAAACCAGTGGTGAACATCGACTTTAAATTCGGTTGGAACGACTTTAAGCATTTTTTGCTCGACTTGGTCGACGTTTTTTCCCATGGCAAACTTAGTGCGATTTGCCATGCGGAAGATATGGGTATCAACCGCAATTGTCGGCCAGCCAAAGGCGGTATTTAATACCACATTGGCGGTTTTTCGGCCAACACCGGGAAGGGCTTCTAATGCTTCTCGATCTTCGGGGACTTCGCCATTGTGCTTTTTTATTAAGATCTCACAGGCTTTGATAACATTAATTGCTTTATTGTTATAAAGGCCAATAGTTTTGATGTACTCTTTTAGACCATCAACGCCGAGATCGAAAATAGCTTGAGCTGTATTGGCAACGGGGAATAACTTATCGGTCGCTTTATTGACTGATACATCCGTTGCTTGTGCTGATAATGTTACCGCAACCAATAACTCAAAGGGAGAAGAGAAATTCAATTCGGTTTCAGGCTTTGGGTTATTTGCTCTAAGCCTTTCTAAAATTTCACGACGTTTGGCGT